>NZ_JARESV010000009.1:0-250246 GCF_046026985.1 Paraburkholderia sp. RL18-101-BIB-B
GGTGACTCTTTTACCGTTTTGCCCACGCGCGGCGCGCTCGAAAGTTTTCGTCTTGCGACAAGGGATGGCGCCGCCATTGCAGCTGCGTCGCCGGTGACTGGTAGCCCCAGCACCACGAACACCGGCGACGGTAAGGTGAGTGTCGGTGTGACCGGGGGTAATTATTTCATCCCGTCAACGCCGACCAGTCTGAAGTTCATGTCGAGTCCCGAACCGGGTCAGCTGACCGGATTTCCCGTGGGCTCGACGGTCACCGTCGACGGCACACCGCCAACAACGATTGAGATTACGGCAGCTGATACGCCTGTGCCGTACGACCCCGTAAAAGGTCTTGCGCTGACTGTCTCCAACAGCACAACGGGCGAGATGAACGGCGTAAAACTCGAACTATCCGGCAAACCAGCGAACGGAGATACGTTCACGATTGGTCCCAACACGGGCGCAACCGGTGACGGCAGCAACGCGCTCGCCCTGTCGAACATCCTGACATCCAAGGCATTCAATGGTGTAACCCTCAGCACCGGATTCGGCAATTACGTCAACGGCATTGGCAACACCACTAACCAGTTGAAATCCGTGGCCGCAGCACAGAACGCCGTTGTCCAACAGGTTGGCAATGCGCAGCAGTCGATGTCGGGTGTGAACATCAATGAGGAGGCGGCGAACCTCATGTACTACCAGCAGCTTTATCAGGCCAACAGCAAGGTCATTCAGGCGGCATCAACGATGTTTGACACCGTGCTGGGCATCTTCCGATAAGCAACCCAACCGGACTCCACATGTACGCACAAAACACCTATTTCAGGGACAGCGCGCCGCCCTCGCAAGCGCTGCTCGACTCTGTCAACGGCACAAGTACGCGCAAGGAAGCGGCGAACAAATCCGCGAGCAGCAACCAGGCCGAAGACCTCCAGGCCACGTTCCTTCGTCTGCTCATCGCTCAGCTGCAGAATCAGGACCCGACGAGCCCGATGGACAGCTCGCAGATGACATCGCAGCTCGCGCAAATCAATACGGTATCAGGCATCGCCCAACTAAATGTGTCGCTGGCCGCGCTGGCCGCGCAGCTCACGGCGGGTCAGCAGACCCAGGCTGCATTGCTGATTGGGTCCACCGTACTTGCCCCTGGTAACTCTGCCGCCGTCGTCGAGGGTAAGTCCGCCGGCTTCGGGCTGCAACTAGAAAGTGATGCGACTGACGTCCAGGTTGTAGTCAAGAACTCCGCTGGTCAGGTCGTAGATACGATAAATCTTGGAAAACAGTCAGCCGGGACGGTGCCGGTCAGCTGGGAGCCCAAGGACGAAAGCGGTAACCCTCTGCCGGACGGCACCTATACGTTCACCGCGACTGCAACTGTTGGCGGCAAGGAGATGCCGCTCAAAACCTTCTCGACGTCCGTCGTTCAGGCGGTAGTCAAACAGCCGGATGGAACACCCGGACTCGCACTGTCTAACGGCACGATTGTCGGTCTGAACGACCTCGCGGCCATCGTTTAACGATTCGCTCTTCTCGAGGAAAATATCATGAGTTATCAAACCGGTCTGAGTGGCCTTGCCGGCGCATCGAGGGACCTCGATGTCATTGGCAACAACGTCGCAAACGCCAACACCGTTGGGTTCAAGCAGGGCGTCGCGCGTTTCGCGGATATGTACGCGAACTCAGTGGCCACTGCTGTCAACAACCAGGTTGGTATTGGCACGCGTCTCGCTCAAGTGCAGCAGCAATTCACCCAGGGCGGTATCACGAACACCGGGCGCGAGCTCGACATCGCTATCAACGGAAACGGGTTTTTCCAGATGCAGAGCAATGGGGTGCTCACCTATTCGCGTGACGGCGTGTTCGAGCTGCGCGATGGGTACATCGTGAACGGAGCCGGGCAGAATCTGATGGGTTACAACGCCGACGCGTCGGGCGTAGTCAACACGGCGTCAACCGTGCCGTTGCGCGTGCCGATGAGTAATCTGCCGCCGAAGGCCACTACGGCTATCACTGCGGGGTTAAATCTGAACGCGCAGGACAGCTTGCCGAAGACGACCCCGTTCGCGAAAGGCGACCCTTCGAGCTACAACTACGCGACGTCCACTGTGGTCTATGATTCGCTCGGCGGTTCGCAGCAGGTCGACATGTACTTCGTGAAGACGGCCGCCGGCTCTTGGGACGTGTACGCAGGCTCGACAACTGGCGCCGCTACGCAGATAGGCACGGCGAAGTTCGATACCTCTGGCAATCTGGTCTCGACGACCGACGCGGCGGGCAACCCTACGGCGAAGCCCCTTGCGTTTGACTTTACTGTGGCGACAACGGACGGCTCCGCGACACCGCAGAGCCTTTCGCTGAGCATTGGCGGAACGACGCAGTACGGCGGTAAAACTGGCATCAATAACCTTAGCCAAGACGGTTTCGAGTCGGGGCGTCTGGCAACCTTCGCGGTCGACGTGGACGGCACGATTGTCGGGATGTACTCCAACGGCCAGACCATGGCCATCGGACAGGTAGCGCTGGCGACCTTCAACAATCCCAACGGCCTTGTCAACCTCGGGGGCAATCAGTACGCAGCGACGAACTCGTCGGGCGTCCCGCAAATTTCGGCGCCGGGCTCGACTAACCACGGAGCATTGCAGGGTGGGGCGCTTGAGGCTTCGAACGTCGACCTCACCTCTGAGCTCGTGCACATGATTTCTGCACAACGCAACTATCAGGCGAATGCGCAGACCATCAAGACGCAGCAGGCGGTCGATAACACGCTTATCAACCTGTAATCGGAGGCAGATGAGGCTTTCTTACCGGAGAGTCTCATCTGCCAAACCCAACAAAAAGGCCGCGTTACCTCTCAGGTGCGCAGCCTTTTCTTTTTTAGGTTGGGGGGTTAGCGCTTCGTGCTTTCCCGGGGTTGGAGCAGGGCGAGGCATGGTCGAAGTAGCAGCGCCGCCGAGATAACGCACATTCCGGTGTTCGTGCTTTGCGTGACGTACTTCATCTAGGCGCTTCTGCTCAGAGGCGGGATGAAGCGTAGTGATGGTCATTGTCTCGGTAACTTTTTATTAAGATGACGAGGTCGCGCCTGCCCCCCCGCCCCTCGCTTCAAGATGCTTGAGCGCGCACTGCAGAGGGAACAGGCAGCGGAATAGCGCTGGCTCCCATCCTCTATTCACCAAATCAACGCTCGTGACGCAGATAGCCTTCCTTAGCGGTATCGCGCATGCTGAACGAGACAAGAAAGGAAATGGCGCAAAGCGCGGTCACATACCAGTAGAACGTCGTCTCGCTGCCGGCCTGCTTGAACCACAACGCAACGTATTCAGCCGTGCCGCCGAACATCGCGTTTCCGACGGCGTACGAGAGGCCCACACCAAGTGCGCGCACTTCGGGCGGGAACATTTCAGCCTTGATGAGTCCACTAATCGAGGTGTAGAAGCTGACAATAGTCAGGGCGATGGTCACAAACACAAAAGCCATGAAGGGGCTAGTCACATCCCTGAGAGCGTGTAGCAGCGGAACCGTGCACAGCGTCGCGAGCGCGCCGAAAAGCAGCATCGATTTGCGGCGACCAATCCTGTCGGATAGCGCGCCAAAGAGCGGCTGAAGGCACATAAAGACGAATAGTGCGCCTGTCATCACATTGCTTGCTGTCTTGGCGTGCATCCCTGCCGTGTTCACCAGATACTTTTGCATATAGGTGGTGAACGTATAAAAGATGAGTGAGCCGCCGGCAGTGAAACCCACGACAGATGTAAATGCCTTGCGATGCTTCCAGAGACCTCGCAGCGTACCGGCTTCCTTCTGACGACGCGATTCTGCGGTCGTCGTTTCTTCTAGCGACTTGCGCAGATAGAGCGCGACGAGCGCCGCGCCTGCGCCTACGATGAACGGAATGCGCCAGCCCCAGGCCTTGAGTTCGTCCGCAGAGAGAGTCTGTTGCAGGATGATGAGTACGAGTAGCGCACAGAGCTGGCCCCCGATGAGCGTCACGTACTGGAAAGATGAGAAGAAACCGCGACGGCCCTTGAGCGCGACTTCACTCATATAGGTCGCGCTTGTACCGTACTCGCCGCCAACAGACAGGCCCTGAAACAGGCGCGCTAGCAGGAGAAGAGCGGGTGCCAGCGCGCCAATCTGGGCATATGTTGGAAGGAATGCGATGGCCAGCGAACCGCCACACATCATGTAAACAGACACAAGCATTGATGTCTTCCGGCCGTGTTTGTCGGCCAGTCGCCCAAAAAACCAGCCGCCAATCGGACGCATCAGGAAGCCTGCGGCGAATACGCCGGCCGTATTAAGCAACTGCGTAGTGGTGTTGCCGCTGGGAAAGAACGCCGGCGCGAAATAGATGGCGCAGAACGAGTATATGTAGAAGTCGAACCATTCGACGAGGTTGCCGGATGAGGCACCGACGATGGCGAGAACACGTCGGCGAGTATCTTGCGCTGAGACGACCTGCGCGTCTTTGAAATCAGTCATGCTTTTTCTATCCTTTGTTGCTTTAGTCGTAAATATCCAGCGGTCGAATTGCCGCTTCCTGCGGAGTTGCTAATCATTCTGTCAAGCGGTACCGGGTTGAGAATTCGGTCCATCCTCTGTCGCGTCAGTTCGTTTGGGCGCAACCGTGCAGCAAGTCAGTTTTTTTACCAACCTTCCTAGGGTCGTGGCCTGCACGAGAAGACTGAATACGACTACCAGATATGTGACGCCTATCAGCATCTCCCGGCCGTGGAAGTCCGGCACCGAGAGCGCTAGCGCAATTGAAATGCCGCCGCGGAGTCCGCCCCACGTCATGATTTTTACCGAGTGTGGGCTTACCTTGCGGAAGCCACGCAAGGCTGCGAGCGGCATTGCCACGCTAATCGCTCGAGCCAGCAACACAACTGGGACGGCGGCCAGACCCACCCATACAACGTCGAACTCAAATGAGAGTGCAATGACTTGAAGTCCGATGAGCGCGAACAGGACAAGGTTTAGTAGCTCGTCCAGCAGGCCCCAGAAACCGAACAGGTGTTCGCGCGTCCGCGCAGACATCGCTTTCTTCGTTCCGTGGTTGCCAATGACGAGTCCCATGACGACCATCGCGAGTGGCGCGGATACATGCAGCAATTCTGAGGCGCTGTACCCGGCTGTGGCGAGTGCGAGCGTCACCATTATCTGAACCGCGTAGCTCTTGAGACTGCGCAACATGAGAAATGCAACGTATCCAAGGGTAACGCCGACGACAATGGCGCCGCCCACCTCGCGGAGAAGCGTAGCGAGCACCTGGGTTAGGGAGAATTCCGCCGTTCCGGTCGCCAAACCAACGAGCGTAAGGAATGCAACCACGCCGGTGCCATCGTTGAAGAGTGACTCACCCGCAATCTTTATCTTCAGGTCCTCCGCGGCCCCGGCGCTCTTCAGGACGCTCATTACGGCAATGGGGTCTGTTGGCGAGATGAGCGCTCCGAAGACGAGGCTCCATAGCCATCCAACGGGGTGTCCCATCGCCAAGGTCAGCAGGTGAAATCCGGCACCGACCGCTGCGGTAGAAATGACCACCCCAACTGTCGCTAGCAGGAATACTGGCAGTTTTACCGTGCGCATTCGCGTCAGGTCGACGTGAAGCGCACTTGCGAACAGGAGAAAACTAAGAAGCCCGTGGAAAACTATGTCCGCGAAGTCGACGTTGCTGACCACCTTCCGTGCAACGACAACGAGACCAGGATTTCCGTAACTAGCGACCAGGAAGCAAAGGCTGACAATCAAGCCGACGGCGGTGATGCCAAGTGTGTCGGGCAATTTCAAAAACCTTTGATTCAGGAGACCAAAGACGGCAATGAGTGAAAGAAGAATGCCTACACCCTGGAACATGGTCATCCGCGTGCGTCCTGTTTCATGCAATATCCTGTGATGGTCCTACGGCGCGGAATATTCAACCGCCGCTTGTTCTCGGCTGCCGACGACCGTACGTTTGCGAAGAGTAGTTGGCTGATAAATTGAAGAGATGGCAATCGCCCCTCAATTATTTGCTTGTGAACAGTTTTTTCCGATTGTTCGTTGGTGACAAAAAAATGGGCACAACCGAAGTCGTGCCCAATGACGACGAGCGTCAGGAGGGAGGGGTTTGTTCGTAAATGGAAATGACGGAATTTCTCAGCTATTCAAAACGGTATGTGGCCAGTTTGTCCGAGTGCGATAACTCATAGACTAATCAAAACACTGGTCTCCACAAAGCCCTCGGGACAGAAAACACATATCGCTCACGTCGAACAATCTGGTGCATACAATGTGCTCCACGGTACTCGGGGGCAAGTGTCGCG
Organism: Paraburkholderia sp. RL18-101-BIB-B; assembly: GCF_046026985.1. NCBI lineage: Bacteria > Pseudomonadati > Pseudomonadota > Betaproteobacteria > Burkholderiales > Burkholderiaceae > Paraburkholderia > Paraburkholderia sp. RL18-101-BIB-B. The sequence continues at coordinate 6,285 of NZ_JARESV010000009.1, forward strand.
TCGTGTTGGCGCCTCCCGTACCTCCGGGCGGCCGTCGCGCTTGTAGTACAGACAGACCAGCAATGCCGGTTCAGCCTTTATGTGAGGCTGGGGCCAATATCCCTTGACGACTACCATTACCTTGTCCGCGAAATCAATAGGTGTGTTGGAGGAGCGTGCGTGTCTCGGCTGTCTGCCTGTATGCAGAGTTCCTTTTCGGGCGAGAGAAGGTTATTCCACGCGCGAGACGACGAGGCATCAGCCACATTGGCGGGTATCGTTTATCGTTACCTGCTCGCGATATGTGTGACCATGCTCGTTGACGTAGGAGAGGGCATGCCGATATCTGATAGGGTCCTCTTGCATGACTGATTCTGGATTGGATGACTCCGCGGTGTCCGGGTCGGGCAACATCTTGACATACCGCAATGCGGGAGTCCTTCTCAAACGGGCCATGTCTCATGTGTCGCGACGGATGCGCTATACGCCTCTCATCAAGAAGGGGCCTATTGGAGTGCAGGACATGGAAAGCGACTCGACGATTTTTGAATCGCTGGGCGCATGCAGGCTGCACGCCATGGTTGCAATCGACCGAGTGCAGGCAGAGTGTGGCGCGAAGCGTGTGACGGTGCGCATCCCTCTCGACGACGGTCGGGTAGTTTACGCTGCATTTTTGCTTGCGACCACAATGCCGCAGCGTTGCGCAGGGTCGTTTGCGATATCGCGGCATCTGGGCCGGGAGCGACTGGTCGACTCGCGGATTTGGTGGTAACAGACCGGCGGTTTGTGTTGCCTTATGGGGGCTGTGGCCGGAACCGCAGAGAAGCAATTTATTGGCTGGAGCGGACGATTGAAAATCGCTGTTCACAAAAGGAGATACTGCGAGCGAGTCGAAAACTGTATCCGCGACGGCGTCCAAGACGACGACTGGCGTGGCCAGTGGGAAGGGGCAGTAGAAGGGCCGCAGTCGGCGCTTTATCGTGACTCCGCGTCTGGTGCGACCTGGAGCGGGCGCGGGCGGGCGCCGACGTGGTTGGCTGGTGACAAAGACCGGTCGAGGTATTTCATAGGTTGAGCGCGGACTCCGCCGACAGCGATGTTTGCGACCGCAGCTGTTGGGAAGGCGTTAGCCAACAACTGGCGCCGACTGATACATGAAATCGATGTCATCCGTTGCCTCTTCTCTGAAAAGGTGCCTGCGTTCCGGCTGCGAACTTTTGATGAAATTTATCTCGTCAATCTCATTGAGACCGAGAACCGCGTCGCCGGATGGACGCTGACAGACACCTCGAACACGTCTCCGGCCGCATCAAAATAGCGTCGAACTATTTCAAGCATGACCTCTCCGGCCTCGGCCTGCAACCTTTTGGTCGTTTCACCTTTCACGTTCAACGCGTGAACGTCCTGCTGGATTTCCGCGATGGCGCGGTCGTAACTTCGCCGACCCTCCGGACATGTGCGGCATACCGAGAGACGGAAGGACGGTCTGCACTTTCGGCGAGGAACCGTCTCGGATTCATCTGACCGTTGCTCGACACGAAAAGTGCCGTCGACAGGCTGCTCACGCACTGCCACGTGTACGCGTTCAGATGTGTATGCTCTTGTAGTCGCCTGATAGGAAGGAGGAGCGCCTGTGGAATATCCGTTAATTCTCGGATTCGGTATCGTCGTTTTAGACGTCATCGTATGGCGCTTCCGGATGCCTGCAAATGAGCTCGTACGGCTCTTCATCCGACTGGCATTTTTTTCTGCGCTGAGCTGGGTGCTTTTCTCCTCCGGTCTAAGCCCAATCACCCAAACGAGTCCCGAGAGCGCGGCCCGGTTGCACTGGTTAGGGCAGGTGCTCGAGATAATCTGGTGGTTGATGGGCGCTCGTCTGCTCACTCTCTCATTGGACACACTGCTGTTGCCAAGCGCCTGGCGAAGGCAACGGCTATTCTCGGACGTGTTCGGGGCCGTGGTATTTCTGGCCGCAATCGTGGCCGCCCTCGGCTTCGTGCTCGAACTGCCTGTGCGTGGCCTCGTCGCTACATCAGGTGCGCTCGCTATTGTGCTGGGTTTGGCAATCCAAAGCACACTCAGCGACGTATTCGCAGGCATAGTGCTGAACACCACCGAGCCATATTCGGTCGGCGACTGGGTGATAATCGACGACGTCGAGGGCAAAGTAATCGAAATGAACTGGCGGGCCACGCACCTGCTGACTGGTCAAGGGAATACGCTTATCGTGCCGAACGCTGTTGCATCGAAGGCGAAAATCTTCAACAACAGCAGGCCAGCAGATGTACACGGCTTATCACTCGTCCTTGAGATTGAGCCCGAGGCGCGGCCGAAGACGGTGCTCGATGCTCTAGGCCGCGCTCTGAAGGGCTGCAACGCCATTCTGGATGTTCCATCTCCGTATGCACGCGTGAGGCGCACCACACTAAATACGGTGCAATATGAGGTTGTCGCGTTCGTCGACGACATGAACAAGAAGCTCGCCACATCCAACGAACTGTTCGACCTTTGCTACCGGCATCTTGCCGCCTCAGGCGTGACGCTGCGCTCGCTTGGTGTGCCCGCGCCTGCCTTTGCCGCTCATGATGCCAAAGAGGCGCTGCTCAGCCGTGTCAGCCTGTTTGAGAGTCTGACCGGCGATGAAGTGACACGGCTTGCAGAACGACTTTCCCGGCACGAGTACCAGGCGAATCAGCAGGTACTGGCGCCTGACACGGTGCCAGACAGTCTTTCTATCGTGTACTCGGGCGTACTTTCCGTGAGGCTCAGCGAATCGGCAGAAGACCGTGAGATTGCCCGGGTCGGCCCGGGTGAGTCATTCGGGGAGGCGGGCCTGCTAGCAGGGCTATCGATGCACGTGTCGATTTCGACGCTCACGCCTTCCGTGCTGTATCAGCTAGGCAAGGACGACATGACGGCGTTCCTCAAAGACCATCCGGAGGTCGCAAAGCAGCTATGTCAGCAACTAGCCTACCGGCAGGACGCGCTGGGTAAGTTGACGACCCAGACCTCAATCGAGCAGGAAAAAGGTCATTCGCTATTTCAGTGGCTGTTTGACAAAGTTCGGCACCTGCATTCGCTGCACGATGATTCTTAGACCATCCGATGGCGACTCATGAAGAGGCAGGTGTCCTCGATAACCGACGCGGGAAGTGCAGCATCGACGAGTGGGATTTGCGCGATAGCTTCGTGTTAGTTGGTTCTGAGACTGTTTTATCCCGTCCGCGCATATTCGAGTGCCCCGCGCTCAAGAGTCTGGAGAGACGTGCCAGGTCCTCTCGGAGTACCTGTTGCCCGAAGCGGCGAAGAGCCTCAGCGGATTCACGACGTCGGCGCTCCATTCAGAGCATCTTCATTCGCGACTGCTAGAATGCTTGAACGCGATGTCGAGTTGATTTGATTGGCCAGACTGCGGGACGAGGGTCAGCCGCAGACGCTGGGCGCACGCGGGTTCTGAAATCAAGCGATTGGCTGATGTGTCGTCGACGTCCGCGACGACGAAGCCGAATGCGTGAGTCCGATATTCACCGGCGACGTCAATGACCTGTCCTTTCTGTGAAATTTCCCGTTCTCGTATCGTCGGCAATAACGAGCACGCTTTCTGGATACTTGATGGCTACCCGGTTTCACCCGGGCATAGCCTCATTATACCAAAGCGCCATGTTGGCTCATTCTTCGAAGTGACTAAAGACGAGCGTGACTGTCTTTTCGCGCTCCTCGATGATGCGAAGGCTTCGGCGGTCCGCTGTTATGCGCCGGACGGATTCAACATGGGCATCAACGACGGCCCGGCTGCTGGGCAGACTGTGCCGCATTTGCACATCCATCTGATACCGCGGTTCAAGGGCGACTTGCCGGACCCCCGCGGTGGAATTCGATGGGTACTGCCGGCAAAGGCAGACTATTGGAGCAAGCGAGATTGAGTCTCAACCCTCCGCCGCCATCCCCGGAAGCGCAACTGGCTTTTCTCGCGAAGCTTCAACGACTGTTCGCTGAGGGCGACTTTACAGCCACGTATAAGTTCGCGCTTCTGATTTCGTTCGCAGAATTGGCGGTCGAGCACGGAGCCGACGACGGCGCGCAACTGACGCTGACCACTCGTCAAATTGCAGAGCGATTCATCTTCCTCTATTGGAAACATGCGATTCCATACGGAACCGGTCGGCCAGGCAGCCAACCCGGCGTCCTGGTCCAGAACCTTGGAGTTCAGGCAGCGATTTTGAGCGCAATCGCGGAGTTTCGAGCAAGCACCTCAGCATCATCAGCGCTCCAGGCATCTAGCTTCCCTGGCTACGCGCCTCTGTTGTCGAAGGTTGCGGCCGTAGTATCGGCGCAGCCGTTGAACTATCTCCAAAATTTCGGCGGGGTGACGGACCCGTTCCTATATGAGCGGCCATTAAGAGGCGGCGTTACTTTGAAGCCGGGCGTTAGCTACTGTCTACGCCGGTTCTACACCCTCGTGGAGCAGATGGCTCGAACCCGGTGGGTAGCGCACATCAAGGCGAACCGCCGGAACCACCCAATTCTCGGCAACGCCGACGACCTCGAGGATTTCCTGTTCTCATCTTCTCGTCAGTCGCTCGCCATCATCAGCGCTAACCTGCGAAAACTGGATGGTCCTCGGTGCTTCTACTGTGGAGAAGGGCTGGTCGATGCAGACGTTGACCACTTCGTTCCTTTCTCGCTTTACCCAAGAGACCTAGTTCACAACTTCGTCCTCGCTCATCCGGCTTGTAATCGCAGCAAATCGGACACCCTCGCGGCGAAGCCCCATCTTGAGCGGTGGCTAGAACGTCTCTTGGTCAAAGAGCAGCAGCTCACTGAAATCGGGCTGCTGGCTGGCGTTTCGGGTGACAGGGGCACCGTACAGCGTGTGATAACTTGGGGTTACACGGTCGCCAGCGGCACTGGCGGCCGCGCCTGGTTGTCCCCCTCGACCTACGAGAATATCGATTTCCTTTATGTAAGCCTGCTATCGGCGCATTAAGCGAGCCGAAGCGCTGACGGATATCGGATTGACATCGACACGGCATGATTTTCTCAAGTTCGGTCGGAGCATGCCGATAAGGTGGGTTGGAGATGACACCGAGGCTCGCTCACCTTGTTCAAAAACTATGCTTTTGTGGCTTCGGCACTTGCCGTCTTAGTCCTTTCCGCTTGTGCGCCCGCCATATCGGTCCAAAGCACCGAGTTGTCGTTATTCACTGCAGCGCGTCAACAGGAGCGCTTCCGCGCTGCCGCGCCAATTACGGTCCAATTGACGACAGGATATTCGCGACAAGTGAAAGAAGGTTCCCTGTGGCGGCCGGTTGGTGAAGTTCCGCAAGGGCTTGTTCTCCGTCCCGTTGATGGAATATTTACCATCGAAGGGCGCCAAGTGCATGAAGCCTATCTTGTCGTTAAAGAGAACAACTTGGTGGGGTTCTATCTGGCTGGCGAATCTCACTTCTCCCCTTTGAAGCCATCTCAACCCATACTACTAGAGAAAATAAATGACTAACCTGTTCCGAGCTTTGGCAACCAGCGCGTTTGTAGCGGTTGTTGCGTCTGGATGCGCGAGTGGCCCGCAATATAAGGACGTTGCTTCTTCCATTCCGACGTTGAAGGAAGCGCAGGGACGGATTTATTTCTATCGCTCAAGCTCGATGTTCGGCGCGGCCATGCAGCCGACTATCAATCTGAATGGTCAAGCTGTCGGAAAGTCGCAGCCGGGGGGATTCTTCTTCGTCGATGAGCCAGCCGGCCAGTACGTCGTGTCGACGACAACCGAAACTGAGAAAACGCTGTCGTTCAAGCTCGACGCAGGTGAGACAAAATATGTAAAAACAAGCGTTGGACTGGGGCTACTTGTAGGTCGCGTCATCCCCACGCTGGAGTCCTCCGACGAAGCGACCAAGAGCATCGAAGACTTGCACTACACCGGAACTCCGACTACCGCTGCCTCGAAGTAACGAGCTTCGCGTTCCAATCATAGGCATGAATGACCGGTCAACTCAATTGCGCTGTACCCGGTCCATTTCATTAAGCTCTGGGCTGTAACCTTGCCCGACTAATGCGTAAGCCAATGGGGGCTTGGGCAATTGTCCTCGCCACCGTGGTGGGAGACGCCCGAGCGGCCGGTTTTAGTCTGCGGCGGGCTGTTCATTTGTCTCACCGTTTCAGCAGTCGGCTGAAAACGTCAATCCGATTGGATAGGCAAGCGCAGCCCGGTGAATCCGCGCCGGCAGGTGCCACATTCCCGTGCGCTTACGAAGCCCACCGCGAGTCAAAGACCATCGTTCTCTTGGTGGCAGGCGCGGCCGTAGGCGCCGTCCGTGGACGCAAGGAGAATCCGACGGGAACCGGATGAGCTTGGACGTTAGCGCGTCGAAACGGCTCACTCGTCAGCTCGCGAAACTGCGCAGTGCAGCCTCGCAGGATTTCAGGAGGTCGATACGGAGCCGCGACGCGTTTGGGCCGCAGTACCGCCACGACGTGGCTTGTACTCGCAGCGAGGATATGATGAGCACGCCTCGAACACCCCGTATGGTCCTGTTCTCTGCACGATAACGCCAGTTCCGCATGCGGGGCATCGCTCTTCCTCAACCACTTCGCCTCTGGAAGCCTCGACTTTCACCACCCCGTCTGTGACCAGTTCATTCAGGAACGAGGAAGTCTCTCCCTTCACGGTGAACAGGGCAACGGAACGCCGCGCGCGTGTCAACGCGACATAGAAGAGGCGCCGCTCCTCACCCAGAGCATATGTGTCGCCCGCTGGCATCGCCATTGCCAGAACGGGGTCGTCCGCTCTTGTACTTGGGAAGGTGCGGCTAAGCATTGCCGGCAAAATAACGTAGTCCGCCTCAGCGCCTTTCGAGCGGTGCATGCTCAAGAAGGAAAGCGAGATGAGCCGGCCATACCGCGCCTGCCAATTTCTCGGGATGTACGAGATGTCCGCGTTGTAACGACCTAGAATGAATACCGATACCTTTCCGTCTTTGCCCGGGGGCAAATTACCTTCCATTAGGTCGCGGTTTAGCTGTGCAAGGTACGCATCAATCGCGCCCTGCAACTCCCCTTTGCTGTCAACCTGAAGCGCTCTCAGTACAGGGCCCAGTGCCGGGGTCGCTGAACGCACCTTCTTTTTTAGCTGGTTCGGATTTTTGCTGATAAATTCGCTGGAAACGTCGCAAAGTCCCTGTGGGCAGCGGAAGGTTTGCTCCAGCTTCAGCACTTCAGAATGGCCAAACCAGTCTGCGAAGGCGGTCATGACCGAAATGTCAGAGCCGGCGAATCGATTGATGGATTGCCAGTCGTCGCCGACAGCAAAAAAGAAGCGACCGCGGCGATTGACGAGTGCCCGGCAAAGACGCGCCCTTGCACGTGAGGCATCCTGGAACTCGTCGGCCATAACAAGCTCGAACGGCGATTCGTAACGGCCAGCCTCCAAGTGGGCTGCGGCCTGATTCAGCATGTCCTCGAAGTCGATGCCGCCCTCCACAGCCAAGGCGTCATCCCACGCGTTGAGAACGGGGCCTACGATTTCGAGAAACATCTTGTGTCGCTGGATGAAAGCGTCGCGGTTATCAGCGTCCAGGCGTTGCAGCATGGCATCGATGGTCAAGCAGTTGCTCTTCATGTGCGTAATGAAGATTCGCACCAACGCAACAAGCTTCTCGTTCTCCATGGGCGGAAAGCCGCGCTCCGGTGTGTGCCTATCCGGGTTGGGGTCAAGCAGAACGCCGTGTGCGGTCAACTGCTTGCCCAAGACGTCGTCCAGAGACCTTGTTCGCAGTTGGTGTGAGGTCGTCTCAATCAGCTTCGTACCGCGCCGCTTATGTTCGGCGCGCTTCCACACGACGCCATCGAGGTAGCCGATGAACTCCGGCGGCGGTTCGCCGGCGGCGTTGAGCGCAAAGTGCTCGTGGTAGAGGCCGATGTCCGGGTAGTAAAAGTCAGGGAAATATTGACGATGCTCGGCGGTCGCCGTATCGAATTCATATTGCCGCTCATACTCGTAATTGACGCCGTTGTAAAACAACCAGTCGCAAATCAGCCGTTCTTCGTGGCTTCGCACACGCTCGCCGCGATTCGTCCGCACGTAACCGTTGCCGTCGCGGTCCCAGCCGTCGGAGGCCGATGTGCTACCAAACTCGGGTAAGTCACGGCCAAAGACCACACGGAAGAGGTCCCACCTTGTACGGAATTCGGTAGAGCGGTCCTTCAGGTCATCGACAATTGCTTCAAGCTTGCGCAGGCCGGCGGCCGCGTCCACGGCCCAGTCTGGCACGCTTGGCTTTCGTCCCGTGGCGTTGCCGATGATGCTGAGACCCAGACTATGGAACGTCCGGGCTTCCACCTTGACGTCAGGTCGACCCACACGCTTGAACGCTGTCTCGCTCCGGGCCCCAAGTTCTTCAGCGGCTTTCGCATTGAAGGCAAGAAGCAGTATTCGGTCCGGACTCACAATCTGGCGATGTACTGCGTACACTGCCTTTGCCACCATAGTGGACGTCTTGCCGGACCCAGCCGATGCGACCACGAGCATCCTGTTTTCGAAGCACATCACCGCGCGAATCTGGTCCGGAGTGAGGGGCTTACTTTCGACCTGGTCGAAGAGCTCACGCGGCCACTTTTTTTCGTCGTGTACGCTGCCGAAGTTGCAGATGCGACAGAACGACAGCCACTGCTGCTCCCGAAAGTTCAATATGGTCTCAAGTTTCTTCGGCTCGTCAGGGAGCGAAGCCCGATTGGCAGGGTCACGCACGTGCCTTAGGAGTGCATCGTCGCTAAGCGCCAGCTTGGGCCGCGATTGCAGCATCTCCATTTGGTCTTCGAATGGCACCCAGCCCATCCTATCGCGCATGGCATCGCCACGCCGTATCACATCGGAGACCCATGCGCTTATCTGGGCGTACGCCGCATTGAAGGCCTGCTGGCGGGCCGCACGCTCCTTGGCGAGTTTGGAGGCCGCTTTGCTGTCAGCGATTGCCTTCTGTAGCGCGCGCGCCCGCCCCCTGGGCAAGCCATCGACCCGACTTGGCGTCAGACCGTCCATCCGCAGCGTGAGCGCTGACCAAAAAACGCCGGGGTGAACCAGGACGGGCTCATCGCTGCCGTCGACCACTGTCTTGTAGCGCTTCCCGTCAAAGGTCAACTGAAGTTCGAGCTGGTCAACGTCAAAACTCAGACTCCACTTGCGTGACCCTGTGAACAGCAAACCCCACGATGTGGGTTCGAATACATGCGCCATGGTCATCAAGCGTGTCTGTAATTGTAGGCAAGGTGTTAAATGATGGCCTCAAGCTGACGAGGAGAGCGGCGGACGGCGCATCCACATCGAACGACGGCAAGGCTGTCGCAACTGGAACTACCAAACAAGCTTTGTCAGGCTGTCCATCCTCGTCTTGGGGAGTGAGATATCCGGCCCAACCGCTCGCTTCATTCATTCATTCATTCATTCAAGGTTCATTTCGTTAAACGAACTGAACCATCCTCGACAACCACTACCGTCTGAACTCGTCCATGGGTCAGCGCCCGAGAAATCCGTGCTCCGGCCTCGGCAGTTGTCCGGGCCACACCCAGCAGTCGGCAAACCGCTTTTGCCAGTCCATCTTGCGACGTGCCGCCTTGCTGCATCAGGATGTACACGGCCGCATTACCCAGTTCTTCGAGGCTAATCTCGTCGATACCGCGGCGCGTTTCGGGGTCGCTTCCTGGCACCCGGATACCCTCCCAAGTGCTCGGATTGGCATGCTCCGGCCAATAGAAAGTGATGCCGTTGCCCGTCGTCCGGACCACCTGCCTAGGCACCAGTGCACTCAAATGAGCCTCGATGCGGCTACCGACCCTGGACAGCCCCCAGGCCCGCGTTACACGCTTGAATATCACCGCCTGCGATACTGGCCCTTCCGTTTCAATTACCTGGAGTAGCTGACCAGCCAAGGTCGACATCGAGCCGCCCTCGTAGAAGAGGTCCGGATTGCCTTTGTCCAAGCTGGTCAGTTCGTATTCGGGAAGCTGCGTGACAGGAGCAACCGGCTCCACGGCCGATTCGCCCCTGGCATACAAGGCGTGCACATTTTCCTCATGCGCAACCTCTTCTGGCAGCTCAACAACTGGTTCGTCCTCAGTGGACACCGTCGCGACCAATTCTTCCAGTCTGGCCACAAGCTTTCGCATTGGCTCTTCCGGATTCAGCCACCAGTCGGTAGACCAAATGCGGTACAGCTCCCAACCCAACCCCTCAAGAACATGCTGGCGGAGCCGGTCACGGTCGCGCGCCGTCGCGCCGGAGTGATACATGGCACCATCGCATTCGACACCCAGCAAATAGCGGCCTGGCGCACGCGGGTCGACCACGCCAATGTCAATTCGGTACCCGGACACACCAACCTGCGGGTGGACCGTCCAGCACTTCTCGCGGAGGGCGGAAATCACCTGCCGCTCGAATGGGCTATCGGGCTCCCGTCCGGTCGGCATACTTTGCTCAACCAAGGCCCGCGGGCCGCGAATAGCAAACTCCAGATAGTTCTTCAGGTCTCGCACGCCGGCGGCCCTGACGCGCGACAGGTCAATCTGCTCGGGCAGCAGCGTGCTGAAAATCACGACGCCGACACGGGCTCGCGATACGGCCACATTGAGACGCCGATGGCCGCCCTCCAGATTCAACGGCCCGAAGTTGAGACTGACCTTGCCTGACGCATCTGGGCCATAGGTGATGGAGAAGAAGATGATGTCTCGCTCATCACCCTGGACGTTTTCCAGGTTCTTGATGAACAAGGGCTCCTGCGCCGCCTGCGCAATAGCCTGGTCCAGTTGCTGAGATACCCGCCGGCGTTCATCCAGCATCCGCTCAATCAGGCTTTGTTGCGCCTGATTGAAGGTCACTACGCCGAGCGTCAGATGCCGCTTCGCTGAGTCCAGATAATGCCGCTCAATCGCCTTGACGATGGCATCGGCTTCCGCCCGATTGGTTCGCGAGCCGCCGCGGTCGTAGACACCCTGTACGCGTTCAAAGCACACGCTCTGGTCGTTTGTCACCGGTGACGGGAACGTGACCAACTCGTTGTCGTAGTACGTGACATTGCTGAAGGTAATCAGCCCTTCGTGCTTGCTTCGGTAGTGCCAGTTCAACCGCAGTTCAGGCAGGCCAATACTGAGACACTCGTCCAGGATGCTCTCCAGGTCCTGAACGTCGTCGCTGTCGGCTCCATCGTCCGAGTCATCTGACCGGGAGAAGAAGCTTGTCGGCGGCAGTTGCTTCGGGTCGCCAACGCAGACGAGTTGCTTGCCGCGCGCAATGGCGCCGACGGCATCCCACACCGGAATCTGGGAAGCCTCGTCGAAGATGACCACATCGAACTGGGCGTGCGATGCGTCCAGATACTGGGCGACCGACAAAGGCGACATCAGAAGGCATGGCTTCAGCCGGTTCATCAGGCTCGGAAGGTTTTGCACCAGTTGCCGAATCGGCATGTGCTTGCGCTGCTTCTGCAATTCGCGGCGTAGCTTCCCCAGTTCAGAATCAGCACCAGGCACAATCTCGACGCTTGCCGGAATCTGGCCCGCCAGTCTGGCCGCAATATATTGCTGGGTCAGCTTCTGAAACCGCTCGTCAGCCTCCTTGAACTCAGCAATCTTGCGGTCATGCTCGGCACTCGAGAAGTTGCAGAGCACCGGTTGCCGGTCAATCGCTTTCCGCAGCCACCAGCTCTGGTAGCTGTATTCAAAGAACGTCGCCACAGTGGACAATGGCGCCTCGCCAGCCTCCAGTGCATCCACAATACCCTGCAACCCGCTGCTGATTGCATTGCCGCGGGATTTCCGCCACAGGCACCACGGCTGCAACTGCCGCGAAGCAGATTGCCATCCTTGAAGCAAGCTCAACAGCCGAGGAATCACGCTGGCGGCAGTCGGGTCAAGTCCGAGGTCAGCCTGACAGTGTCCAAGCTCAATGACTCGCCGGAGTTGAGTCATGACGTCCCGATAGCAATCGCGGTACGACAACAAACTCGAGCCAAGAGGCATGTCTGCCTTCAGGAGGCTCCGGTTGTCGGAAACAAATGGCTGCAGCTTTGCGCGGAGCGTCTGGGCCAACTCGATGTCGTTGCCCGCGATTGCCGTTACCGCGTCCGCGAATGACGTCGCCCACCGCTCGACCGACTCGACTGTGTTCCAGTCCGTCTTCGACGCAGCGAACGTTTCATGCAACAGTTGCGACGCATCATGAGACATAGACGCGATGACCTTGTCCTCGGCATTGACGGCGGTCAATGCCGTAATGACGGCCGGAACATCCCCACCTTGTGGGCGACGCTGGTCCTGTCGATACAGGCGCAATCGTCCGGTAGCCGCGCGCTGGGCAAACAGGCTCTTCGGCCACCAGGTATTGGTTGCCGCCGCCCACTGCAGCTTCAGCTCGGACGCATTGAGGGTGGCGATGTCGTCCACGTAGTGTTTGCTCAGAGGCTCCCATGCCTGATTGCGCGCCAGGCCATGCTGCCGGAGGTTGGCAAGCCGGTTGCGAGCGGACTCGTCATGCGCCGACCGGGCAACCTCGACTGGAACAGTGGGCGCGGCGGAAAGCACGTCGGCCAGTACATCGAATTTGCCTAGCCCATTCAGGGAGAAAGCAACTTTGGGAAGGCCCAGCTGATTCAGCAGGTTCGATGCAGCCTCATCCAGCTTCTTGATTTGGGCTTCAAACGCCGAAACCGCGTCGAGAAACTCTTGCTGCCAGGACGGCATCCATTCGGCTTTGTGGACGACTGCCAGAGGATGGTTCTGCAAACCGGTTAACTGGCCGGCCAGAGCGCCCATCTGGCGGGATGTCTCACGCAGTGCCTCGAGCTGAGCGCGGTTATGTACATCTGCATCGGCCCACGGCATCGCGCCAGGCCGCATTTCCGCATGCTGCAGGCTGGTTCCGATGGCCTCGTAAACGGTCAGGTCATTTGGATAGGTGCGATGCAGCGCACGCGCGACCCCATTGAGGTCAGTGCGGAGCGTCAGGAGTCGTTCGGACTCTCGCTCCCAGTCCTTCACCGTGCGTGCACCGGCGGCATCAAGTGCGACGCCTAGCTGTTTCAGGACATCCGCTTTCTTTGCCTTGGACGAATGCAGCTCGAGACAAAATGGCCCCAAGCCAAGACTGCTAAGCCGGCGATGCACCACCTCCAGCGCAGCCATCTTCTCCGAGACGAACAACACCGTCTTCCCGGTGGCCAACATATGGGCAATCAGATTCGAGATAGTCTGGCTCTTACCCGTCCCAGGTGGGCCTTCGATGACAAGATTCTTGCCTTCAGCGGCGACGCAAACGGCACGCAACTGTGACGAGTCCGACAGCAACGGCGTGAACAGGTCTTGAGGCCGGAACTTCTCGTCCAGGGTGCCGGGCTCGAAGCCCGTCGCGCTGTCAGCAAACGCCTTACCGGGATTGTTAATCAGATGGGCAACAACACTGTTTTCCTGGAGCTGCTTCTGACGGTCCTGGAGGTCCTTCCACATCAGGTACTTCGTGAACGAGAAGATACCCAGATGGACCTGCTCCTTGACTTCCCATCCCTTCAGTTCGCCGACATGCAGCCGGAAGGTCTGCAGAATCCGGTTGACGTCGATGCCACGGTCATCGGTTGGCAAAACGTCGAACGACGGCGGCTTCAGGCTGAAATCCTGCTGCAGCTTTTGCAGCAGCGTCGGGTTCACGAGTGCGTCGTCATCGTGACGAACCAGGCGGAAACCACTCCGGACGGACTGGCGGGACAGCGTAACGGGGATAAGCAGAATCGGAGCCAGATGGCTGGATTCGGCATCCTTGCTCTCCCGCCATTCCAGCATCCCAAAAGCCAGAAACAGCGTATTGGCGCCGCCTTCCTCCATTCCCGTGCTGGCCGCTCGGAATATCTCGAGAAGCCTGCCTTCCAGAGCTTCCTCCTCGATGTCCGTGACGATTTCGTTCCGGCCAAGCGCGTCGGTCGCCAAGTCATCCATTGCCGCCGTACCGTTTCGGCCGGCGTACACATTGGCATCGCGACCATCCGAGCCGGACATCATCTTCGGCTTCGCACGGACGCGGAATTCGTTTCCATCCGCAAGCCGGTCTTCCAGCGCACCCGGGTCAGGGCAAATGACGCGCAGCGTGGATTTGGTCGGCTTGAAATTTAGGAGCTTGTTTCGGAGCGTCAAGTCGAGCAGCTTGCTCTTCCATTTCGCCAGGCGTCCTTCTGGTGTTTCAGGTGTTACATCGTCACGCAGCGGTATGACGACCGGGTCCAGCGGCGGCAACTGCGGCACGTCCTCGATGATGGGTGTTTCGGCCTTGGCAATCGGGACAGTCTGCTCATCGACCTGCGACGAACGGGATGGGAGTGGGCGAATCTGGACTTCGCGTGCGCGCCGGACATCTACGGCATACGCGAACCCGGCTTCGTCGTTCAGGTGTTCCTCGCCGCGAGTGCAGGCCCAGCGAAGGGACGGTTTCTGACCGCCCGCCACGCCGGTGGTCTCGAAGACCATGAACTCGCCGGATTTCACCCGCTTACGAACTGCCTGAACATCGTCCACCAATGCAGTCGGAAAGCTGGTCTCTATCAGCCAAACGCCAACCCAGGCATGGCCTTCCTTGAACAACACAACAGGGTGCAGACCGGCCTGCTCCAGGCAAGACGCGAACAGCATGGCGAGGTCCAGGCAGGTCGCAAGCTTGCCATCCAGGATGCGTTCTGGCGTCCGGATTTTCTGGCCGTCATTTCCGAACGATGCAGGCGGATTGGAGTATTGGATGTCCTCGGCAACTATCGTGCTGTAGATAGCCGATGCCTGCTTCCAGACCTTCTCGCGATTCTTGGACTGATATCCGTCCATGGACAGGTCGGTCGACGTCTGGCGCAGCAACCCGGAGGCTCGAGCGAGAAGCTTGTCTACGACCCGCGAGTTCGGCATGCAAAACGCGGCCAGCAGTTCGGGTAAAGACCGCGCGCCGGCCCACTGGTCGTAGGCTAGAACATCAATGTTGTGCGTTGCCGTTACGAGTTCAGTTTCCTGAACACGCAACGATGCCGTGATAACGGCACGCTCAGACTCATCGAGCTGGCTGAAATACTGGTGGTCAGGACGCAGGTCGACAGGTGCCAGACGGCGGCTCTCGCCAGGCGCCAATGCCTCGAAACGGAAACGTGCGCTCTCAGCAAAAGCCGGCACACATTTGACGAGCAGTTCGACATCGGAGAGTGTCGACTCCCCATCGTTCGTGACCAAAATTTCACGGATGACCGGAACGTTGTTCTGAATCGCCGCATACCCTATCGTCAGGTCGGCAATAACCTGAACGCTCGGTAGCTTCACGTCGGTGTCGGTCGTCAAATCCTCAGCGTCGTCTGCCTGTCCCTGCGTCATCACCCCGTTCCTCATTATTCGTACTGGGTTCAACCGAAGCGCCATTACTGTGGGCGACGTCATCCAGGTTGAACCATGATATTGACTGCGCTATTACCTCTGATTCTTTCGCAAGGAGTTTATTCTCTTCTTGCAAATGCGAATTGCGTGGAAATCTCTTTTTTGTGCATTCGCTAGGTTCGGCCGAAATATTACGCCTTTTTTACCGTCATCCTAGGAAACCGGCTGAACCTCTGCACAGCTACGCTGAAGCTTGCCGCCATGGCGATTCGATTTCGGTCGTACGGGTCAAAGAGCCGTGGTCGATAGGACGCCCCCTGCGGTCCGAAAATTTCAGCCTCAGCCACTGTCAAGGTGTCCTAGGACACCTTGACAGTCGACTCGCATCTAGTCTCATGATGCCAATAAGGACCGGCGCTGCAAACGCATGAAATTCCGGATACTCCGCGCGCCATACAGTCACTATCGTTCCGATATCTGAAAGGGGGCGCCGCGATGAAGCCTGAGGCTATGCTGCGAGACGATGAAGGATGGCTGTACGTGATGCACAACCCTGCCTTTCCTGGTGTCGTAAAAGTGGGGCGCACGCAGCTCCTACCCAAGGTCCGCGCCGCACAGCTTTCAACGACCGGAGTAATCGGAAAGTTCGATGTCGCGTACGAGGCG
Source organism: Paraburkholderia sp. RL18-101-BIB-B (assembly GCF_046026985.1). Classification (NCBI taxonomy): domain Bacteria; kingdom Pseudomonadati; phylum Pseudomonadota; class Betaproteobacteria; order Burkholderiales; family Burkholderiaceae; genus Paraburkholderia; species Paraburkholderia sp. RL18-101-BIB-B. Next base: position 22,308 of record NZ_JARESV010000009.1, read on the forward strand.
TTGACGTTCGACCACACGCGCTTCGAGACAACCGTCCACAGACGACTATCCTGGTGTCAGGTGGAGAGAGAGTTCTTTCGGTGCGATGTCGGCGAAGCCGTGGCAGCTATTCAACATGTTGCCGGCCCGAAAATTTCATTCGAGAGAGGGGCCAGCGCAGCAGCGACGGCCTGCGATACTGAGCATACGGTCGTCGCATCCATCGACTATTTTTGCAATTGGGCTCGCTCGCTTGAAGAGTCAAACGTAAGATTCACGACAAGCAGCCGATTACATCAGTATTGGCTCCTCTGCCGCCCACAAGACATTCCGGAGCCGGCTTCGATGAAGGCGATGGTCCAGAGCCTGAAGGCTCTCGGATATCGGCATGTCAAACAGGGCGGGTCTGGTTTGAGAGGATTCTCGGGCTTGGCGGTGCCCGACACGTAGCCACGGATGAGGGTCTTCGCGCCGCAAATGTTGAAGGGCAGAGCGAGCTTGCGAAGGATTTGAAAAAACCGGAATAAATTCCTGATTGCAGGCGGCACTGAAGCGGCGGTCGCGGCGAGGGCAGGTGTTGTGAGCAAGGCAAAGGGTGCGGTCAAGAAGACGACGTCGAAGTCAGTCGGCGCAACTGCGGGCAAGGGGCGGCGGAAAGGACCGCAACCGGCGCTTTACCAAGACCCGAAGTCCGGTGCGACTTGGAGCGGGCGTGGACGGGCGCCGGGGTGGCTGGCATCAGTGAAGGACCGTAATAAGTTTTTGATAGGTTGAGCGGTCGCTGCGCTGACTGTGACTATTCCTACGTCCGCCATCGGGGAAACGACGGTTCAGAAGGTCGTCGCAAAGAGGACCTTTGCAAAAAAAGCCGACTGCTCGAGACGCATCCGCAGCGAATGGGAGCTGTGCCCCTATTGGGCAGTATGACGAAGGCAGCCTCCGAGGGCACAGCGTTTCAGTGTCACGCCTAGGCTTGTTTTCCTGGTTGATTGACGGGGCGTTGCCGGCACTGCCACTATTCTCGAACAGGACGGGCGCGACACTGGCAATGTTTTACCAAATTCGACGCGGTACTCCAGCAAGGAAAAGCTCCCTGTCGCAGAAGCGACAAGGTAACGGAGCTCAATTGCCAGAAAACCCGATAGGGTGAACCGTGAGAGCATTGCAAGGGGCGACCATGCGCGGCCAGATTTCAATGACGGAAGAGAATGTGACCGATTTCGAAAAGGGCAGTGAAAGATGAGCACGGTGCTCGAGACCCAACGCAGCGCGGCAGAGGAGCCGGAGCGCAAGGCGACGCCGCACACAGCTGTACTCGACCCGGAACGCCGCAAGGACACCGGCCTTCAGTCGGGCCTGATTGCGGAGAAGGATGCTCTGTACATGGCGCACTCCCAGGGCACTGTTTTCCACGGACACTCATGGCAGTCTTCCCTGCGCCTCGGCAACGAGGTTGTCTTTTACGAAGTTGCGCTTCACGGGAAGGTGTATCGCGCGCTCGCGCGGCCTGTGCCCGGCCAGAGTCCGCGAACCGCCACCCACGACCTGGAATACGGGCTTGCACGCGCGTGCTCGGATGGCCTTCAGAGGGATGGCTGGCTGCTCGAGCCACCGATGGCCATACCGAACACGCCGCGCGCGCTGGTGCGTGAGCTTCAGCACGTCACTGGCCTTGCCGTCGAAGACATCGTCGACAACGCGTACAGCATTCTGAACTATCGTCGCCACCACGGCGCGCAGTATCCCGATACAATGGAGCCGGAGAAATACAGCTTCAAAGAACTGTTTCTGATGTCGGTCGACACGGACGGCACCCTGAAGACCCTCTACGAAACGCCCTCGGGTGTATACCCGGAACAGTGGACAAACTTCCTGCGCGTGCTCGACCGCGAAGAGTGTGAACCGCTTCGGCAATACGCCGTCTCGGGCATGGCTGTCGGGGAATACGGGGAAGCCGGTGCAACGGCCATCCGCGAGGCATTGCACTTGCGTGACGGCGGGCTTCGCGCGGTTCCGCCCGCGTCGTATATGCCCTTCTTGGAGCGCTTTCCCCTAGCCGACCACCAGCAGCTCGAACGTACCGTGGGCGGACAGCGACGATAACCGGGCACTGGGCGGAATCTGGCCAAGCCCAACACTGCGTTCGAAACGCCTCACACCCAGCAGAAGAGCCGGACCGCATGGCGACACCGCATACGGCCGTACTCGAGCCCGGAGCGGCGGTAGAACTGCTTGCAAACCAGTGGCCACAAGACTAGCCGGAAGGGGCGGTCGAGTGGCTCCTGACTCAGGTCTGAGCCGGATTGATTCGACCGGGCCCAGACACCTATGGCCGTAAGTCAACCAGGGCCGTAATTTCGAATCCTAGCGTTCGGAGTGGCATCCTTGCCGCGCGCGCAGCGGCCGCAATGCACGACTTATATGACGCAACAATCTCGGTCGCCTTCACACATTGAGCGCACCCTGATACTCGGCTGTGTCGCCCGGTTCACCTTGAGTGGCCAGATTACATGAAGGCCCGCGCGCGCCAGGCATAAAAGCAAAAAAGCCCCTCGGACTTGCGTCGCGAGGGGCTCGCATTCAAGCGGCTCGGTTTAGAGAGCTGCGTCCTTCAGCTTCTTCAGCGGACGCACTTTCAAACGCACTGAAGCGGGTTTTGCGGCAAACCATTTTTCCTCGCCCGTGAACGGGTCCTTGCCGAAGCGCTTCTTCTTTGCCGGCATGTCCTGAGCAACAACCTTGAGCAGACCCGGCAGCGTGAACTCCTTCGCGCCCTTCTTGTGGACCGACGCGAGCACCGTTTCTTCCAGTGCGACCATCAAAGCCTTCGCGGCTTTCGGCTCGAGACCTGCGCGCTCGGCAAGGTGGATGGCGAGCGAAGCCTTCGTGAACGAATCCTTGATGGGCTTCAGCGGCGTGGCAGCGACCGCCTTCTTGGTGGCAGGAGTCGCCGCCTTCTTTACCGTCGGCGCCTTCGCCTTTTTCTCGACCGGGGTCGTCACCTTCTTCGGAGCCGGCTTTGCTGCAGCTTTCGTTGCCATAGATTCCTCGTCATTGGTCAAAGGTTGGCCCGGGGCCCTTGCCTTTGCGTAGTCACCGACAATGCGCAAAGGTCCAAATCCTCAGGCTGGCGCTAGCGTAGCAATTCGCATTTGAATCCGCAACGGGCGAGGCCCTAAAACAAGGGGTTTTGTGCAGAAGGAACGCAAAAACGGCGACCTGTAGCCCTCCAGAGGAGGCTGCACTCACGAAAACGGCTACGCGACAGGGTTTGACGCAGGGGCAAGAGGGGTAAACCACTCGCGCGAGTCCAGCGTCGGGTGCCGGAATCGGCAATGATGCATGCGAGCGCTTAAGATGATTGGTGTTTGCTAAAGGATGTTTATTTTCCTATGGCTTGAGCGCAGGGTCACCCTCCGGCAACCCTGCATGCACACCTCGAGTTTACTCAGCAGGGTCAAACAGCGCTGTAATTCCGACGTAGGCGGTCACGTCGCATTCGGCATTGCCTAGCTTCCGAAGAGCATTATGGTGACGGTCTGTGAGCCACCGGTCGCCGCCAGCTTCTCGCAAGACATGGCGGAAAGCGCGCACATCTTCCTTGCCTGCAAAAATCTGCTCGATGTATTTGTCTGCATCCAGTCGACCGGCTTCAGCTGCGGCAGCGAGGCTGTCCATCACCCATGACAGACCCGGGTTATGGGGCCTCGCCAGCAATTCCACAAGCTTGATTGGCAACAGAGATTTGTTCTTGTAGTCCCAGCCGCCGTATTCGATGCACCCGCTCGCCATCCGTTGACCTTCCTCAGTTTCAAACATCAGTGGTGTGACCTGCGGGATGTATCCGTTAATCGTTGCCATCAGAGTCCTCGATTTCGATTGCTGTTTTCTACCGGACTGAGCGACCGGCTAGCGTTGAATTACGGCATCAACGTAGCGGTCCTTGAGCGACAAACGTGAATGGCGATTTCTACGACTGGAATGCGCCGTGCAAAGCATCGACTTGGATGCATCACAAGTCATAGCGCCTGCGAAACTATCTCGTCCAGTTGGGGACGTTGCGTGCGTCGACCCTTGAAGACAGTTCTGCTATTTGAACCTTCCGCCAATGCTCCTCAAGACATAATCGACAACAGCTAGCGGACGGCCGATACGCATGGCATAGTGCGGACATCTCAAAGGGAGAGAAAAAATGACAACTCTGGAATCTATGCAGGCAAAAATTAAAAAGCTTGAGCAGCAAGCCGAGGCTCTGATTGCGAAACAGTCATCGGGCGTTATCGAGAAAATTCGCAAGTTGATGGCAGAACACGGCCTGACGGCTGCGGACATCGATGGGCAAGTTGGCGGCAAGCAGCGCGCGAAGAAGGTCGGAGCGAAGACTGTCAGCAATAAGAGTGCTGCTGCGGTCAAGTATCGCGACCCTAAGAGTGGCGCGACATGGACTGGACACGGCCGGGCGCCGAGCTGGATTGCGGCCGCGAAAAACCGAGATAAATTTTTGGTTGACGGAGGCACGGCGACGGCGAAGCCGGCTTCTGCGAGCAAAGCGAAGGCTGCTGGCAGTTACGTCCGCGGTCCGCAGCCTGCGCTTTATCGTGACCCAAAGAGTGGCGCGACGTGGAGTGGGCGTGGACGGGCGCCGGCGTGGATTGCTGAAGCCAAAGACCGAAGCAAATTTCTGATTGCAGGTGGTAAGGAAGGGACCGTTGCGGCGACCGCGGGTGCTGTGAGTAGAGTGAAGACTGCGGTCAAGAAGGCGGCGCCGAAGACGGTCGGTGCGACTGATGGCAAGGGGCGGCGGAAAGGGCCGCAGCCGGCGCTTTATCTTGACCCAAAATCCGGAGCGACATGGAGCGGTCGCGGGCCGGCGCCCGCGTGGCTGGCTGGTGCCAAGGACCGGACGAAGTTTCTGATTCATGGTGGGGCGGCGGCGGGCGCTGCGAGCAAGCCGAAAGCCGTCGCGAAGAAGGCCACGACAAAGACGGCGGTAGCGAAGAAGGCCGCGGCGCAGAAATCGGTTGTCGCCAAAAAGGCGGTTACGAAGTTGCCTGTCGCAACCGCGCCAGAAGCTGTGACTGCTCAAGCGACCGCGTAAGCCAGGGCACAGAGGTCGCTTTTCGTTGCGTCGGGACGCGCGATTAATGGGGTCTACCGCGAACGGGCCCGCATTGCTTCCAGTCGGGCGGCGCATTTTGCGTTCGAACCACCGCGCTTGTAGGCATGTGCCGCCTTTGAGCTGTCGGGGACGACGTCGCCGGGCGCACTTCTGTCCCAGTGCCCCTCCCAGTACAACCCAAGGTTGTACGCGGCCGACCGGTGTCCAAGCTCCAGTGCCGTGGAATACATGTCTTTGGCCATATCGAGGTCGACGTCCATGCCGCGACCAAGCCGCGCACTGTCCGCGAGAGCTGCTGCCGCCATGCCGCGCAGCGGCTCGCTCGCCGTATCGTCCTTCAGCACGTCACCCAGAATGACGTGGCCGCCCTCATAATCCGCAGGCCCACCAGTCTCAGTCACAAGAGACAGTGCAAGCGCGACCCGAAGGGAAGGGTGCCGGTCAGGGCCAACCCGGTCAAGCAGCCGCCGGCCGAGATAAGGTGCGCCCGACAGCGGGCTTGTGAGCAGGCCATTCGCAATGGCCGTAATAGATTCAAGGGAAAGAAAGCCAACCTTGGTCGCCGACACAACGTGGCGGAAGAATCGTTCCACGTCGAGTGACGGGTCGCCTTGGCGAAGTTGTGCCCATTCGTGTTCAATCTGGCTAAACCAGCTGGAATCTACGGACATCAGATTTGGGCGTCCTGTGGTGAGTGATGCGGGCGATGATACCTCACCGCTACTGCCACCCGACGCCCAAGACAGGGCCGTGCCCCGTCGCTGCAGGTAAGTCGATGACTGCCCGCTCTGCCCGAGCAAGGTTCTCTTGATTTCTCCGTCGCGGCTCTGCTTGCGCCCACTACGCCGAAGCGCTCAGCATTTTCGGCGCGACAGGAATGAGGATGTCGCGAACTGGTTGAGCGAATTGTGCTGTGATTGGGGCAATGGCGCTTTCTGCTTTGGCATCAGGTTGTTACGCCGCGCGTCAGCAAGTTGCCCACCGCCTTGCCAACAAAATGTGGGGATAACTTTAGGCGTTCGCCGGGGGACGGCACACAGAAGGTCCGGCCGGACCTCCCCTAATCTTCTGCCATCAAGGACGGGTCGACCGAGCCCGGAGTTCTTCGACGAGTGCTTTCCACGCCGCCAGGTCACCGGTCCGGGACACGTTGTCAATTTGTGTCGACTCTTCTGCGGACAGGATACGAGGCTCGGCCAGCTTGAGCTGGTAGGGTGCGGCCAGCTCAACTACGAAAGCGACTGGGTAGCCGGTGCTTGCCGATGTATTTCCTGTTTCCGTGCGGTCCACTATCGCAGTGACCTGTGAGCCACCGAGTTTTCTTCCGGTGCCGTAGTTGGTGAGGGATTCCGGATACACTCTTGTGCCCAGACGCACGGTGAGGGGCGCGTCAGCCTTGCAGGCCAGAGCATAGTGATTCAGCTTCCTCTTTCCTGACGGCAAGGTCGCACGACTTGTGACGAGGGCGTGCACGGGTAGCCGCGTGATAGTGCCATCAGCGGCGGCACTTGCGGTCCATAGAGCAATTTCTCCTGGTGTTACGTCAATTGCCCGTGGGCGGCTGGACATCGGAGAGAAAATCGCGGGCAGGTGCCCCATTTTTTCTGCAACCACCTCGGGCAAGCTACCAAGGGACTGGCCAATGCCCCAGAAGAACGTCCCCTGACCAAGCTGTCGCTCCCACTCCTTGCGCGTCACGATGGCTGCGAGTTCTTCGCCCGATTCCGTGCCCATCTTAGTCCAGCAAAACGTGGGCGGTAAAAGTGTAGGCGACATTTGGACAGTCCTCCTTGTAGATATCAAGTCACTCGGAGTCTTTGGGCGCGGACGTCGTTACTTACATTGAAAAGCCGTAAAGTATGGTCGGCGGTCGACTTTCGTGCATCGAACAAAATGTCCGATTGTGTTCACAAGCGCTCTTTCTTTATTCGGCTCAATTCCGACTGGCTTCACTATCGACCTCCGTTGTGGTCGATGGCATAGTTCGCGCATTGTAAGCAAAAGGAATCACTCGTGGTGACGTTCGAAGCCATCCATGCACGAATTGCAAGCTTGCAAGCGATGGGAGCAATCACGGCTGATGGTCGTCATTGAGATAAGTCGGCTCTCGCTCACGAGAGTTATGCGCATGCCACGATGCCTCTTGCATAGTGCGGACATTCATCACCCATACAGGGGACCATATGACAACACTAGAACAGACTAACGTAAAGATGAAGAAGCTTCAGGCGCAAGCCGAAGCTCTAGCAGCGAAGAAGGTCCACGCCGTTGTGGACCAGATTCGCGAGCTGATACTCACGCACGGTTTGACGACAGCAGACATCGACGCCAAAGCGAGGGCAACGCGGGAGGCGAAAGGACCGAATGTCGGTGCCGCCGCCGGCAAGACGAAAGTTGCCGATGTCACAAAGACCAAAGCTACGCCGAAGTACCAGCACTCCAAAACGGGCGCGACTTGGAGCGGGCGTGGGCGCCGACGCGGATTGTTAAAGTCAAAGACCGAAGCAAATTTTTGATTGCAGGTGGTGCGGAAGCGGCGGTCGCGGCGGGTGTAGGTGTTGTGAGCAAGGCAAAGGGTGCGGTCAAGACGGCGGCGCCGAAGACGGTTGGTGCGACTGCGGGCAAGGGCCAGCGGAAGGGTCCGCAGCCGGCGCTCTATCTGGACCCCAAGACCGGTATGACTTGGAGCGGACGCGGGCGTGCGCCGGGGTGGTTGGCTGGTGCCAAGGACCGGTCGAAGTATCTAATAGGCTAAGCGCTCGTTGACGGCGTCTTGAACTCTACACTTTCGACATCGGTATAGTGCGGGAGTTTTGCTTCTCGCGCTGCATGCGCGGTTGATGACCTAACCGCTGACACTATCAAGCACCGGGGGCCTGTCGATACCGAACCGTTGACATTCGTCTGCAACCGACACCCGCCCCACTATCAAGCCGTGGGCGCAATCTCGCCAGACCGCTTGCGCCTGTGACTATTCGAACCCGTTCGGAAGAGTTCGCCCCCTAAGGTCAACTGGCAAAGGCGGCTCCTGCCTTGTGCCCGGGGCGTGCTGCAGGTCGAGCGGCCAGCCGGGTCGCGAGACGGCTCCCGTCTACAAACGGGCACTCGCGCCCTGTCATTGAACCAGCGCTCCAAGCACCCGGATGAGTCGATGCTCACGGGACCAGACCGTCCATGGGGATGTCCGGGGTACGCCCCGCAATCAGGTCAGCGGTTACCCGTGCTGAACCGTGAGACATTGTCCAGCCGATGTGGCCATGACCTGTATTCAGGTAGAGGTTTCCATACTTCCTTCGTCCGAAGAACGGGAGGTTATTCGGAGTCATCGGACGCAGGCCCGCCCACATTTCCGCCCGGTCGTAACTGCCACCATCGGGGTAGAGCTCTTGCGTGACACGCTTCATGAACTCAAAGTCCGACGGCTTGTGCGTCGTGTTATACCCGGCGAATTCGGCTGTCGCAGTGACGCGAATTCTGTCGCCGAATCGTGAGATGGCTACAAGGTTGTGCTCGTCGACGACCGCCACGTTGGGCGGTTGCATATGCCCTTCGATTGGGATGGTGAGCGAATAGCCCTTCACAGGGTAGATGGGCAAATTGATTCCAATCTTCCGAGCCAGAATGGGACTGTAACTGCCGAGGGCAAGTACATACGCATCCCCCCTCAGAACGCCTTTGTCGGTGCGCACTCCGCTAATCTGCCCTCCCGCTACTTCAAGCGCCTGGATGTTCGTATTGTTCAGAACGGTGGCGCCTCGCGAGACAATGATTTCAGCCAGCGCCCGGGTGAACTTGGCCGGGTCGCCAGTTTCGTCTGTTGGGCAGAAAATCGCGCCGACAATGTCATCTTTCGCTGACGCGAGCGACGGGTCGAGCGACACAACTTCGTCTCGATTCAAGACCTTGATGAGCTGACCATCTGACTCCAGAAGCTTCATCTGCGCGACGCCTCGGTCCAACGCCTCCTGGCTTCTATGGAAGTAGATGATGCCCCGGTCGTTGCGGTCATAGCTGACCGATTCCGTCTTGATGACTTCCTGGAGAACGGACTGCGAGTACGCCGCAAGTCGATGTTTCAACAGTGTGTTGCGTCGTGCTTTCTCCGCGTTGCACTCCATCAGAAACAGCCACGACCAGCTGTACAGCGTTGGGTCGACCGAAAATTTGAAGCGAAGCGCCTGGTCTCGGAGTACCAGCGATTTGAGGAGAATCATAGGCGCCTTCGGTGACGACCAGACAAACGAGTGTCCAGGCGCAACCATCCCCGCATTGCCCCAGCTGGTTTCACCTGCGACCACGGGTTGCCTGTCAACGACCGTGACATCGTGTCCATCTTTTTGCAGCTGATACGCGGTAGTAACCCCCACCACTCCGCCGCCGAGCACAATAACCTTCATGACGCCCTCAATGTGAAACGTGGAATGACTTCGTGCCGCTGCGGCGACGACTGCTTAATGGCAGTCCGTTTCCGTTTTTTAAGTGTCGACACCGATGTATATTACGAACAAAAAAGTAAAGCAATGGGAGGTATCGCTGACTCTCGTGAGATAGCGAATTTGTCTATAAAAGTGTCGACAATTGTGTGTGATATACGCTAGCCTATGAGCACTTTACATCACCGTACGGGAGGGTTTTATGCAAATCAAGCGCTATGAAAGTGGCAAGCGGATGAGTCAGGCGGTCGTTCACGCAGGGTTCGCGTTTCTTGCCGGGCAGGTCGCCGATGACCCGAGCCAGGACGTGAAGGGGCAGACCGAACAGATTCTCGCGAAGATTGACCGGCTCCTTGCGCAGGTCGGTTCTGACAAGACAAGAATCCTGTCGGCGAGCATCTGGCTTGCCGATTACAAAACGTTCAACGAGATGAACGAAGTGTGGGACGCCTGGGTTCCCGAGGGTGATGCTCCGGCACGGGCGTGCGTCGAGTCGAAGCTTGCGTTCCCCCAGTACACCGTCGAAATCGGGGTTATCGCCGCAGTCTGACTTGCGGGTCGCTGAAGGGCGGCACCGATGTGCAAACCCGAACTCACAACGTGAATGGGATAGCCAAGAATGGAAACTCTCGAAGCTGCAGAGCGCTATGTGAAACTCGACTTCACCCTCGATAATGGAGTTTCTCATCGCGCTGCAATCGGTCTAGTCGTGCTGGCGACTGACCATACGATTGAGTATGAGTGGCGCAGGCTGCTCGCTGTCGAAGGCGTTGGATTCTACGAAAGTCGCATCATGAATTCGGCGCAAATCACCCCTGAGACGCTCAGGGATATGGATAGGCTTATTGCGCCGGGCGTTGAAGTTATCCGTCCTGGCGAACGGCTCGATGTTGTCGCGTTTGGCTGCACGTCCGCATCCATGGTTCTGGGAGAGGACCATGTAATTGAGCGCATCAGAGAAGCTCGGCCGAACGCTGCATGCACCACCCCAATCACCGCGGCCAGGGTTGCGCTGAACTCCCTCGGTGCCAAGCGAATTGCGCTCCTCACGCCCTACATGCGCACTATTACCGAATCGATGGGGGAATACCTCGTTGCTCGCGGTGTGAACATTGTGCGGATGGGGTCGTTCGAGCACTCAGATGACAACGAAGTCGCGCGAATCGATGCACAGTCAGTTCGCGACGCGATTCTGGAGCTCGGAAAGCATGATGATGTGGATGCCATCTTCGTTTCGTGCACCTCGTTGCGGCTAGCCGACCAGGTTGCGTCCATCGAAGCCGAATTGGGGAAGCCCGTGACCTCCAGCAACCACGCAATGGCGTGGCATGCACTGCGATTGGGTGGCGTCAAGGATGAACTGCCACAATTCGGTCGTCTGTTTACCGTGCAGAACATCGAACAGTAGGCATCTCCTTCGAGTAGTTCTCGGACGTGGTAGTCGCTAACCACGTGAAGCCTCAGTTCGGGCCGCTGTAGGTCGACTGTTTTGTCGACTCTACAGCGCCTTCGCATTCACGCTTTCGCGCAGAAGTAAGCGCCCTTCAGATTGGCATCCAGAATCTGGTCCCACTCGTCGCTTTCGTAGTCTTCGGCAGCTTTAATTTTGTCGATACCGGCATTGCAGACCATCGTATCGATACGGCCAAATTTCTGCAGCGTCTGTTCGACGAGCGAAGCCGAAGATTTAGGGTCCGAAACGTTAGCTACGACCATCATCGCGGGAAGGCCGTCACCTGCGAGCTCTGCCCCGGCCTGCGCGAGTTCTGTCGCGTCGTACGAAGCGATAACGACATGGGCTCCGTATTCTGCAAACATCCGCGCAAGTCCTTTGCCCAGTCCGCGGCTAGCGCCGCTGATGCAGACCGCTTGGTCGCTGACGGAAAAGATTCGACGGTCATACCGTGTTCCTCTCTAGCCTTGCCCGGCAACCGTCGTGCACTGCTAGGGGCCAAATCGCTCCCGCCTCCATCTAACCTATGTTAAACGATAAAAGTGTCGACAATAGTGTACTATGATGAGGCGCTCATATCCAATGGGCTCGGGTTGCGGAGGCGCTACAGAGGCTTCTGACTGTTGAAGCAGGCATCAATGCGGTGCCGGAATCCAGCGTCGTGTCACGAACCCTGCATCATCCGTCGCTTCGAAATCTGGCTATGTGGATAGTGCTGCTGCGAGCAATTCTGGAAAGACCCGCCCGCGGAGGAGAAAGCGGGACAAAGCAGTGTGGCGCACTCCATCATCGCCATCGTTGTCGAATCATCCGGAAGGCACCTCCGTTCCTAGACGGCGGCGACAGGGAGTGTTATAAAATTCAGTGTTGCCGACACTTTCCAACTGCTGCGGATGTGAAGCTTCGATGTCGCTGGGCGCAACGGGACGAATGCAAGTCCCCGTTCAGCGAATACCTCGAGGCGCAGCGTGAATCCTCCGACAGAAGGCCGATAGAGAGTGGCAGGTCCTCAGAAATGAACGAAGGTTGCCGCTGGCACCGGAAAGGAAACGAATTATGGCAGGCTACTCATCTCTCATTCGGGAAACTAAACCGCGCGTTCGAGAGACCAGCGCGCCGAAGCGGGCGGGGCTCACCGTCAACGACCTGTATGAGCAGTTGAAGGAGATGGCCGTCCTCTACACGATTCGGCCCGGCGAGAGAGTGAACGAGCTTGAGCTGGCCGAGAAGTTCGACGTCAGCCGCACGCCGCTTCGGGAAGCCCTCAACCGACTCGTTGCGGAAAACCTCCTCAACTTCGTTCCGAACCGTGGGTTTTTCGTCCGCGAGCTGAATCGTCAGGACATCTTCGACCTCTTCGAGCTTCGTCGAAGCATCGAAGCCTCCGCAGTGCAACTCGCCGTCGAACGTGCCGACCCGAAGGACGTGCGCGCCCTGCGCAAGTTCTGGAAGGACGTCATGAAGAACAAGGCTGCACAAGCGCCCACAAGCCAGCTGGTCGCGCGCGATGAAGAGTTTCATGTGCGGCTGGTCGCGCTCTCGGGCAACAACGAAATGGTCCGCTCGCTCTACAGCATCAACGCTCGCATCCATTTTGTGCGCTGGATTGACCTTGAGCAGCGCGGGCATGACGCATTCGCGGAACACCTCGATATCCTTGACGCCATTGAAGCCCGGGACGCAAAGCGTTGCCGCGAACTGACCGAGACGCATATCACCTGGCGGATGGAAGAAATCACCAAAGTCGTCGACGCAGGAGTCGTCAAGCTCTACTCGCAGTAACCCTGCCGAACGGGCGCCCGTCTTTCCGCGGCGCTGCCACGGAGCTAACGGTAGGCCACGCTGTGTACCAATTCGGTGACAGAACGCCCCATATTCCAGGGCTCCGTCACCGCAGAGCGTACTCAGATGCGCTCGAAAATCGCAGCGATTCCCTGGCCGCCGCCGATACACATCGTGACCAACGCATAGCGCGCGCCCGCACGGTGCAGTTCGTGAACTGCCTTGGTCACCAGAATGGCTCCAGTCGCGCCAATAGGGTGGCCGAGCGAGATTCCGGAGCCGTTCGGATTCAGTTTGGCCGCGTCAAATCGAAGTTCTTGCGCGACCGCGCAAGCCTGCGCGGCAAAGGCCTCGTTCGCCTCTATCACGTCGATGTCGTCCAGAGACAGACCCGCACGCTGCAACGCGACCCTAACGGCAGGTACGGGGCCGATTCCCATGTAGGCTGGAGCGACGCCCGCGTGTCCGTAGGAAACCAACCTCGCCAATGGAGTGTGTCCGTCTCGACTGGCTGCCTTTGCGGAGGCCAGTACGACCGCCGAGGCACCGTCGTTCAGGCTCGAAGCGTTGCCGGGTGTGACCGTTCCCTCTACAGCGAAAGCGGCCTTGAGCTTGCTGAGGTCTTCCCGGGTGATGTTCGGCCGTACGTGTTCGTCAGTCTCAAATGAGATTTGACCGGTTTTGCTGCGCACAGGGACAGGCACAATCTGTGATTTAAAACGTCCGGCCTCAATTGCCGCTGCGGCCCGGCGGTGCGACTCGAGTGCAAGTTCGTCCTGCTGGTCCCGGGAGATTCCGTACTTCACAGCAATGTTCTCGGCCGTCTGTCCCATGTGGTACTTCTCGAAGGGGTCAGTAAGCGCCCCGACCATCATGTCAACCACCTTCGAGTCGCCCATTCGCTTGCCCCAGCGAGCATCAAGCATCGAATAGGCAGCGCGGGACATGCTTTCGGCGCCTCCCGCGACAATGTAGTCGCCGTCGCCAACTGCGAGCGCCTGGGAGCCCGAGATGACTGCTTGCAAACCCGAGCCACAAAGGCGGTTCAGAGTTAAAGCCGTCGACGTCTCAGAAAGACCAGCTTCCATTCCCGCAACGCGGGCGAGATACATATCCGATGGCTCGGTGTGAATGACGTTGCCGAACACAATCTGGGTTACGACTGCCGGGTCGACAGCAGCGCGAGACAGCGCTTCACGGACGACAAGTGCTCCCAGCGACGTGGGCTGAACGCTGGCCAGCGATTTCCCATAGTCACCAATTGCGGTACGAACAGCACTAAGAACGACTACTTCCTCAGACATTCAACCTCCTGAGCGCTTAACGCGCTATACCGAAAATCGGTCGGTCGTACATTCAAAGAGAGCTGACCAGGTGGCCACCATCGACCGTGATGACTGAACCAGTCATGAACGAGGATGCGTGGGAGGCCAGCGTGAGAAGCGGACCGTCCAGCTCCGGCAGAGAGCCAAGTCTTCGCATCGGGATGCGTTTGACCAGTTGTGTGCCGGCGTCCGTCTCGAAGAAATCCCGATTCAGGTCGGTTTCAAAGTAGCCCGGCGCAATCGCATTCACGCGGATTCGGTAGCGCGCAAGCTCCAGTGCCAAAGCCTTGGTGAGCTGAATCACCCCCGCTTTGCAGACAGCGTATGCCGCCACCTGCTGCGCGACACGCAAGCCCAGAATCGACGCGATATTGATTACGTTTCCGGGCGCTTCCGTCTCCTTCAACTTGCTGGCATAGGCGCGAGTCATCTTCCATACGCCATTCAGGTTCACCTCAATTGTCTGATTCCACGAGTCGTCCGTGGTCGAAAGCGCAGGTGAATGGTGAGCAACTCCGGCGTTATTAATCAGCACCGCCGGCATGCCGACTCTTTCACTCACCGCGTCCAGGCAGCGGGTAATCGAGTCTGCATCCGTCACGTCCAACTCGAAGGCGTGTGCAATCTGCCCTTCCTCGCAGAGCGAGCGAGCCAGACCGGTACCAAGCGAGATGCGCCGACCACACATTGCGACCTGACATCCCTGCGCCGCCAGTGTTCTTGAAAAGTGCAGCCCCAAGCCGCTAAACGCTCCGGTGACCAGCACACTTTTTCCAGCAAGGTCGAAATCGAATGTCATCCCTGTCCTTTGCTCCTGCGTTTCTCACGCCACTTGCTTCAGCTCAATCACGGACGGCTTGGACAACTGAGCGACAGCGTTGGTCCACTCCGCGTCCACGGATTTAAAGTTGCGCTCTTTGACGTGTCCATATCCACGAATCTTTTCAACCATCGATGCAGCCCGGACGACTGCCTGATAGTTGCGCGCCGTGCCGTGACGGAGAATCTCGTCGACGGTCTGCTCGTATCGTGTAATCAGTCCGCGCTCCATCCGCCGTTCGGCTGTGTAGCCAAACACGTCCAGAGGTGTTCCGCGAAGCACCTTGAGCTTCGAAAGCGTCCGGAACACAGGCAGAATCCAGGCTCCGAATTCCTTTTTGCGAGGCTCGCCGGTCAGTTCGTCCCTGCCGGTCAGTCCCGGGGGCGCAAGGTTAAAAGCAAGGCGGAAGTCACCCTCGAACTGCTGCTTGAGGCTCTCAACGAATTCCGGCGAGGAATGAAGCCTTGCGACTTCGTACTCGTCCTTGTAGGCAAGCACCTTGAAATAGCCGTTTGCGACAGCTCGTGTCACGGCGTCCTGCCGCGGTGTAACGGTCCGTTCCCATTCGCGGACGCGGTTCACCAGTGCGCGATAGCGCTTTCCGTATGCCGCGTTCTGGTATTCGGAAAGGAACATGACCTTGCGTTCGATGAGCTCGTCGAGCGACGACGAAATCTGCACTGATTCGCGCATAGGCTTGGCCGCGACAAGTGCCCGCTCGGCAGAGCTGGGCGACAGGGCCGCGCGACGTCCCCAGAGGAACGCTTCCTTGTTCATCTTCACGCCCGCACCGTTGAGTTCGATTGCAGCATCGATAGCCTCGGAGCTAATCGGGATAAGGCCCCGCTGATACGCGTAGCCAAGCATGAACATGTTGCCGGCAATGGTGTCGCCGAAGATGTTGAGCGCATACTTGGTCGCATCCACAAACTCGACGCAATCACTGCCGACGGCGTCGGTGATGCCAGCTCGCAGCTCCGGTGAAGGGAACTTGAGGTCGGGGTGCCGGGTGAATTCGCCCGTCATGACCTCATGCGTATTGACGAGCATCCGCGTCGCGCCCTTGCGAGTCGCAGCGAGGGTCTTCCGGCTTGCTGCGACAACGAGGTCGCAACCCAGAACGGCGTCTGCGCCACCAGCGGCAATCCGGATAGCCTTGATAGCAGCCGGGTTCTTGCCGAAGCGAAGGTGTGACCACACCGAGCCGCCTTTCTGGGCGAGACCAGCCATGTCGAGAATCCCGCAACCTTTGCCTTCTAGGTGTGCGGCCATGCCGAGGATTGCACCGATGGTCACGACTCCAGTGCCGCCAACACCCGTTACGATGATTGAATACACGCCGTCATCGAGTGAGGGACGGTCAGGTTCGACCAGCGCCGGGAACAGCTCGACGTTTGGCTTGACCTTACCTGCCTTGCGAAGACTGCCGCCATGAACCGTGACGAAACTCGGGCAGAACCCGTTGTTGCACGAGTAGTCCTTGTTGCAGGACGACTGGTCGATAGCGCGCTTACGGCCGAACTCCGTCTCAAGCGGCACAAGCGAAACGCAATTGGATTTGACGCCGCAATCTCCGCAGCCCTCGCAGACCAGGTCATTGATGACAAGACGTTTGGGCGGGTCGGGAAACTGTTTACGCTTGCGGCGGCGTCGCTTCTCGGCGGCGCAGGTCTGGTCATAAACGAGAACCGTCACACCAGGAATGTCCCTGAGCTCTTCCTGCACCTTCTGAAGCTCGGAACGATGGTGAATCGTCACGCCCTTGGCCCAACCCGCGTCCGGCGGATATTTGGCAGGGTCATCTGTCACAACTAAGATACGGCTCACACCTTCCGCATGAACCTGCGTCGTGATGGTCATCGGACTGAGCTGACCATCGTGACGTTGACCGCCGGTCATCGCGACGGCGTCGTTGTACAGAATCTTGAACGTGATGTTGGTTTTTGCCGCAATCGCCGCGCGGACCGCGAGTAGACCCGAGTGAAAATAGGTGCCATCTCCCATGTTCTGAAACATGTGCTCGCGCTTGGAAAATGGAGCCTCTCCGACCCATGCCATGCCTTCGGCACCCATCTGAGTGTAGCCGAGCGTATTGCGGTCCATCGTCTGCGCCATCCAGCTGCAGCCGATACCGGCGTAGGCTTTGCTTCCTTCCGGGATGATGGTCGACGAGTTGTGCGGGCAGCCGCTGCAGAAGTAAAAGCTGCGCAGCATCGCTTCAGGAGCGAATTCCACCTTGCTCAGTTCCGTCAGGAATGAGACACGCTCGGCGATGCGCTGGTCGCCACTACGTTGCGCAAGCCGTTGTCCCAGAGCGACGGCAATATGGAGCGAGCTGAAAGACATCTCGACAGGAAACAGCTTCTTGCCGTTCTCGTCCTGCTTGCCGATTACGACCGGCGCGTTGGGCTCGCGGTACAGGATGTCCTTAATCTGCGACTCAAGGAGGCTACGCTTCTCTTCGACGACCATCATCAGGTCAAGGCCACCCGCAAATTCGCGGATGCCCTGTGGCTCGAGCGGCCAGGTGCAGGCGACCTTATAAACCGAGATACCCATCGCTTCGAGGTCAGTTTCAGTGATGTCAAGGTCGTCAATGGCTTGCAGCAGGTCGAGATAGCTCTTCCCGTGAGTCACCACGCCGATTCTTGCTCCCGGCTTCCCTAGCGTGACGCCGTCCAGCCCATTGGCTCGCACGAACGCGCGAACGGCATCGAGCTTGAAGTTGTGGAGGCGATATTCCTGGTCTTGCGGCGTGTCAGGCAGGCGAAGATTCAACCCGCCCGTCGGCATCTGGACATCAGCGGGGAGCGTGGGCATCACGCGATTGAGCTCGACATTAATGGCCGCTGACGCGTCGGCGGTGTCCTTCACGCATTTGATACCGACCCAGCATCCGGAAAAACGCGACAAGGCCCAGCCGTACAGACCATAGTCGAGAATCTCCTGAACGCCGCTAGGGCTCAGAATTGGAATGGCCGCGTCGACAAGCGCGAATTCCGACTGATGGCATGTGGTTGACGACTCGCACGTGTGGTCGTCACCCATCAGGACCAGAACGCCCCCGTGCTTCGAGCTGCCGGCGAGGTTTGCGTGACGGAATGCATCGCCACTGCGGTCAACGCCCGGACCTTTCCCGTACCAGATGGAGAAGACACCGTCGAACTTACCTTCGCCGCTGGTCTCTGCTTGCTGGGTTCCCCAGACAGCGGTTGCCGCCAGGTCTTCATTCACCCCCGGCACGAACACAACGTTAGCTTCGCCCAAAAACTTCTTCGCCTTCCCCAGTTCGGCGTCGTAAGTGCCGAGGGGAGAGCCGCGGTAGCCGGAAATATAGCCAGCCGTTTGCAGACCGTTCGCCTTGTCGCTGCGTTGCTGCATTAAAGGCAGTCGAACAAGCGCCTGGACGCCGGTCAGAAAAATCCGCCCGCTGTCGAGGGTGTACTTGTCATCAAGAGTTACTTTGCGCAGAGTCACGGTCATTCCTTCGAGGTGGTGCCTTCTTCAGCAAGTTGCGACTTCCAGTCCCACATCGCGCTTTGAGGCTCAGCACCACAGTCGGAGGCAGACTGTGCGAGAGCAACCGCTTCCGAAGTGGAATTGGCTCCGACTCCAGCCATTACATGAGTGCGTCCAGCCGAGTGCTCAACCGTCGCCGCAATAACGTCGCGGTGCTCGGCATGGGAGAGCGTCGACGACTCGCCCGTCGTTCCGGCTACTGCAATCGCGGCCGTGCCGCTTTGGATATGGAAGTCGATGAGACTGCGCAATTTGGCCCAATCGACCCTTCCGTCGGTCATGAAGGGCGTAATCAGCGCAACGATGCTGCCGCGGGGCAGACTTATGTCAGCATGCTTCGAAACCTCAAGATTGCTCATAAACATCTCCCGCAAATGGGGCGTCATGACCACGGTGACGACCCGTCCAAGCATTAGCCACAACACGAGTCGACGAATGTTTTGTTTTTATTCTACACAAGTGTCGACAATTAATTGAAAAGTTCGGCCCTCTTTTAATGGCAGAACTTACCCTACGTCCTTGCCTCACGCGGCGGTTTGTCTACCGCGCGAGCATGCCAATCCGGTGTTTACTCGAGCGTGAATTTCACGAAGCAGGGCTGCGGCTGCCGGTACGCCTGGTCGAAACAACATCAGACTTCACAACCATGTCGCTCTTACAGACCAATCCGGCGTTCGTGGCCATGCTGCCCGTTGCTGTTGCAGACTTCTGCACCAATCAAGGCCGGGGCGACGAGGCTCGCGTTAGCGGTTACCTCGCGGAGTGAGCCATACGAGCTCGTGACCCCGGCAGGGTGCGCCTGTCTCGCCTGGCGCACAACTGCTGATTAACGCATTGACTCGGGATAGGGGCACTGAGAGTGTCAAGCCGGAGCGATGGGAGGGCGATGTGTCCGCGCGCGGTGCCATCCATGCGGACACATCGTTTCGAAACGACAGAAAACGCTAATGAGGACGGCCACCCAAGTAGAGGCGGCGCATCTCATCACTCGCGAGCAGGTCGGACGACTTGCCCTCCAACGCAACTTGGCCCATAGAAAGAACATAGGTTCGGTCAGAAATGCGCAAAGCCTCGGTCGCATTCTGCTCCACCATCAACACTCCGATGCGCTCGGTGTTGCGTAGTTCGACAATTGCGTCGAAGACTTCGCCCAGCAACTTTGGAGATAGCCCAGCCGAAGGCTCGTCAAGCAAGAGGAAACGTGGCCTCGGCATCAATGCGCGCGCGAGCGACAGAATCTGCCGCTCTCCGCCGGACATGCCGGCTGCCCGTGCCCGGAGCTTGCGCTTCAATACTGGATAGGCGGAACAAAGTTCATCCAGCCTACTTTCCTTGTCCTGCTTCTGCATGAACTGCCCGCCAAGCGCGAGATTTTCCCAGACCGATAGCGAGCCGAACACGTTGTCGGTCTGAGGCACGAAGCCGATATCGTATTTCCTGACCTTCTTGAACACTGGCACCTGTCCGATGTCCTTCTCGTCCAGGGTGACATTTCCCTCCCGCGGCACCAGGAAACCCGCGACCGTCTTTAGCAGGGTCGACTTCCCACAGCCGTTCGGGCCAAGGATGGTGACAATTTCGAGTTGCTTCGCGTTGATTGAAATGCCACGAAGAATATCAACGTCGCGTGTGTAGCCGGCGACGACATTGTTGACGGAAATCATGCAATCACCCCCGCAACCTGATACTGGCCGCCCGGCTTCTTGCCGAGATACGCCTCAACCACGCTTTCATGAGTTTCGAGCTCTGACGGAAGGCAGTCCGCCACAGTTTTTCCCTTATCCAGAACAATGCAGCGGCTGCACGTCTCTGAAATGAAATGCATATCGTGCTCAATGATGACTAGCGTGATGCCTTGTCCGTTGATTCTCTTGAGCGTGGTGACGAGCTCTGAACGCAAGTTCGGGTGAACGCCAGCCATTGGTTCATCGAGGAGCAGCAATGCTGGTTGCTCCATCATCGCGCAAGCGATGCCCAGGAGTTTCTTCTGCCCGCCAGAGATGGAGGCAGCGGGCAGATGCGCGACCTTCGTGAGAAGCAGTTCTTCGAGAAGGCGATGCGCGCGCTCACGCGTCTCATGCTCAAGGCTGCGTGTCGCACCAGACCTGAAAAGCGTACTGAACAATCCGTGGCTTCGTGTCGACGCGGCCATCACAACTTCTTTCACCGTCATCCGCGTGGGCATTGACGGCAGCTGGAAGGTCCGCCGTACACCCTTTACGGCAATCTGATGGGAGGACAGGCCGCTCACCGGCTGACCGCCGACCTCGATGAGACCTTGGTCAATCGGGCAATAACCGGTGATTGCGTTGAGCACGGTGCTCTTCCCGCAACCGTTCGGTCCGAGCAGACCTACGATTTCGCCTGTCGTGACGTGAAAGTTGAGTCCGGTCAGGACGCTGTTTCCACCAAAGGACTTGTGGACATCCTGCAATCGAAGCATCGTGCTCATGTTGCGCTCCGGATTTTTTCGGGAAGTAGACCGCCTGGTCGAACCAGAAGACAGCCAAGCAGGACAACGCCGATTGTGCCGAGCCGGACGGCGCCAGCGATATCGCTGCTAATGTTGAGATAGTCCTTGGCGAATGGCACCGCGCTATAAATGGCTTCGACGAGCAATGCGCCGAGCACGACGCCGAGATTATTGCCAAGCCCGCCAATCATGACCATCGTCCAGATGACGAAGGTCTCGGACGCGAGCATGTAGTCCGGGCCAACGAAGCTCATGTAGTGCGCGAGCAGAGAACCTCCGACCGACGCTATCGCGGCGCTCGTGACCGTCGCTTTAACCTTGAGCGGAACGAGCTGATAGCCGAGACTGGTTGCCAGCGCAGGCTCCTCACGCATCAGTCGGATGGCTCGGCCGAAACGTCCACGGGAAAGCCGAACGCAGGCGAACAGTGCAATCGCAACCATGGCGAGCGCCAGCAGAAAAAATGCGAGGTCATTCTGGACGCCGGACGCGCCTCTGAACAATGGCGGCACGCCGCTGATGCCCTGGGCGCCGCCCGTGAGCCAGTTTTCGTTGAGCGCGACAGTGCGGATGAGCTCCGCCACCGCCAGGGTGGCAATCGCCCAGTAGTCAGACGCGAGGTTGCGCCCCAGCCGAGCTATGAAGAAGCCCACAACGATTGCGGCTACGACGCCAAAGAGTATGCCAACTGGTGCGGGATATCCGAGTGAGGAGGTAATTGCTGACGCGTAGGCACCGACACCCGCGAACGCTACAAAACCGAAGTTCAGAAGTCCGGCGAAGCCTGCCTGTAGATTCAACGCCAGTCCGAGCAGCGCATAAATGCAGCTCAGTGTCGCAACGTGCAGAAGGAAGCTATACACGGCGGACCTCCCGGTCGAAGATGCCGTACGGCTTGAAAAGAAGCGCGACGAGCAAAATCACGAACGACGCGGCGCTTATATACGTCACCGGAACATAGACGTCGGATGTGCCGAAAAGCCAACCGAAGTCGAGATTGGTCACCAGCGTCTCGGAAACTGAAATCAGCAACGCGCCTGCTGCTGCACCAAGAGGATTGCCGAGGCCTCCGAGAATGGCTGCGGCGAACACTGGCAGCAGCAGGTTGGTGCCCAAGGCAACGTGTACGCTCTCGGTCAGACCCAACATTGTCCCGCCCAACGCAGCCAATGCGCCGCTGAGGAACGTGATTCCGTTGACCACCCGTGCACCATCTACTCCGGTCGCTGCGGCCAGCGCGGGATTCGACGACATGGCCCGCATCGAGCGGCCGACCCCCGTTTTGAAGAGCAGAACCGCGAGCAGCGCAACACAACCGAACCCGCACGCAATCGAGGTAATCTGGTCGACCGAAATGACGGTTGAGCCGAGGGTAATTGGGCTCGACAGCCCCGACGAATACCGGAACGGCCGCGAGCCGGCGATACCCAGTACAACTGCGATGAGAATCATCGAGATGGCAAGCGAGCCAATCATCGCAATTGAACTGCCGGAACGTAGAAGCCGCTTGAAAACGAGCACATTGAGCAGAACCGCGACCACGCCTGTCGCGATACATGCCCCGATGAGCGCAAGTGAGAAAGGCAGACCTGTGCGATTCAACGCCAAAGTACCGAACGCGCCCAGCATCGCGTACTGGACGTGCGCGATGTTCGGAAATTTGACCAGTGAATACACAACGCTCAGGCCCACCGCCACCAGCATGATGTCCGAAGTTCGTATCAGGACATCGACGATGAATTGAAGCATGGGGACTCTCCTGGGCGGCCGCGCCGCAGAGCAGCGCGGCGGAGCTTATCGGGCAACGACCTTGGTATCGAACTTCACCTTGTCGTACGGCTGCTCTTTTCTTTGACCTGCGTCGTCGAAGGCAATCGTGCCGGTCGCGCCGTTGTACGGTACGACGGTCTTCATTGCCGCGCGAATCTTTGCGGGGTCAGTTGCCCCGGCCTTATTGATTGCGGCCGCCGCTACCATCACGCCGTCGTACGCATAGCTGCCGAATGAGGACTTCGGAGCTTCCTTGTATTTCTCGCGATATGCCTGTTCGTAAGTCTTGCCACCCGCGCCAATGGACGCGACTTCAAGTCCTTCCTGTCCCTGAGCGGCTTGTGGCACCGTGTCGCTCGTGCACATGGTGAGGTAAATGCCGTACCACTTCTTTTTGCTCAAACCAAGTTCGTACGCTTCGCGATTGATGGTCGCCGCCTCTTGTCCGTAGGCACTATAAACGTAGGCCTGAGGAGACGAGCGAGACATCTGCTGCAGCTCGCGTCGATATGTCGACTGTCCTTCGCTGTACAGCACGACGGAAGATACTTTGCCACCAAGCGACTCGAATCGCTTTTTGAATTCGGAGGCGACACCTTGACCGTAGGAGTTGTTCGGTGCGATGAACGCTACGTCTTTCAGGCTCTGGGCGAAGACGTCTCCCGCCGCGAAGCGAGCCGACAGGTCGTCGAGTCCGATAACGCTGAACGACCCTTCGCCGATTTTGCGGATTGCTGGGCTCGATGAACCGATGTTGATATGTACGTCGCCCTGCTGAACGACGTATTCGCCGACCGGGATAGTGATTCCTGAGGAAAACTCGCCGAGCACAACGGGGACTTTGTTCACAGAAACGAGTTTTCTTGCTGAACTCAACGCCGTCGCCGCATTGCCGCCGGAATCCTCCACGACGACCTGTAGCTTCTGACCCAGCACGCCGTTATGCGCGTTGACTTGTTCGACTGCCAGTTCAATACCCCGTCGTTGGTCGTCTCCGACGGATGCACTCGCTCCCGTAAGCGGCAACACCGCGCCAAGCGACACCGTCTGTGCGGCCGAAGCGGTCGCAATAGAAAGCAACGCGCTCGCAACAGCGCTGATGCACAGCTCCTTCGCAAACTTCATGATGACGCCCTCTCAACGATGGAAATTAAACTACACAAGTGTCGACAATTTATCCGAAAAAAAATTTTGTCAATAAAAACGTCGATGTCTGTAATCGCTGCCAGCGGCAGGCTGCGTCGTCAAATGCTTACTGGACTTGCGTTTGCGCGATTTTCCCGACTATCAGAGTTCTGCTTGCGCTGCGGCCGGAAGGTCAACGAGCCTCGCCCTAACGGCACCAGACTAGCTGATTGTCTACACTTTTGTATTCTGATTTTCCCCGATTCGGGGGGCGACGCGCGAAGAACGCCGCGAAGTCGGTACGCCTGTTGCCAAAACACTGGAACCCGAAAATCGGCGCAACATGGTCCGGGTACGGACGCGCCCCAAAGTGGATTGCCACCGCAAAGAATCGCGACCGATTCCTGGTTGACGCAGCGACGGCGACGGCGAAGTCGGCTTCAGCCACGAAGGCAAAGGCGGCGGGAGCAAATGTTCGTGGTCCACAGCCGCCGATGTACCGAAACCCAAAGTCCGGTGCAACTTGGAGCGGCCGCGGTCGCGCGCCGGCATGGATTGCTGAAGCCAAGTACCGGAATAATTTTTCTTGATTGCAAGCGGCGATGAACCGACTGTTGCGGCGAATGCAGGTGTAGTGAGCAAGGCGAAGGCTGCGGCAAAGAAGGGGGCTTCGAAGTCGAGCGGTGCGACTGGTGGCAAGGGGCAGCAGAAAGGAGCGCAGCCGGCGCTTTACCGTGACCCCAAGACGGGCGCGACCTGGAGTGGGCGCGGGCGGGCGCCGGCGTGGCTGGCCGATGCGAAAGACCGCAGCAAGTTTCTTATTGATGGCGCCGGCGCGGTGGCCGATGTGAGTGCTTCGACTGAGACGAAGCCTTCGACCAAAAAGGCAATTGCCAAGAAAGCCGCAGTCAAGAAGGTCGCAGCGACAAAGACCGCACCGGCGAAGAATGTTGTGGCGAAGAAAGTGGTTGCAAAGAAGTCCGTGAGCGCGAAGGCGCCGGCGAAGAAAGCACCGCGCCAGAGCGTGGCCGTGCCCGCTCCGGTGGCCGCAGTCGAGTCTGGTGCCGAGTTGACGACCTAAGCGGAGTTGCCAGGTACCCGGTGGACCGGCGATTTTCTGGTTCCACCGGGGACACCAAGCCGACGACGTTTTATTCCGCCTGTGCTGCCTGACGTCGCGCGGCTTGCTGTTGAGCGTGCTGCTTCGCAAGGTGCCTGCCAACTATGCAGCTACCGACTGCGCCAGCGCCACGCAACTGCGAGCCCATAGCCACATCACCCTGTCAGCCAGCACCCGCAGGACTTCAGCTAAAATGCCGGCATAACAACGATGGGGCCGGGGATGAAAACAAAATTAAAAGCTTTTGTGGCGATGATTGCGGTGGGCTCACCGGCGATAGCGCAAGTGACGATTGGCGCAAACGGCCAGCCCGTCGCACCCGAGAAGCCGATTTATCTGTCGTGCATCGGGAGTCAGTTGCAGTTCGGAAACGGATTCGGCCCGAACTTCACAGCCGAGCATAAAGGCGTCCGCGAGGTCATCGTTGTCGACAAAGTCCGTGGTGTTATCTCCGTTGACACCAGTCTCGCTGGTCACGTCGACGCTCGCATGTATGAGAACGACGACGAATGGTACGCAGCGGTGCAACAAGTGAACCTGCCTTACAAGGGTAAGGTTATACAGTACGTTGCAGTGCAGGTGAATCGCATAAACGGGCAAGGGCAGATTACTTACAGCGTTGACCCTAAGCAGCACACGGCCTACATGGACTTTGGAGGGACCTGCTACCCGGCAGCGCCGCAGTTCTGACGTCAGAACTGAACGGCGCGATGTCGGTATAGAGCGTTGCCCCGCAGTGCCTGATTGCATCGCCTGCATCCTGCAGCGCTCGCCCGCAGTAAGTTTTTGATTGATGGCGACCGCACGGCGGCCGATGTAAAACCGGCGGTCACG
Organism: Paraburkholderia sp. RL18-101-BIB-B; assembly: GCF_046026985.1. Classification (NCBI taxonomy): domain Bacteria; kingdom Pseudomonadati; phylum Pseudomonadota; class Betaproteobacteria; order Burkholderiales; family Burkholderiaceae; genus Paraburkholderia; species Paraburkholderia sp. RL18-101-BIB-B. Next base: position 48,060 of record NZ_JARESV010000009.1, read on the forward strand.
AAGGCTATTGCAAAAAAGGCCCCGACGGCGAAGAAAATTGCTGCCAAGAAGGCACAGCGCGCGAAGGTGCCGGCTAAGAAGGCGCCGGCGAAAAAAGCGCCGCGCCAGAGCGTGGCCGTGCCCGCTCCGGTGGCCGCAGTCGAGTCTGGTGCCGAGTTGACAACCTAAACGTAGTTGTCAGGTGGCCGGTGGGCCAGCGATTTTCTGGTTCCACCGGGTACGCCAAGCCCGCACGCTGCGACGGATTCGATGTCTTTGCGTAGTTGCATTTGGGCGTTGAATACTAAGCTCGAAGTCGAAGCTGATGTGATGCCGCCCCGTGGATAGCAAACCGTTCTTTCGGAAGCTTGTTCGAATAGTGGACCTTCCGAGGGCGCGGCTCGATGAAACGAAGCCGGAAATCGAGCCACCGCAAAAGTGGGCTCGACAGCGTTTCGACCTTCTCGTGATGCTTCAGTCCAAGCGCGTCCACAAATGTTTCCGCAATTTGCCCAGCACCAACAAACAGGGTTTGAGCGAGATGATTGACAGTCATTGATACAGGGGTCCTGCACGTTGGGGGGAGGGCAACGACCACGCATACGCTGCCCCTTCAAGCTTTCTCACATGTTCACCGGCGTGCCGTTCCGGGCTTATGTTTCAATCCTGTTTTCTTCCAACCGTTTCAAGCCGGTCTCGCTCTGTGCGATTTGGTGGGACTTTTCATCGAGGCGTTCGAAGAATTCATCGTCATGGGGTACTTCTTTGCAAGCACGTCCCAAATCATAGTGTCACGGAGGTCATGTCGGTCTTCCCCGTAATGAGCCTGTCGATGGTCGTCTGCGCAGATAGCGACAACATTTCGTTCATCGTCAGCCCCGCCACAATTCAGCGGAATGACATGGTGCGCTTCCAGGTAGTGAGCACCACTCGCCGTCACGAACCCCTTCTTGCCACATAGCTCACAGCACCCATCTGCAGCTCGCAGCTTCGCTGCGCGGACTACCGCCGAGTCGCGCTCATAAATCGCTGTGGCCGTAGTCGGAGCAATGACCTTCTTTGGGAGAGCTGCGGCGGCCGACGAAGCTCTGCGCTGCTTCTCATACTCCTGGTCTTCTGCATAAGGGTCGAACTCGGCGGGTTGCGGCTTACCGCGAATAACAACAATCCGGCGGTCTTTATTCCGATGATGTGGGTACCAGAGGACGGGGTCCAGCTCGCGTTGGTGTGCCTCGCTAGTCTCTCTCAGCCCTTTCATCTTCCGTACGCCATCGAGAATGGCGACATGAATCGGCATTTTTCGGTAGTAGGCTTCTACCATCAATGCGGATACCGCGTCCGCGCGGTTCAATTGGACCGGCGTGGCCGTGGTGATATTCTCCTGCGCCCAGTCCGACGCGGTGTCGATGAAAAAAATCTCATCGCTATCCTCATCCATGCCGTCGTGCCAGATGTTGACAAGGTATGGGCCACCCTCGCCTTTGAAGCACCAATCGTACTGCGTTGTCATAGGGACACCGACCTTCGCTGCGATGTCGCGGACGAGCTGCGTTGTAACCGGTTTTAGGTCTGCCAGAGTTGTCATATTTTGTCTGCAAGCAGGAGCGCCACGCGTAGCGCTAATAATTCGCGTGGACTCTTATTTTTCCTTCAGCCCCGTATGCTGCAAGATGGCGTGATGATACTTTCGATAGGTCACGCACTGCTCACTTTTGTGCCGCTTCGCCAGTTTTTTTCCGAGGTGTCGTCGGCTTTGCCGTGCGAACCTTCTTCGCGGCATGAATCGCGAGGACATTCTGGACGAAGCGTATCCCATTGTTCTTCGAAGCTAGCGCGGTCAGAAGATATTGTGCGAGGAAAAACAGACCGCAGTACATTGCTAATGAGGTGGGATTTCCGAAGAGTATGAGGCAGACAGGCACCACTATTACGAGCAAAAGCGACATTGCCGCAATATCGCGAAACATCAAATGGTTCTGGTGACTTTCAAGCACGGCAGTGTCGTTTTCCACCAGTTTGTAGAGCCGGTACCACGTCGAATTTTGGGCTCGCTCATCGGTGGGAAACTCACCCACGTTTGCTTTCAATGTTGCGAGGTCAATTCGAACATCAGCTCGGGCATGTACCGAGAACGCCCGGCAGCCTGGCATCGGGTGCTTCAACCGCCAAAATACTATCGTCGCCTTCTGCGATTGCGACAGCAGGTACGAAAGCATAAGAATCGGCACGGGAAGCAACACGGTCAGACTTGCCCTCAATGCCGCCATTTTATCGACTGTGAAATCACCGAGTGGGCGATGAAACACGAGCGCGAGCAATGCGATGACATCGACAATGCCGGCCGCAACAAGCCACATCATGTTCCGACGTTTCAGCGATTTTCCCGTTGTAGCTGCTGCTGCAGCTCCTTGTAGCGCATCCATCATCCATCCCCGAAAATCGAAATTATGCTTCTACGCTGGCGCACCGTCGCGGACCAATGCCGCATATCCTGCTGGATGACGTATCAGAAGCACGGCTGCGTTTCGCAGCTTCCCGTCGAGCAGCTTTGCTGTATCTCTGTCCATCTGGGACGGGCCGCTCACCGCGAGGTGGCTATGCCATGTGCCAAGGCATGAAAGCGTCTGCCCGCCCAGCGCCTCATATTCGCGGATAGTTGCCACTGTTCCTTCGGTTCCAAGAACAAAGCGCGTCGCAGAACGAGTGCTGTCCTGTGGTGCGGGCAGAACATCTGTGATAAAGATTTCCCGCGTCAACGAAGATACCCGTCCGACAATGAGGCCACCCGATTCAACGTGTGGATAGAGAGCCACGTCAGCCAAAATCTTTTGATGGGCGGCATCAAGAACTCGTACTGACCACGTCTCGTCGTCGTGGACACGTGCGAGATGCGTAGGTCCGACGCTGTCGTGCGTCCATGAAATTGACATGCCGTCTTCGCCAACTAATGATACCGCTGATACACCCGCATCCGGCAAACCAGTTTCCTGCAGCTGCAGGAGCTTCTGGCCAACACCTGCGGCCACGAGGGACACACGACTGTCGGGCATCGGGATAGTCACGGAGTGACAGCCCACCCCAATCTCAAGGACGTTCTCCTTCTCTTCGCCTTGTTTTTGCAGAACGCCAGCGGGGCGCAACCGCTCGTACGCATGATGAATAAGGTCGAGCGTCGACGGATTCCTGCCAGGACCTTCTACGGTCATGAACGCCGCCGCCCCGTGATTCAGTAACGCGCTTTCTATAACCCTTGCCGGGAATGGCTGGGTCGACAAGAACGAGCGAACCGAAGTCGAGCCCGTGGTGTTGACTATGACGCAGTGTTCGCCGTTGAAGAAATCGCGGTATTTAGGGTGAGAGAAGTCGAGGCCTCGCACGTCACCCAAGAAGGCCTTCGGCCGCTTCGTTGCAAAGCTCCTGACGATGTCTGCGAGCCGTTCAGCTTTTCCCCGCAGCAAGCCGGCATCCTCGGGGAGAAGAGTATGGCGCGCGACGTTGTGCGAAACCATGTTCTTCTCGTCGATGAGCAGCCCTATGCTCGCGCCCGCACGGACAACATGCATCAGTGCTTTCGAACCGAGACTCCCGCACCCAAGGAACGTCAGCGTTAATCCCGCCGGCGGCTTCTTCAGCGCCGACGTGCGGCTCAGCAGTTCAGACGAAATCGGTGTACTTATCGCGACAGGTGTCACCGGCGTGATGTCGGCAGTGGAAAGCTTGGTCGCAAATGAGAGAGGCATTCGATAGGCCATCATCTCAAATTCGGTTGCGGTCCCGATGATGTTTTTCGGCCGACGAATCGGGAAGACCAGGTAGGCGATGAGGTCGCCCTGTGCTCCAGGGCGAACCCAGTTCCTGTTGAAATTGCTGACGAAATCATTGAGCGCGACCCTACAACGCCACTCGCTTGCCTGCTCGGCTAGCTCCGCGAATGTCGTGACCGAGTCGGCCTTGTAGTGCGCGTTGACTGCTGGCTTCCCTGCTTCACTTACCTGCGGCCATAAGAACACTAAAGGAACGCGCCCGGCAAACGTGTGCTCGCTGACCTTCAGGCGGTTGAGCAGGTCATCGAAAAATTGCCGCTGCCCAACCGGCGATACGCGCTCGCCCCCGAAGGCCATCGACATCGTGCCGCTCTTGGCCCAGACCGATGAGCACAAAAACATTCGCCATCCACCAAACGGTGGCCTGTCGACGAAGTCTTCCGGGTTTAAATCAAGAAAATTGACTCCTACATGGCGACGGCTTGGCTCCCATCCGTATTCGTTCGCTGCGAGGCTGTCCGTCGCGGCTTTATCGAGCCAGTCAGACATCTGGTCGGCCAGCCGATAGATGCCGTCGGAATGCATCACATCCCGTTTGTCTCCAAACGTGATGCACGGCGGAACCCGTGCGCCTTTCTTGTGCAAATAGGTGTGCGGAAGTGTGTCAGGAAAATCCTCGCGAAGGGTAATTCTCGGTGCGGTGGATGGAAAGTCTGCCGCGAACTCGAAGAGCACCTCTTCGAGCGACCGCACACCGTTTAGGCTCACCCCAGCCGCCTTACATCGCGACGGAAGGTCGACGCGGAACTGCGCACGGACTTCGACTACGCCTGCCGGCGCTTCGACAACAGCGACCGCTTCGACCGAATCATGAGCCTCGATAAGCCGAATCGCACCTTGAATAAGAGGACTCATCTCCGGTCCGTCCTTCTTACTCGCTACCGTGCGACAACGGCTGCGTGCCGATTGCGGCAGCAGCACTGGTGGCCGCAGCGGCCGACCGAGTCTTCCACGCAGGCTTCACGCCACCCCCATGGACCTCGAAGGTCATTGGCTCCGGGTTTTTCTCGCACGGATGGATGGCGGTATTCAGGAAAGTACCGTCAGCATCTTTCGCGATGCTCTTGTACTCGCGTTCGGCGCGGATACACGGCGGGTCATTTTTGTCGTCAACGATTTTATTGCTGCTCGCAACGATGTATGCGCCGGCACGAGTTTGCGACAATGCTTTGCGGGCGTTCTCACAAACCTTCGCTTCTTCCCCTTTTCCGCTCCAGCTGTCGTACGAGAGCGTGTGCCACGAGCAGTGATGCGGCGTTGACAACAGGTCGTATTCGAGCGCCTCTGGCTGATTCTTGTAGCGCGACCATAACTTCTTATCCCAGATGTACACCTCGGCGTCGCCGGCGGAGAGAAATTTCACGGCGTCCGGGGTCGCGCCCGTGCCGATGGAGTAGTTGATGATGACGCTTGATTCGTTTTTGGTCAGCTCTTCAGCATCCTCGTCGCTTTCAGCATTCCGTGGAGCTAGCAGCAACGCACTGAAGTTCTCGTACGACTTCCCTGCCACATTGGTAATGCGTTCGCCGGCCTTGATGACGATTTCCATCACATCGTCCGTTTTGCCGTCAGCGTCCTCACCCATAATCTGGATGCGGTCGCCGTCTTCTAGGGCGCCCTCGTCTTTAAACAGCTGGACCCGCCGCTTTGCTTCCGTATTCCACGCCTTCGCGTCGTCGCTCAACGTATGCGTTTTCGATGCGCGGCGGTAGACCAGCGGCGACGACCACATCTCACGAATCACAATCTTGGATGCTTCGCCTTTCACCGGGTAGTCGAACAACGACCCGAGATGGAAATGTTCCACCAGGCCGCGACAGTGGTCCTGGTCCGGGTGGCTCAAAACCATGACATCCACGTAAGGCCTACCTTCCTCGTCTTCGGATAGTTTTTCGCGCAAATCCTTCAGAACATCCCGCACACCTTCGCCAGGAGCCCGAATATTGATATCGATAAGGATTGTCTGTCCGTTCGACAGTTTAATAAGCGTCATGTCCCCATTTCCAACGGGGAAAAAGATAATCTGCGGCGTCGCCATTGGTGACCGTCCTATGCAAATCGTTTGGGGGATGCGGCCACGATGCTGGCGGCAATTTTTACCTTGTAAACGCCGTGAACCAACCAACGAAGGAAACAAGATGTAGAAGTCAAGGCAAATTTAGCACAAGATTTAGTGGGTTAAAGAAAAAATTACCGCTATTTGTAAGAATTTGTGATTTCAGCTTGTCTCTTTGGTCTGATAAAAACGCAAAAAAACGATGATTTCTACAAAATCAAACGTTTGCTAAGAATTTTCGTTAAATCACCGACAGATACATTTACTAACCATGTTCCTTATTTAATCAGGGGTGCGGTTTTGACGATTGCTGCCTTGATTTATGCGTTTTGAGTATCGACGCGACTGCCACCGATTTCCAATCTCGAATCTCGCGCAAAGCAGTCGAAGACTCGCTCGCGAGGCGGGCTTTGTGGACGCCATTTAGTCGGGATGTCGGACGTGAGTGCGACTACTGTGCAAGGTGGTAACGCCGCTTTTGATATTGCAGTTCAGGACGTCGTTACATCGTGGATTCGGATGCGTGGCAAGGGGCGAAACGGGGTTTTGATGATTGGGGGTTCTAGCGACAGGCTCAGGCTTAACTCTGCGCAACAGCAGCAATTCGATGCAAACGTTGGGCTTGCTCAGGCACGCGCGGCGGAGGTGAAAGCCCACCTGCTTGATTTGCTCAATAAGCGGGCTCCAAGCCTCGCTCCTCGGTCGGACGAGAGTCTGGGTCTTGCATCCGGACCGAACCATGCGCCTGTCCCTGAGCGATGCGCGTCCTGCCCTCAGCCTTTGGGATTTCCCGAGGACCGACGCGTCGATATATGGGCGTTCTGAGGTGAAGCTCTCCCGACTACCGGCCAGAAATCTGTGCAGTGACGAACTGCGAGTTGTGACATCCATGTGACGCGACAAATAGGCCGATGGGTGGCGTCTCTGGCGCGGTGTAATCTTGGGGCGGTGTCAGCAACGGATTTCTGGCTGGGCTAACGGCAGGGCGCTGACCTTGCGGCTGGAGGAGCAAGGTGTCGACGTCGGCGACCAGCGCGAGGCGCACGAAATTGCGGCCGGGGTTCACGCCGTGCGCAGTACGCGCGAGGAACGAGCCCGGCAGAACCGTCACATTACATCGTCGTCGGATTCGGACGGCCTGCCAACATCGACCATTTAGTGACTATCGTTCGCCAGAAGCAGCGACGTTCGCAATGCCGCCGGCCGGAGCAGGCCGGCACACCCCAGGCGCGGCGCTCGGTCGCGCCAGTGGCGGAACGAGCGGCCGGCGTGATGGCATCTGTTGACCCATCCGGCTTTCATCCCGTATATTTATCCGCGAGGCCGAAATCTCGGAAGCGTCTGACACTGACCCCTGTCGGATTGTTTTGGTCTTTTCTTGGGTGGCGAGGAAGGTAGTACGGGTTTCCAGCGCCGCGCGTCCCATTGGGCCCTACGGGCAACGCAACAGCTAACGGGCAACTCAGGCCAGGTGTTCCTGGCCCGAATTTCTCTGGTCCCAGCGCCCACGCGCCGGACCTTAACTGTTGACGTCCGTAGAGGTAACTATGATGTATTTCAAAGGGGCAAGAATCCCCACTCAAACAGCCGAGCGCTGCGCAGAACTGTTGCCAAAGTATTTTCCGGACGCAGTTGACAAAATCCCTCCGAAAGACCTAACAGCCTTTGTCCTGTGCGCGCTCGAATCGTGGCGCGACATGAAAGCGTCGTGGACCACTGCTGCAAACCCCTCGCAACTCGACGAAGACGACGAGGCGAACTTCATCGCCACTCGCTCGGAGCAAATCGCACGGACGCACCAGTTCCTGACTCAGCGAGGTGTCGAGGCGGCGGTAGAACTGGCAACGGCGTTCGTCCGCGCGTGGCAGCCTTCTGCACGCTGCCCCGAGCTCGACGTCGAAAACTACTTCGCGGCTCAAAAAGACGGCGGTACGCGGAGGGAGCGCGAGTGCATGTTCTTGATGGGTTTGCGCGACAAGACCTCGACTCTCCCAACTGAACCGGAAGTGCGGCTTATCGTTGAGAACGTCCATTGGGCTGCACCTGCATGGTCCGAGATTATTCGCATGAAGGCCGGCGAGTTCGCGTTGCACGTCATCGCCCGGCTCAAAGGCCATGAGCAGGCTGAAATTGGCTTTCGCATCCTTCGCGCCGTTTCTCTATTTGACCCGTTTGCAAAAGCCCGGCTTGCCAGGCTCCTGACGGTTGGATGGAATCGCAAGAATCGCCAGCAGGCATGGGACCTTGTCATCCAAGTAAGCGAAGAAAGCTTCGATGAAAATCCGCTCGCGGACTTGATTTATCACGAACTGGCAGACGCCGCTGCGGCGCTCGCGACCTCCGACGCTTCGCCCAAACAGGTCAGCAAGGTCATTCGCATCCTGGAAGGTGTCGCAGACCGTGGCTACTGGAAGGCTGCCTTGTACCTGTACCACTACTATTCGGTGCCTTCTGAGGCGTGCGACGACGACCCCGACAAGGTCTACTCCAACAAGGTCGCACCCGATAAAGAGAAGGCACAGCGTTACCGCGCTATCGTCTCTCGGTACCCCAACGCCGAATACGAACTCAGCATGGCAATGAAGGAAGCGAGGGGCGCAAACGACAACGCGGGTGCCGAGCCTGTCGGCGAGCGGGGTGATGATAAGGAGGGTGCGTAATCATGGGCGGACAAACCAATGAAGCGCGCGCACTTGTCGAAACCGGTTTCCAGGTAGGCCTGGATGCGGACAAGGCACCCGGCGCGAACGAGATGCTGCGATACAAGCATGACTATGTGCTCGGGTTTGTCGTCGGCCGTAGCATCTCAGAATCGGTGCAGCGGGCGAGCCGCGAGGCAGGGGCTGTTGTGGCGGGGCAGCTCGCCGCACGTTACTCGCTCCCGATGGACCGTCTGCTCGCGGAACTCGAGTTCACTCAGGAACTGCGAGAGCAGGTGCGTAACGCCTGCGAGGCCAAACTCCGCAGCGTCTCAAAGCCCGACGGCTGCGACTAGCCAGTGCGCGACGTGAGGTCGTCCGGTCTCACGCTCGCGTTTCAACGCCTTTGGTGTTGTCGGGTGGCCGGATGGCTATTCGACAACCCGTCGAAACTGACACCACTCAAAATTCATCTGAGGAGCTGTAATGGCTGAACTTCCTAACGATGCAACACCGCCCTCGACCGACGCCGCAACGAATAACAAGATGACTGTCGTTCCGGCAGCGGGTGACCTCGGCTTGGGGCAAAGCCCCGGCGTCCAATACTGTGAGCGTGTGGGCGAAATCTGCAACATGCACGACGTTGGATGGCTGGCAACAGAAAACGAACTGTCTGCGGAAGCTATGCAGGCGGTGGCGCTGCTGTCGCGTGACAGTGGAAAGTCCGTTTCGCAGGTTACGGCTGATGTCTATGAGGCCGCGCCTGGTATAGACGAGCAAAACATAGCCGACGATGAAGACAAGTACGGCAACCTCGACGAATATGGCGACCCGCTGCCACCGCTTGGCGACCTGAATCGCGGTTCTGGTGATGACGACGATTGGGATGACAGCGCTGCCGTCTAGAAGTACAACATCCTCGTCGCTCGAAAAATTGCGATTCAAACGCTGCAGGTGACACAGACAAATCAACGAGGAGGCTCGCGGCGAAAGGACCGAGCTTCCACCACGAAGACTTCTAGAGCCTGCAAGAGTCGGGATTGTCGGAAAATGCATGCCTTCTCGAACACATAGCCGCGTGGATAGAATAGCTTTGAGCGCACATCTTTAAGCACTGGTCGTAGCGCTCTTGATGCGATTGACGATACGGCATGGGTGCCGAAATTTACATCTCTCCAAGAGAGCGAAGTATGAGTCTCGAAGCAGAGTTCGCCGTTGTAGACCTCATCAAAGACTCTGGTGCGGTGACGCTCGGGGTCGACGCACTTACACTCTCCATCGTGAAGTTGGAGCGTCAACTCAGACGCCTCTTCACTCATCTAGTCTTCCAGTGTGAAGCCCTTGATGACGGGAACATACCCGAACTGGTGAAGGCGCTGGAAGAGCGTCCGGATGTGAACGTGACGGGTTTCATCACGGGCATTGACGCGCTATTCCGCTTCTCGGTTTCCGATATGGTCGGCCCAAGGTACTCGAAATCGCGCACCGAGCTGAGGGAAATTTATAAGGTTAGAAACAAGCTGTTCCATGGTCAGTTGACGGGAGAATCTCTTGACCAATGCCAACTGCTAGAGAGGGTTGCAACGGTCAGGGAGTGGTGCGAGCTACTTTCGGCGGGCGCGCTTGCTCGGGTTGGTTACGATGGATTCGGGCGCGACTCGTTCCGTAAGTCAGACAGGGCATTGGCCGCAGACTATCGCGAGCAACTCGACAGTGTTGACGCTTACCGGGCATTTATTGGGGCGCACGTCGTAGGCCGAACCAACTGGTAGCTGACGAGGCAGCGCAGACACAGCAAGAAGATGAGCCCCGTCGCCTGGGTGATACTCTTCACTCGAATGCGAGAAGAACGACTGCGCGGGCGTTATCGGTTTGATGTGCCAGCGCGGACGGAATGCTTCCGGTAACGTCAGTGGTCGAAGCCATCTGAATCGCGGAAAAGTTCGGGGTGTCGCTAGTCATCACGCGGACGCAGCGACAAGCCATAAGGTTGATAGGGACTGCACGTCTCGCAAACAACGGCCAAGACAAGAGCGGAATGTTCCTTTATGCCTTCCTCGCCGCAGAAGTAGTCTTCCTCGACAATCGCCAGATGAGTCTCGGTCATATCGACAGGGCCGCCACAATCCGCGCAGCGCTCAATGAGACCAACGCCAACTGGTCGGATTGGGATGCCTGCCATCAGTTCTTCGCGCTGGCTCCTGAGGCAGCTTAGGCTGCAGAAGCAGCCAAGACTCAACGACTCGAAGACTTCGAAGGAAGGCCCTTCAAACCCCAAGTCGAGGTACTGCCGTCTCTCTGCAAGTTCGAACACTTGACCGGAGAACCACTGCTTGCAACAAGGGCATTGGCAGCTGGACGCAGAATGGTTGCTCATGACGACCTCGCAGAATGCGTTGAAGGGTTTGCTGCAGACGCCTCGATTGCCAACATAGAATTATTCAAGCCAACTGTTTCACCAGAATATTGGCGCTGGACGGCCGTTTGCCAGCAGTTTTCGGCCAATCGAACGAACAGGACCAACCAAACATCCCAAAAAATCACACTTCTATTGGGAGTAGAGTTTACTTATATGCATAGTGAAACTAAGTAAACGTTTCTCGTTGATGTTCACTTTATGCTCCAAATGCTGTCGACCGAGCATGCATCGGAAATAAGGGCGCAATCGTCTGTATAGCGAGGTTCGTTGATACCGAAATCAAGCCGGAAAAGGGTTTGCGGCGTCGCAAATCTTAAGTTGACACTTTCTGACCAATAGAAAGTACTTCGACGAAGCCTGTCTCGCGCCGAATCTCTACGAACTGGTGCGTCTGTTGACGAGCGTGCTGGTCGGCGCGAGCGATCTCAAGCTGAGCCGCGCGCAGGCGCTGGCGCTGTGCCACACCGCGCTGGAAGCGTATGGCGCGGCGCTCGCGTACGGCAAGTCGCGCTGGATCGAAGGGGAAACCGCGACCGGCATGGTGCGCGATCTGTTCGTCGCGCTCGCGAGCCGCACGCGGGTTGCGCATCTGGACCGGCGCACCACGCTCAAAGGCAAAACCCGCACGCTGAAAGTGGACGGCAAGAAAGCGCTGGCGGTCAGCGACACGCAACGTGCCGCCGTCACGCAGTTCATGCAGAAGTTCGCCGCGGGCGAGCCCAATCCCGACTTCTTTCGCATTCTCGACGTGGCGCGGCGGATTGCCGGCACTGGGAGCCTTGGCGTGGATCGTTACGTGATCCTCGTCGAAGGTAAAGGCTCGCCGGACGGCAACTATCTGATCGATCTGAAAGAGGCGCTGCCTTCTTCCGTGACGCCGCACTTGAGTACGCCGCAGCCGGCGTGGCAGACGGAAGCGCAGCGCGTCGTCGAAATTCAGCGGCGCAATCAGGCGGTCTCGCAGGCGTTCCTGCATGCGGTCGAATTCAATCAGCGCTCGTATGTGCTGCGCAGCCTGCAGCCTTCCGAAGATCGCGTGGCCTTGAGCGATTGGGACGGCAAGCTGCCGCGTCTCGAAGAGGTGGTCAACAGCATGGCCGAGTTGAGCGCATGGGCGCATCTGCGCAGCGGCGGGCGGCAGAAGTCGTCGATTGCAGACGAGTTGATTGCGTTCGGCAATCGTAAAGACTGGCAGTTGCCGTTGGTCAATATCGCGACGCAATGCGAGGTTCAGGTCGCGGCGGATTGGAAAACGTATTGTGAAGCCTACGACAGCGGCGTGTTCGACCTGACACCGAAGCCTTGAGATTGCGTCGCGCTGGCGGCGTATGACATCGTGACCGCCGCGCTTACAACGTCTTCGAATCGCCGCCGGCAGAGGCTCTCGGGATGCCCAACGCATCGCGGTGCCGCGCCTGCCGGTACGTCTCCAGACAAACCCTGATTGCTGCGTCGAATCCGCCGCTGCTATCGTTCGCAGGTCATGTGGAAGCGCTTCCACTCAGTTTCGGACGCAGGTACGCCGGAGCTTCCACCGTACCCGGTTCAACGACCTCAGCGCAGGAGAATCCGTGGCAAACGACACATCCGCTGTATCCGAAGCTCTCTCCCCCCATTCCCAGTCAGTCGCCGACCCTTTCACCCCGCCCGCGGACTCGTCGCTGTGGCGCAAGAACTTTCTGCTCGGCGCGGCCACCGCTTCGTATCAGATCGAAGGCGCGGTAAACGAAGACGGCCGCCTGCCGTCCATCTGGGACACCTTCTCGGCGACGCCCGGCAAAGTGCTGGCCGGCGACACCGGCGAGGTGGCCTGCGATCACTATCATCGCTGGGAAGCGGACGTCGACCTGCTGGCCGGACTCGGCTTCGAAGGCTACCGGCTTTCGATTGCCTGGCCGCGCGTGATGGATGCGGCCGGCGCGCCGAACCGCACAGGCATCGACTTCTACAAGCGTTTGCTGGCGCGGCTGAAAGAGAAGGGCATCGCGACCTCCGTGACGCTGTATCACTGGGACTTGCCGCAGCATCTGGAAGATCGCGGCGGCTGGCTCAATCGCGATACCGCGTACCGTTTCGCCGATTACGCCGACCTGATGAGCCGCGAACTGGCCGGCAGCGTCGATGCGTGGGCGACGCTCAACGAGCCGTGGTGCTCGGCGTTTCTCGGCTACGGCAACGGCCACCACGCGCCGGGGCTCGCCGACACGCGCTACGCCACCCAGGCCATGCACCATCTGCTGCTGGCGCACGGCCTCGCGGTGCCGGTGTTGCGCGCCAACGATCCGGCTTCGCAAAAAGGCATCGTCGCCAACATCGGACGCGGCACGGCCAATAGCGAGAGCGCCGCCGACCAGCGCGCAGCGCATCTGTTCGAAGTGCAGCACAACGCGTGGATTCTCGATCCGCTCCTCAAGGGCAGCTACCCGCGGGATCTGTTCGAGTTGTGGCCGGGCACCGAGCCGCTGGTGCTCGACGGCGACATGCAAACCATTGCCGCGCCGCTGGACTTCCTCGGCATCAACTATTATTTCCGCACGAATGTCGCGAGCGATGGCGCGCACGGTTTCAGGGACGTGCCGCTCGAAGGCGTGGAGCGCACGCAGATGGGCTGGGAAGTGTATCCGGACGGCCTGCGTGATCTGTTGACGGGATTCAAGGCCACGTATGCGAATCTGCCGCCGATCTACATCACCGAAAACGGCATGGCGTCGGACGACAAGGTGATCGACGGCCATGTGGAGGACAGCCAGCGCATCTCGTTCCTCAAGCGCCATCTCGCCGCGGTCGACCAGGCGATCAAGGCCGGCGTGGAGATTCGCGGCTATTTCCTCTGGTCGCTGATGGACAACTTCGAGTGGGCCTTCGGGTACGAGCGTCGCTTCGGTGTCGTACACGTCGATTACGCTACCCAGAAGCGTACGATCAAACGCAGCGCGGAGCTGGTGTCGAAGTTCCTGAAGGAGCGCAAAGCACGCAGTGAATAGCAGGCGGGAGCTGGTTGGTATGTCGACTTGAAACACGGGCGCCAAGCCTGGAGGAGACGGAATGAACAGCAAAAAAATGGTCTTGCGAGGCGTGGTTGCGGCACTGGCGTTGTATGGCGTCGTCGCGCAGGCGGAGCCTTTGAAGGCCAACGTGATTCACTGGTGGACCTCGGGCGGCGAGTCGGCCGCGATTCGCCAGTTTGCCGATGCGTATAACAAGGCCGGCGGCCAGTGGGTCGACAATGCGGTGGCGGGCGCCGATCAGGCGCGCTCCACGGCGATCAACCGGATCGTCGGCGGCGATCCACCCACTGCCGCGCAGTTCAATACGTCCAAGCAGTTTCACGACCTGATCGATCAGGGCCTGCTGAACAACGTCGACGACGTCGCCGCGAAAGAGAACTGGAACGGCGTGTTCCCGCAGTCGATTCTCGACAGCATCAAGGTCAAGGGGCATTACTACGCCGCGCCCGTGGATATCCATATGCCGGCCTGGTTCTTCTACTCGAAGCCGGTGTTCCAGAAAGCCGGCATTGCCGGAGAGCCGAAAAGCTATGACGAGTTCATCGCCGATCTCGGCAAGCTGAAAGCCGCGGGCGTGATTCCGCTCGCGCTCGGCGGCCAGCCCTGGCAGGAGAAAATCACCTTCGACGCGGTGCTGGCGGATGTGGGCGGTCCCGATCTCTATATGAAGGTGTACCGCGACCGCGACATGAACGCCGTGAAGTCGGACGCCTTCAAGAAAGTGCTGGCATCGTTCAAGCGCCTGCACGATTTCGTCGATGCCGGCTCGCCCGGCCGCAACTGGAACGACGCCACGGCGCTCGTGATTTCCGGCAAGGCGGGCGTGCAGATCATGGGCGACTGGGCCAAGGGCGAATTCTCCGCGGCCAATCAGGTCGCGGGCAAGGACTTCGGCTGCTTCCCGGGTTTCGGTCCGCATTCGCCGTATCTGGTCGCGGGCGACGTTTTCGTGTTCCCGAAAACGGACAACCCCACGACGATCAAGGCGCAGAATCTGCTTGCCACGGTGATGACCTCGCCGGCCGCGCAAGTTGCATTCAGCGCGAAGAAAGGCTCGATTCCGATTCGTCCCGACGTGGACGGCAGCAGTCTCGACATCTGCGCGAAGGAGGGCATTGCGATCATGAAGGACAAGTCGCGTCAGTTGCCGAATCCGGAAATGCTGCTCTCGCCTGACACGCAGGGCGCGTTGATCGACGTCATTACCAACTTCTGGAACAAGAGCCAATCGGTTGACGACGCGCAGAAAGCGTTCGCCAGTGCGCTGAAGAGCTAGGTGCGCAGCATGCACGCGCTCAAGCTGCCGGCCGCCGGGTCGAAGACACGTCAAGCGCGGCTGAAGAAGCCGCTCAAAAAGCGTTTTCCGTTCGCGGCGTGGCTGGCGCTGTTGCCGATGGTCCTTACCGTCGTTTTCGCCTATCTCGGCACGATGATCTGGACCGCGCGCGTGTCGCTCAGCAATTCGCGCACGTTTCCTTCCGGCGACTTCGCGGGCTTCACGCAATACGTGCGGCTCTTCCATAACGATCGCTGGCTGCTGTCGCTGCAAAACATCGTGATCTATGGCGCGTGCTTTATCGTGGCGTGCATGGTGATCGGTTTGCTGCTGGCGATCTTCATCGATCAGCGCGTGGTTGCCGAAGGCGCATTGCGCACAGTGTTTCTCTATCCGTACGCGATGTCGTTCGTGGCCACGGGACTCGTCTGGCAGTGGATCCTGAACCCGCAACTGGGCGCGCAGGCCGTGCTGCACAAGCTCGGTTTCGCGCACGCGCGCTTCGACTGGATCGTCGATCAGGACTGGGTGATCTACACCATCGTCATCGCGACGGTGTGGCAGGCCTCGGGTCTGGTGATGGCGTTATTGCTCGCGGGTTTGCGCGGCATCGACGACGAGTTGTGGAAGGCCGCGCGCATCGACGGCATTCCGCGCTGGCGTGTCTATGCCAGCATCGTCGTGCCTATGCTCGGGCCGTCGATCTCCACTGCTTTCGTGCTGCTGTTCGTGATGGTCGTGAAGCTCTACGACGCCGTGGTCGCGATGACGCAAGGCGGCCCCGGCACGGCGAGCGAAGTGCCGGCGAAGTTCATCATGGACTATCTGTTCGGCCGCGCCAACATCGGGCTTGCGTCGGCGGCGTCGATCGTGTTGCTGGCCACCGTGCTGGCGATTCTCGCGCCGTTCTTCTACGCCCGCAGCCGCGCGGCCTTGCGCAAGGAGGTGTGATGAACACGCTCAGTCCGCCGCTGAAAGGCGGCACGCCGGACCGCACGCGGCCGCGTCGCCGCCGCACTGCATTCACACCGGCGCGCCTCGGCGTCTACGCATTTTTGCTGACGGCCGCGCTGTTCTTTCTGCTGCCGCTCTACGTGATGCTCGTCACCTCGGTCAAGCCGATGAGCGAGATCCGCCTCGGCAATCTGCTGGCGTTCCCAGCGCATTTCACGCTCAGCGCGTGGGGCGCCGCGTGGCAGTCCGCGTGCACCGGACTCGATTGCAATGGCATTCAGGTCGGCTTCTGGAACTCGGTGCGCATCGTCGTGCCGAGCACGATTCTGTCGATCGCGATCGGCGCGGTGAACGGCTATGCGCTGTCGTTCTGGCGACCGCGCGGCGCCGGCCTGCTGTTCGGCGTGCTGCTGATGGGCGCGTTCATTCCCGTCCAGGTGATGGTCTATCCGCTCGTACGCGTGCTGGCGAGCGTGCATCTGTTCAGTTCGCTGCCGGGTATCGTGGTGATTCACACCATCTTCGGCATGCCGGTGATGACGCTGCTGTTTCGCAACTACTACGTGTCGATTCCGCAGGAGCTGTTCAAGGCGGCGCGCATCGACGGCGGCGGCTTCTGGCGTATCTTCGTGCAACTGATGCTGCCCATGTCCACGCCGATCATCGTGGTGGCGATCATCATGCAGGTGACGGGCATCTGGAACGACTTCATTCTCGGTCTCGTGTTCGCCGGCACCAAAAACCTGCCGATGACGGTGCAGCTGAACAACATCATCAATACGACGACCGGCGAGCGCCTCTATAACGTCAATATGGCGGCGACCATTCTGACCTCCATGGTGCCGCTCGCGGTGTACTTCGTTTCGGGCCGCTGGTTCGTGCGCGGCATTGCATCCGGCGCCGTCAAGGGATAGGGCAATGACAAACGTGGCTAATATGGCAAACGCCGTGGACATGGCGGGCGTGGCCGGCAGTTCCGATGCGGCGGACGCGGCGGGTCTCACGAATCCGGCCAACGTCGCCGTGCGCAATCTGACCATTCGGCTGGGCGCGAACACGGTGATCGAGAACCTCGATCTCGACGTGCGAGCCGGCGAATTCGTCGTGCTGCTCGGCCCGTCCGGCTGCGGCAAATCCACCTTGCTGCACAGCATTGCCGGATTGATCGACGTGACCGACGGCGCCATCGAAATTGCCGGCGAGGACATGACCTGGGCCGACCCGAAGGACCGGCGCATCGCGCTGGTGTTCCAGTCGTACGCGCTCTATCCGACCATGAGCGTGGAGCGCAACCTGTCGTTTGCCTTGCGCATCAACGGCACGCCGAAAGCGGAGATCGCGCGGCGCGTGGCGCGCGCCTCCGAGATGTTGCAACTCGGGCCGCTGCTCAAGCGCAAACCGGCGCAGCTTTCAGGCGGCCAACGGCAGCGGGTGGCGATCGGCCGGGCAATCGTGCGCGAAGCGGACGTGTTCCTGTTCGACGAGCCGCTCTCGAATCTCGACGCCAAATTGCGCACTGAACTGCGCCGCGAACTCAAGCAACTGCATCAGCGTTTGGGCGCGACGATGATCTACGTCACGCACGATCAGGTCGAGGCGATGACGCTCGCTACCCGCATGGCAGTGATGCGCGGCGGCGTGATCCAGCAGTTCGGCACGCCCGCCGAAGTCTACGCGCGCCCCGACAACCTTTTCGTCGCGACATTTCTGGGCACGCCCGCGATGAACCTGCTCAAGGGCACGCTTGAAGAACGCGAGGGCAGGGTCCACTTCAGCACCGGCCATTGGCGCCTCGACGTGTCTGCGTACCCGTTCAAGACCACGCCGGTCAACGGGTTGCCGTGCGTGCTCGGCGTTCGGGCCGAAGACGTGCGCTTGGCCGAGGGCGCGAGCGAACACGCAAAAGTTTCGCTGGTGGAGCCGATGGGCAACCACCGCGTCATCTGGCTCGACTATCATGGAGTGCAGGTCGCATCGATCGACCAGACGAAGACGCCGTTGGCGATAGGGGACACCGCGGCGTTCTCGTTCGACAGTACCCATGTCTCTCTGTTCGACGAAGCGGGCGGCGCGCGTTTGTAGCGCCGGCACGCGGCGTCACTGAAAATACAACATGCTTGACGGAGATCCGCGTGGCAACACTCAAAGATGTCGCGGCACTGGCCGGCGTGGGCATGTCGACCGCCTCGCGTGCCATTTCCGGTAAAGGACCCATCTCAGCCGATGCCGCCGCCCGTGTGAAGGCGGCCATCGAACAGTTGAACTTTCGTCCGTCTTCCATCGGCCGGGCCATGGCAACGCAGTCGCTCGGCATGGTCGGCATTTTCGTGCCGACTTTCTTCGGCTCCTATTACGGCACGATTCTCAAGCAGACGGATACCGAACTGCGCGCGGTGCGCCGTCACGTGGTGGTGGCGACGGGCTGCGGAGAAGTGTCGCCGCGCGAGCAGGCCATCGAGGCGGTGCGCTTTCTGATCGGCCGCGATTGCGACGGCGTGGTGGTGATCAGCCACGATCTGCACGACGAGGATCTGATCATGCTGCACCGCATGCACCCGAAAATGGTGTTTCTGAACCGCGCGTTCGATCAGTTGCCGGAAGCGTCGTTTTGCGCCGACCATCATCGTGGCGGCGAACTGGCGGCGCGCACGCTGCTCGATCACGGGCACCGCGACATCGCGGTGATTTCCGGGCCGTTTAGCGCCTCGGACAACCAGACGCGTCTGGAAGGCTTCTTTGCCGAACTGGCGCGCGAGGGCATTGCGCGCGACGACGTCACGCTGATCGAATCGGACTTCTCACCGGAAGGCGGCTACGCCGCCGCGCAAAAGCTGCTCGACGCGAAGCGTCCCTTCACCGGCGTGTTCTGCGCGAACGATACGATGGCCGTGAGCGCGTTGGCGCGTTTTCACCAGGCGGGCATTGCCATTCCCGACGAGGTCTCGGTGATCGGCTATGACGACGATTACTCGGCCGCTTATGCCGCGCCAGGGCTCACGTCGGTGCATATTCCGACTGCGGAACTGACGCAGAACGCCGTGCGCTGGCTGCTCAATCAGTGCTACCGGACCACTTGGGAGATTTTCCGTGAGTTTCCAGTGAGCGTGACGATGCGTGAGTCGGTGGGGCCGGCGCCGGGTGTGACGGCCGCCGCGATCGAGGCGGCGCGTTTGAGCCGTACGACGTAGCTGCGTCTCGCGAGGCGGCGAAGTGCCGCCCGCGGTTAGCGCTCAGGTGCCGCTGCGCAGCGACTGCTCGTAGCGCAGGCGCGCTTCTTCGTCGAGCCGTGTATCTTCCAGTTCCTGGAGCACGGCTTCGAGATCGATCGGCGTGGTGTCCAGTTCGACGCGGCCGGTCAACGCGGCGTCGACATGCAGCGCGCCTGCTTCGTAGAGCGACCAGATTTCCTTGCCGTAGGTGGTGTCCAGCAACGCGGGCGCGAAGCGGCCGAAATACGTGGCGAGGTTGTTGACGTCGCGCTCGAGCATGGCGGGCGCTTCGAGATTGCCGGCGGCGTCCACCGCTTGCGGCAGGTCGATGATGACCGGGCCGTCGGCGGCAAGCAGGATGTTGTACTCGGACAGGTCGCCGTGAATCATGCCGGCGCACAGCATGCGCACCACCTGGTTCACCAGCAGTGCGTGCAAGTCGAGCGCGCGTTCTTCCGTCAGCTCGACGTCGTTCAGACGCGGCGCGACATTGCCGTCGGCGTCGGTCACCAACTCCATCAGCAACACGCCGTCGGTGCAGATGAACGGCTGCGGCACGCGGACGCCCGCGTTGGCGAGCTGGAACAGCGCGTCGACTTCGGCGTTCTGCCAGGCCTGTTCCTGCACTTCGCGGCCATAGCGGCTGCCTTTTTCCATCGCGCGCTGCTGGCGGCTGTTCTTGACCTTGCGGCCTTCGCGATAGGACGCGGCCTGGCGGAAGCTGCGCTGCTTGGCGTCTTTGTAGACTTTCGCGCAGCGCGTGGCGTCGCCGCTGCGCACCACGTACACGGTGGCTTCCTTGCCGCTCATCAACTGGCAGATGACTTCGTCGATCAGGCCTTCTTCGACCAGCGGGAGCAGACGTTTCGGAGTTTTCATGGGACCGCCGAAGGGCGGCGGGCGGCGCGGCGGCGACAAGCGGCCGGTTGCGAGGGCAGATGATGCGGGATTCGGGTCATGCCGGATTATACGGGGAGACCGCGCGGAGCATGGAAAAGAGCCATGACGGGGGTCGCGAGTCGATCGCTTCTTGCCTGATGATTCCAATGCGCGCCCGAACCGCTAGAAGCGTTCGTCTAATTGCTGGGCGGTGAAAAGGAAGGCCGACTTTTCGATCGTGATGGGTGAATGAGCTCGCAACCGTTTGCGTATCGCACGCGCCGTCGAACATACGCTTCGCTACCGTTTGCGCCGCATTTTCTGCCGATATCCCGATGCGGACGATCGCGGGCTCACGCGAGATTGTTGTAGCTGCCGACACACTGATTTGCTGATTTCCAGCATTCAATTCGCATGGTGATCGCTTAAACTTGGCGGTAACAATATGTTACGGGGTGCGAGATGTTGGCCGTGTTCTTCATTGCCTGCCCGATCTGCATCGCCGCGTTGGTTGGTTTCGCGCGGCACGTGGATCTGGTGACGGGGCAATTCAAGCGTTGAATCTGTAAGTGGGTGATTTTCCGCAGCGCCATTGGGGCGCGTGATGCAGTGTTCTCTTTTCTTGAGCCGATCTCGCTACAAGTCTTGCCTTTGAGTGCCGAGTCGCGGCACGATGCGCGATAACCTGGATTAGGGCAGTATCGCGTATGCGAGATTTTCTGGCGAATATCACGGCGCGCGCCAGCGTGCTGAAGGGCGTTCTTCCCCTGAACCGCGCAGCGGCGGCGCGCGATGCGCTGGCCGGTGTGCAGCTTGCGTCGATGGATATTCCGCAAGTGCTGGGCTACGCGCGTATTGCGGGCATGCCGGCCGTCACGGGTCTGTACACGGTCTTTCTGCCGCTGATCGCGTTTGCGTTTTTCGGCGCTTCGCGGCACCTCGTCGTGGCCGCCGACTCCGCAACCGCCACCATCTTCGCAAGCCGGCTCTCCACCATGGCGCCGGCGGCGAGCGCTGAATATGCCGCGCTCGCCGCGATGGTCGCCTTGCTTACCGCTGCCTTGCTGTTCATCGCGCGGATTTTCAAACTGGGCTTTCTCGCCGACTTTCTGTCGCGTACCGTGCTGGTCGGCTTTCTCGCCGGCGTCGGCGTGCAGGTCGGCATTGCGATGCTCGGCGACATGTTCGGCTTGCCCGGGCACGCCGCGCGCAGCGTCGATCAGCTCGTGCTGGTGGTGCGCGAAGCCACCCAGGTCAATCGGCCGACGCTCGCCATTTCGCTGCTGGTGGTCGTCGCCATTCTGACGTTCAAGCGCTTCCTGCCACGCGTGCCGGTGCCGTTGATCGCGGTCGTGGCGGGTATCGCCGCGAGCGATCTCTATCATTTCCCGGCTCACGGTATCGCTGTGCTTGGCCCGGTGGCGGGCGGCTTGCCACCGCTGCGCATCCCGTCGGTGACATGGCAGCAGATGCTCGATTTGCTGCCCGTGGCGGCGTCCTGCTTCGTGATGATCGTCGCGCAAAGCGCCGCCGCGAGTCGCGTGTTCGCCGAGCGTCATCACGAGCCGGTGGATACCAACGCCGACCTGCTGGGCATTGCCGCGGCCAACACGGCGGCGGCGTTCTCGGGCGCCTTCGTGGTGAACGGCAGCCCGACGCAAACCGCCATGGCCGATCTCGCGGGCACGCGCAGCCAGTTCGCGCAGCTCGTGTTCGCGGCGGTGGTGGTCGCCGTGCTGCTGTTTTTCAGCCGCTTTCTGCAGTATCTGCCGCACTGCATTCTTGCCAGCATCGTGTTCACGATCGCCATCGGCCTGATCAATCTGAAGACCTTGTTTGCGATTCGCCGCGAGAGTCCAGGCGAATTCGCGCTGGCCGTGTTCACCGCGGCGGCGGTGGTGCTGATCGGCGTCGAGCACGGCATTCTGGTGGCGGTGGCGCTCTCGCTGCTGCGGCACGTGCGCCACAGCTACCGTCCGCATACGATGATTCTCGCCCCCGGCGACGACGGCGTGTGGGTGCCGGTGCCCGCCGTGCCCGGCATCCAGACCGCGCCGGGCCTGATCGTCTACCGCTTCGGCGCCGACCTGTTTTATGCGAACGACCACTTTTTCGTCGACGATGCGCGCCGCCTGATCGACGCAGCCCCCGGCAAGGTGCACTGCTTCGTGATCGACGCGAGCGCGATCACCGACCTCGACTATTCGGCCTCGCGTTCGATCGGCGAGTTGATCCAGACGTTGAAAAGCGAAGGCATCAAGGTGCTCTTCGCGCGCGTGAACCGCTATTTGCGCTCGGACATGGACCGGCACGGCATCACGCCGATCGTCGAGGAAACTTGCATTTTCAACACTTTGCACGAAGCGCTGCGCACGGCCGGCGTGGAGAAGCCCGACCGGCATGTGAAAGAGGCGACGTAAGCGCTGGTTTGCGCGAGGGTGGCGCGTGGCTTTTGGCGTTGCGCTTATTCGTCTGCGAAGAAATAGCCGATGAAGAAGCATGCGCCCGCGATGACCGCACCGAGCACGGCCACCGTATAAGCGAGCGCCGTGCCGTGCCACAGTCCGTCGAACCACTGATGAAGCTGCGCCATCAGCACCGCCGCATTGCCGCCGATACGCTGCAATTCGATCTGATAGCGCGGATCGGCGATGCTGTACAGGGAGACGGCGCTGTCCGGCGGCGGCGTGGTCGCATAGATGATCACGGCCAGAATCACACCGGTCACCAGCGCCGCGACGCCCGCCAGATAGAGCCGTTTCTGCCACGGCGAGCGTTGCGCTGCCGGGTTCACTTCGTTGCTGCCGCTCATCGTGTTCGTCTATCCGCTTCAATCGTCACGGCGACAGTATCGCAGAGCGGCGGGCGTTTCCAGGCGCGCTCAGGTTTTCGAAGTCAGCAGCTTGATGCCGGCAATGCCGAACATGATTGCGAGGGATCCGTCGAGCCAGCGGCGGATCGCCGAGTAGATGCGCCGTGCCGAAGCGGTCGAAAACAGCACCGCGTAGCTGCTGAACACCGATACGCCGATGCACATGCAGCCGAGCACCACCGGCGTGGTGTGCGAGGCGCCGCCGGCCGGCGACATGGCCAGCGAGACGATCGACAGCCAGACCAGAATCGCTTTCGGATTGGTGAGATGCAGCAGCAGGCCGCGCAGATAGAGGCGCTTGAGCGATTCGTCCTCGCGCGCGGTGCCCGTGGGCAGCGCCTTGGGACGAAACGCGGAGCGTGCCGATTTGAAGCCGAGCCACAGCAGATACAGGCCGCCGGCGATCTTGATCGCCACCAGACAGTCCGAATAAGTGGCGAGTACCGCCGACAAACCCAGCGACGCCAGCAGCGCCCAGAAGAACGAACCCGATACCACGCCGAGCGCGAAGGTCAACGCGCAGCGGCGGCCCGAGCTCATCGCCAGTGACATGATCGCGAGATTGCTCGGCCCCGGGCTCGCCGTACCGACGAAGTAGGCGCTGTAGGCGATCAAAACATCGGCGGTGAGGAAGGTGCTGGCGATCATGGGCTGGACCTCGGCGGCGGGCAAGGTGTGCGGCTGGGTGCGCACAGGGGTAAAGGCGCGAACGTCACGAAGCGTCGCGCGAACGGGGATTTTGCGCTCGGCAGGCCGAATCTCACAGATACAGTTGACTGTTCCGGCAACAGCACAATCACGCAGGCGCCTGCCGGCTCACGCACCCGCCGCCGCGCCGATGCAGTCGGCGAGCGCACCCGCCACCGCCTGCCGGCTATGCCGCGGGCGCTGCACGAGGCCGATCTCCCGCTGAAACGTCGCCTCGCCGAGTTCGAGCGCGACGACCCCGGCTGGCCACTTGCCGAGTCCCGCGCTATTCGGAAGCAGCGCCACGCCGATGCCGCGTGCGACCAGTTGCACGATCCCCTGCAATTCGTCCAGTTCGATCACGTCGTGCACGTTCAGCCGCGAGCGCCGCAGAAACCGGTCGACCAGCCTGCCGCCGAACGAGGTGCGGTCGTAGCGGATAAACGGCTCGCTGCGCAGCAGTTCGCGCCAGGACCGCGCCTCGCCCTTGCCGCGCGCGAGCGCCTTGGGCACGAGCAGCACGAACGGCTCGGTGACGAGCGTGCGCCATTCGAGTTCGGACGGCAGCGCGAAGGGCGGTTTGATGACGACGGCCAGATCCAGTTCGCCGGAGTCCACTTGCCCCAGCAAGCCCAGCGACACACCGGGCACGACGCGAATGCGCCAGCCGGGACGGTCGTCGCGAAAGCGCGCGAGCGCGTCGGCGAGAAACGACACTTGCGCGGACGCGATGGCACCCACCCGCAGCATGCCGCTTTCCGCCGCGACCGCGCCACGTTCGGAGAGCCGCGCGTAGAGCGTCATCATTTCCTCGGCGAGCGCGAGCGTTTCGCGGCCGGCGTCGTTGAGCGTGGCGGAGCGGCCGGTGCGGTCGAACAGCGCGAAGCCGAGTTCCTCTTCGAGCCGCTGCATCTGGGCGCTCACGGCGGATTGCGTCAAACCGATGCGCGCGCCCGCGCCGGAAAACGTGCCGTACTGACTCACGGCGATAAAAGTCTTGAGTTCGCTCAGCATGATCGATTGATCGATTTCGGTGATGGTGAGATCAAATATATATCGTTTTTCACCATTTTTAATCATGGTTAAACTTTGCCTCACGCGTGTGGCCTTCAAGGCGCATGCACGTTCAACCCAATTCCAATCAGCGAGTTTCCCCATCATGAGCGTTGCCGCTACCGCCTTGCCGCCGTTCCATCTGGCGTTCCCTGTTCATAGCCTTGCCGCCGCGCGCGAGTTTTACGGCGACCTGCTAGGCTGTCCGGAAGGACGCAGCTCGGACGCGTGGGTCGATTTCAATTTCTACGGTCATCAGATCGTCGCGCACCTCGCGCCCGAGGAAATTGGCCACCGCCACACCAGCAAGGTCGACGGCGACGCCGTGCCGGTCCGTCACTTCGGCGCGGTGCTCTCGATGGCGCAATGGCAGGCCGCCGCGGACAAGCTGCAGGCGGCCGGCATCGACTTCATCATCGAGCCGCACGTGCGCTTCAAGGGCGAAGTGGGCGAGCAGGCGACCATGTTCTTCCTCGACCCGTCGGGCAATGCGCTGGAATTCAAGGCCTTTGCGGATATGTCGGCGTTGTTTGCGAAGTAACGCTGGCAGCGACATGGCAAATCAGCCGTGATCGACTAAGCTTTCAATATGCGTGAAGTATTTGCTTCGCGCAAATCAATCGATGCGATGTTTCGTGATGCTCTCGCGTGACATCGCGTTGAACCGACGCCTCAACCTCGGCTATCTTCGCTCATCAAACGTTTGCTCTTCAGCAAACCGTCCCGCAGTTCAAGCACTGTTTTTCCTTACATTAGCCTTCCTGACAATTCCGCCATTTTCGCGCCATGCAGGCGTTGGTGCTACCGATCTAGCATAAGCGCTGATTCACCCATCCCTTACCTGCATTCATTCGGGCGCGTTTCATGTGGATCGTCAACGTTGCGCTTAAACGGCCATACACGTTCATCGTGATGGCCATTCTGATTTTGCTGGCGACGCCATTCGTGCTGTTGACCACACCGGTCGACGTGCTGCCGGAGATCAATATTCCGGTGGTCAGTATCATCTGGACCTACACGGGCTTGTCGGCCGAAGACATGGCCAACCGCATCACGTCGGTGAACGAGCGCAGTCTGACCACCACGGTCAACGACATCGAGCACATCGAATCGCAGTCGCTCGCGGGCATCACGATCCTGAAGGTGTTCCTGCAGCCGAATGCGAACATCCAGACCGCGATCGCGCAGACGGTGGCCGTCGAACAGGCGCAGGTCAAGCAGATGCCGCCAGGCGCGACGCCGCCGCTGGTGATCAGCTACTCGGCCTCCAGTATTCCGGTGATCCAGCTCGGCCTGTCGAGCCCGAAGCTCTCCGAACAGGCGCTCAACGACACGGCGCTGAACTTCCTGCGTCCGCAGCTCGTGACGATTCCCGGCGCGGCCGTGCCGTACCCCTACGGCGGTAAATCGCGGCTGATCTCGGTCGACCTGGACACGCGCGCGTTGCTCGCCAAAGGGCTGACGCCATCCGATGTGGTCAGCGCGTTCAACGCGCAAAACCTGATTCTGCCGACCGGCACGGCGAAGATCGGACCGAAGGAATACACGATCAACATGAACGGCTCGCCCGCCACGTTGGAAGGGCTCAACGATATTCCGGTGCGCACGCTCAACGGTGCGACGACGTATCTGCGCGAGGTCGCGCACGTGCGTGACGGCTACTCGCCGCAAACCAATATCGTGCGGCAGGACGGCCATCGCGGCGTGCTGATGTCGGTGCTCAAGAACGGCAGTGCGTCGACGCTTTCCATCGTCAATACGCTGCGCGGCCTGCTGCCGAACGCGCAAGCCGCCTTACCGCCGGATCTGAAGATCACCGCGCTATTCGATCAGTCGGTGTTCGTGAAAGCGGCGGTGCAGGGCGTGGTGCGCGAAGCGCTGGTCGCCGCCGCGCTGACCGCCGCGATGATTCTGCTGTTCCTCGGCAACTGGCGCAGCACCTGCATCATCGCGATCTCGATTCCGCTGTCGATCCTGTCCTCGCTGATCGCGCTGCATGCGCTCGGACAGACCATCAATATCATGACGCTCGGCGGTCTCGCGCTGGCGGTCGGGATTCTGGTGGACGATGCCACGGTGACGATCGAGAACATCGAACGGCATCTGCATATGGGCACGAATCTGCACGATGCGATTCTCGACGGCGCGGGCGAAATCGCGATTCCCGCGCTGGTGTCCACGCTATGTATCTGTATCGTGTTCGTGCCGATGTTCTTCCTGACCGGCGTGGCGCGTTATCTGTTCGTGCCGCTCGCCGAAGCCGTGGTGTTCGCGATGCTGGCTTCGTACGTTCTGTCGCGTACGCTGGTGCCGACCCTCGCGATGCTGCTGATGGGTCACGCGCACAAGCCGAAGCAGGGCGCGAAGCCGAATCTGTTCATGCGCCTCTATCACCGCTTCGATCGTGGTTTCGAGCGCATGCGCGCCGGCTACATCATGATTCTCAGCAGCTTGCTGGTGCGGCGTGGCATGTTCGGCAGCGTGTTCCTCGGCTTTTGCGTCGTCTCGATGGGCCTGATTTTCGCGCTCGGCGAAGACTTCTTCCCGAGCGTGGACGCCGGCGACATTCGCCTGCATATGCGTGCGCCGACCGGCACCCGCATCGAGGAAACCGCGCGTCTCGCCGACGAAGTCGAAAAAGTGATTCGCGAAGTCGTGCCGCAAAAAGAGCTCGGCACGATTCTCGACAACCTCGGTTTGCCCTATAGCGGCATCAATCTCTCGTACAGCAATGCGGGCACGATCGGTACGCTTGACGGCGAGATCCAGGTGGCGCTCAATGAAGATCACAAGCCCACGCAGATCTACATGGACAAACTGCGCGCGATCCTGCCGCAGCGTTTTCCGGGCGTCGAGTTTTTCTTTCAGCCCGCCGACATCGTCACGCAGATTCTCAACTTCGGCCTGCCTGCTGCCGTGGACGTGCAGATTTCCGGCGCGAATCAGGAGGGCAACTTCGACATTGCGCGCAAGCTGCTGAAACAGGTGCGCATGATTCCCGGCACGGTGGACACGCACATCCAGCAGAAACTGGATGAACCGGCGATCAATCTTCAGATGGATCGCACACGGCTTCAGCAACTCAATCTGAGCGCGAGCAACGTGGCGCAAAACGTGCTCATTTCGTTGTCGGGCAGTTCGCAAACCTCGCCGGGTTTCTGGTTCAACAATCGCAACGGCGTGGAATACAACGTGGCGGTGCAGACGCCGCAGTATCAGGTGTCTTCGATCGATGAGCTATTGCGCACACCGGTGTCGGGCTCGACCACCGGCCCGACGCAATTGCTCGGCAATCTGGTGCGGGTCACGCCGCGGACGCAGTTCGCGGAAGTCACGCATTACAACATCAGGCCGGTGATCGATCTGTATGTGAGCGTCGAGAAGCGCGATCTGGGCAGTGTGGCGAATCAGGTCGACAAGCTGGTGGACAACGTGCGTGCGTCGCTGCCGCGCGGCAGTCAGATTACCGTGCGCGGCCAGGTGCAGACCATGCGCAGTTCGTTCTTCGGTCTTGGGATCGGCGTGGCGATGGCGATCGTGCTGGTGTACCTGTTGATCGTGGTGAATTTCCAGTCGTGGGTCGATCCGCTGATCATCGTCAGCGCGTTGCCCGCGGCGTTGGCGGGCATTGTGTGGATGCTGTTTCTGACCGGCACGCACCTGAGTGTGCCGGCGTTGACGGGCGCGATCATGACCATGGGCGTGGCCACCGCCAACAGTATTCTGATGGTGGCGTTCGCGCGCCAGCGCCTTTCCGCCGGCGCACCGCCGTTGACCGCCGCGCTCGAAGCCGGTGCAAGCCGGATCAGGCCGGTGCTGATGACCGCCTTCGCGATGATCATCGGCATGATTCCGATGGCGCTCGGTCTCGGCGAAGGCGCCGAGCAGAATGCGCCGCTCGGCCGCGCGGTGATCGGCGGCTTGCTGTTCGCCACCGTGTCCACGCTGTTTTTCGTGCCGCTGGTGTTCGCGGCGATTCACTCCCGCCTTGCGCGCCGTCACCGCGACGATGGTGACGACGGCGACGTAAACCACAATGGTTCCCACGGCGACGGCCACGACGGCCCCGCGCCCGGGCACGGCGGCGCCGGCAAGCCCGCGTAAAGTTAAATGATGGCTGACTGAGATGACCGAAAAAACTCATGCATCGCTAGCGATTCCGGCGCGAGAGACCGAAGGCGGCCACGCCTTGCCGCCGCGCCATCGCGAATGGAAACGCGCCAAGATCGCCGTGTGGATCGTGCTGGCACTGCTCGCCGTCGGGGCGTTGCGCACCGTGGTTGCGAACATGATGCAAAACCGTTCGGTGGCGGAGACCACCAAGCAGAACGCCACGCAGTATGTGAACGTGGTGAGTCCGACGCAGACCGAAGGCGGCGGCAATACCTTGCTGCCGGGTACGCTGCGCGGCTACGTCGAATCGCCGATTTACGCGCGCTCCACCGGTTATCTGTTGCACTGGTACGCGGATATCGGCACGCGTGTGAAGCAGGGTCAACTGCTCGCCGATCTGGACACGCCGGAAATCGATCAGGAGCTCGCGCAGGCATTGGCGCAGCGCCAGCAAACCAGTTCGAGCCTCGGCCTTGCCAAGAGCTCGCTGGACCGTTGGCAGCAACTGCGTCAGCGCGATGCGGTCTCGCAACAGGAACTCGACGAACGGCAGAGCACGTACACGCAAGACGTGGCCAACCTCGCCGCCGCCGACGCCAACGTCAAGCGCCTGCAGCAGCTCGAATCGTTCAAGCGCATCGTCGCGCCGTTCGCGGGCGTGGTCACGCAGCGCAATGTGGATGTCGGCGACCTGATCGACGCGGGCAGCGGCACGAGCCGCGCGCTCTTCGCGCTCGCGCAGTCGGACCCGCTGCGCGTCTATGTGCAGTTGCCGCAGGCGTATGCGCAGAACGTGTCGGTGGGACAGAAGGTGGTGGTGACGCAGGCCGAACTGCCGGGCCAGCAATTCCACGGCACGATCACGCATATTTCCGGCGCGATCGACGTGCCCACCCGTTCGCTGCAGGTCGAAGTGACGCTGCCGAATCCGGACGACAAGCTGCGGCCCGGCGCGTATGTCCAGGTCGCGCTGCCGGCGGTTGCGCACGCGCGATTGATGGTGCCGGGCAACGCCTTGCTGTTTCGCGCTGAAGGCCCGCGGGTTGCGGTGGTCGATGCGAACGGCAACGTGCAGTTGCACAAGATCGTGATTGCGCAGGATCTCGGCCAGTCGCTCGAAATCGAAAGCGGCATCGAGGCCAGCGACAAGATCATCATCAACCCGAGCGATTCGATCGCGGACGGCGATCACGTGCAGATCCAGCAGCCGCAGGCCAACGGCAAGGGGGCGTCGTGAGGCACGTGGCCACATGCCGTGCACTGACGACGCTGGCAGGCGCGGCGCTGCTGGCCGCGTGCACGGTCGGGCCGGACTATCAGCGGCCGCAGGCCGAAGTGCCGCCCACCTGGCAAACCGATTCGTACTGGCGCGTGGCCGTACCGTCTCATGCGCCGATTTCGCCGGACTGGTGGAGCGCGTTCAGCGATCCGACGCTCGCCACGCTGGAAACGCAGGGGCTCGCGCAGAATCAGACGCTGGTGGCAGCCAGCGCGCATTACGAGCAGGCGCGGGCGACGCTCGCGAACAACCGCGCGCAGCAGATTCCCGAAGTCGATTTCGCGGCGCAGGCGTCGCGCTTCCGGATTTCGCAGAACCGTCCGCAGACGAATTACGGCACGCCCACGACGTCGACGGTGCAGAACAATGTGCAACTCGGCCCCACCATCAACTACGACACCGATCTATTCGGCCGGATACGTCGTGAGGTGGAAGGCGCGGCGGCTTCCGCGCAGCAGTCGGCCGACGACCTCGCCAACGCGCGGCTCGTGCTGACCACCGATCTCGCCACCGACTATTTCTCGCTGCGCGAACTCGACGCCGAGATCGACGTGCTGAATCAGTCGGTGAAACTGCAGCAGAAGGCGCTCGACTACGTCACCACGGAACACGATCTCGGTTCGGTGTCGGGGCTCGACGTGCTGCAGCAGAAATCGCTGCTCGACTCGACGCGCGTGCAGGCGCAACTGCTGCTGAACCAGCGCGCGCAGTTCGAGCATGCGATCGCCGCGCTGGTCGGCGTGCCCGCGCCGCAGTTCGCGATCGAACCGAAGGTGCTCGATGCGAAAGTGCCGTCGATCCCGCTCGGCGTGCCCAGCGACGTGTTGCAGCGGCGGCCGGATGTCGCCTCGGCGGAGCGCGCGATGGCTGCGGCGAATGCGCAGATCGGCGTCGCCAAGGCGGCGTTTTTCCCGAGCCTCACGCTGGCGCCGAGCATCGGTTGGGAAAGCACACAGTTCGCCAGCCTGTTGAGCGCGCCCACGCTGATGTGGACGCTCGGCGCGGCGGTCGGCCAGGTGTTGTTCGACGGCGGCCGCCGCGCGGCCAACGTGAAGTTCGCGAGCGAAGGCTACAAGGCCACCGAGGCGAACTACCGCCAGACCGTGCTCACCGCGTTCCAGCAGGTGCAGGACGGCATCACCGGACTCTCCGTGCTGGACGGCGCGGCGAAGCAGTCGAGCGAGGCCGTCACCGACGCGCAGCATCTGCTGGCGCTCGCCAACGACCGCTATTCGGGCGGCCTCGTCGCTTACCTCGACGTGATCACCGCGCAACAGCAACTGCTCACCAGCGAGCGCCAGGACGTGCAGATTCACGGCCAGCAGATGACGCTGTCGGTCTCGCTCGTGAAGGCGCTCGGCGGCGGCTGGGACGTCGGCACGGACATGCCGAATACGCCCATGGGCGCGCAGCCGAACGACACGAAGGAGGCGATGGCTCCCGCGCGGTGAGCTACCGGATCATGAAGCAACAGGGGCGGCAACAGGAGCACGCGGCGGTGCGCAAGAAGATTGCAAGGCGTTTCGTATAATGCACATACAAGGGGACGCGCATGAAATTGCTGATTGTTGAAGACGAGCACAAGGTGGTGGACTACCTGCGCTCCGGTTTGACAGAGCAGGGCTGGGTCGTCGACGTCGCGCTCGACGGCGAGGAAGGCATGCATCTGGCCACCGAATTCGATTACGACGTGATCGTTCTCGACGTGATGCTGCCCAAACGCGACGGCTTCAGCGTGCTGAAGGCGCTGCGTATGCGCAAGTCCACGCCGGTCATCATGCTCACCGCGCGCGATCACGTGAACGACCGCGTGCGCGGCCTGCGCGAAGGCGCGGACGACTATCTCACCAAACCCTTTTCGTTCCTCGAGCTGGTCGAGCGGCTGCATGCTCTCGCGCGCCGCACCCGCTCGCAGGAGTCGACGCTGATTTCCGTCGGCGATCTGTTCGTCGATCTGATCGGCCGGCGCGCGACCCGCGACGGCGTGCGGCTCGACCTGACCGCGAAAGAATTCCAGTTGCTCAGCGTGCTGGCGCGCCGGCAAGGCGACATTCTGTCGAAGACGGCCATTACCGAACTGGTCTGGGACGTCAATTTCGACAGCCATACGAACGTGGTCGAGACCGCGATCAAACGATTGCGCGCCAAGCTCGACGGCCCGTTCCCCTCCAAACTGCTGCACACCGTGCGCGGCATGGGTTACGTGCTCGAAGTGCGGGAAGAGGCGGAGCAATCATGAACCGCTCGATAGCCCGGCGCCTCGCGTTGATGTTCGCGTTCGTCGCGCTATTCGTGTTCACGCTGGTCGGCACGGGGCTCTTTCTCGTGCTGCGCACGCAGCTCGAACACCATCTGCGCGAGTCGCTCGACGACCGCACGCAGATCGCGCGCATCATCGTGTATCACGCCGTGACGCCGGAAAAATGGCGCATGGCGCGCGAAAAGCTCACCGACATGACGCCACACGACGGCAGCACCGTGTATGCGGTGTCGAGCCCCGATCCGTATTTCCATTACGGCACGCCGGTCGACGGTTCGGTGGTCACGAGCTGGGCGGGCGGCTACGCGCGCGTGACGCCGGCCGGCGGCGGCCAGGACATGCTGACCTCCACGGCCACGATTCCAGCCTACGGCGCGCGTCCGGCGGTGCAATTGCAGGTGGCCGCGAGCTATTCGCCCAATGTGCGCACCATGCGCGTGTTCGGCTTCGCGCTTGCCGCGTTGTCGGCGCTGGGCAGCCTCGGCGTCCTGTTGCTCAGCTATTCGGTCACGCGGCTCGGCCTCGCGCCGCTCACGCGCCTCACGCGCGACGCTTCCGCGGTGAGCCCGAACAACCGCTCGCAGCGTCTGAATACCGCCTCGCTGCCGCTCGAACTGAACGACCTGGCCAACTCCTTCAACGGTGCGCTCGAGCGGCTTGACGGCGCGTATGGCCGCCTCGAATCGTTCAATGCGGACGTGGCCCACGAACTGCGCACGCCGGTGACGATTCTGATCGGCCAGACGGAAGTCGCGTTGACACGCAATCGCTCGGTCGACGATCTGCGCCATACGTTGCAATCGAATCTCGAAGAATTCGAGCGCATGCGGGCGATCATCAACGACATGCTGTTCCTCGCCCGCGCCGATCAGGGTGAGCGCGCGACGGGCCTCATCGACGTGTCACTGGCTGCGGAAGTCGCGCATACGCTGGAGTTTCTGGAGATACCGCTCGAAGAAGCGCGGGTGCATGCGCAATTGCGCGGCGACGCCATGGCGCGCGTGAATCGCTCGCTGTTCGGCCGCGCCTGCACGAATCTGTTGATGAACGCGATCCAGCACTGCGAGCCGGGCGCCGAGATCAGCGTGACGATCGTGAGCGATCAGGATCAGGTGCGCGTCGCGGTGGCCAACCCCGGCGAGCCGATCGCGCCGGACGTGCTCGAACATCTGTTCGACCGCTTCTATCGCGCTGAGGTCTCGCGCACGAACAGCCGCGAAAACCACGGGCTGGGCCTGGCGATCGTGAAAGCGATTGCGGAGATGCATAGCGGCACCGTGTCGGCGCAAAGCGCGCACGGCATCAACACCTTTGCGTTCTCGGTTGCGGCGGTCTCGCCGCTCGAAGCCGGCGTGCCGGCGGCGCGCTCGAACACGAGTGCGGCGGCCGAGGGAACCGGTTATTCGTCGCTGGTGAAGGGCAAGTCGGCCTGAACCGGCAGACGTCGCGGCGGCGCCAGCGCGTTGGCCGGCGTCAACGCGCTGACGCGCACGCCGAGGAGCCGCAGCTTGCGGTTCAATTCCACTCTGCGCAGGCATTCGGTCGCCGCGCGCCGGATCTCGGCGGCGTCGGCGGTCGGCACGTCCAGCGTCAGATCGCGCGTGACCGTGCGGAAATCGTCGTAACGCAATTTGATGCCCACGGTCCGTCCCACGTAGCCCTTGCGCACCAGATCTTCCGCCACCCGCACGCACAAGCCGGTAAATGAACTCGATAGCGCGGGCCGGTCGTGCCGTGGATGCAGATCGCGCTCGAAGGTCGTCTCGCGGCTCATCGACTTGGGCTCCGATTCGACGACCACCGGCCGCTCGTCGTGGCCTTGCGCGACCTGCATGAGCCACGCCGAGTAGCTGCGCCCGAAGTGGTCCTGCAAGAGCCCCGCGTCCGCCGCCGCCAGATCGCCGACGGTGGCGAGACCGAGCGCGGTCAGCTTCTCCGCGGCCTTCGGTCCGATGCCATTGACCTTGCGCACCGGCAGCGGCCAGACGCGCAAGGGAATGTCAGCGGGCGTGAGGATGGTGAGGCCGTCGGGTTTGTCGAGTTCGGAGCCGATCTTCGCGAGCAGCTTGTTCGGCGCCACGCAAATGGAGCAGGTGAGGCCGGTGGCCTGATTGACCGCCTGCTTGATGCGCGCGGCGATCTCGCGCGGCTCGCCCGGCAGTTCGGTCAGATCGATATAGATTTCGTCGATGCCGCGATCTTCGATGCGCTCGGTGAACGTGGCGACCGCCGCCTTGAACAGGCGCGAATAGTGGCGATAGGAGTCGAAGTCGGTGGGCAGCAGGATCGCATCCGGCGCGAGCACGGCGGCCTTCATCATGCCCATGGCGGAGAACACGCCGAGCGCGCGCGCTTCGTAAGTGGAGGTGGTCACCACGCCGCGGCCCGCGTAATCGCGCAGCTTCGCGAAGCGGCGGGTGCCGTCTTCGAGCGTTTGCGGTATGCCATTGCGGCCGCCGCCGATCACCACCGCCTGGCCTCGTAGTTCCGGATAGCGCAAAAGCTCGACGGACGCGTAGAACGCGTCCATGTCGAGGTGCGCGATGTGGCGGCTTGCAGAACTCATGGGATGGCAAAAAACGGCTGACGACGACGGTCAAACCGTAATAGTACCTTGCTCCGCCGCCGTCAGGACCGCTCAGAAGCGGTAGCTCACCCCGGACACGGCCGTTGAAACCACCAATGCGTCGACGCTGGTTTCCGCTAACCGCACGAGCGTGGTGAAAGACGCGCCGACGCCCGGCATCACGGTGACATCGAATCGGCAGACGGGGACTTACACGGAAAGCGCAGACACGTTCGGCTCGCCGGTGAGCGGCTGAGGGAAAAAACGGGCTGGCGTGGAGAGTGGGGAGCGGGTTGCGGCAACGGAAGTCGAGGGACTGGTTGCCGCAACCGCCTGATGCAAACCCGGGAGTCCGGGCGGCAGGCAATTACTGCTTGATGCCTTCGGTCTGGATGTGCAGCGTGGTCTGCATCTTGAAGCCGTAGGTCTTGCCGAAGTCGACGCCGAAGTCGTCGCGATTGAACGTCGCGGTCGATTCCGTGCCGCACACTTCACGCTTGAGCATCGGGTTCATGATGCACTTGAACGATTCGATCCTCAGATTGACGGGCTTGGTGATGCCGTGCATCGTCAGCGTGCCGATCACTTCCACCGGCTTGTCGCCGTCGAAGCGGATCTGCGTGCCCTTGTAGGTCGCGGTCGGGTACTTCGCGGCGTCGAAGAACTTGTCCGTGACCAGTTCCGCGTCGAGCTTGTCGTTGCCGATATCCACCGAGCTCATGTCGATCGTCACGTCGACCGTGCCGGTCTTCGCCGCGCGATCCAGCACCACGGTGCCGCTGCTCTTCTTGAACTTGCCGCGCCAGATGGACAGGCCGCCGAAGTGATCGGTTTCGAAGCTCGGGTAGGTGTGCGTCGGGTCGAGCTGATACGTATCGGCTGCCATCGCGTTGAACGACAGTGCAGTGGCCAGCGCGCCTGCGGCGAGCAAAAGTTGTTTCTTCAAGTTGTTCTCCAGGTTTCAGAAAGTGCTGTGACGCTTCGTGTCGAGTTATTTCTTCGAAGCGACGATGTGAAATTTGATGACGACTTCATCGGCGACCACCGACGTGTCTTTCCATTCGCCAGTACCGACGTCGAATTGCGAGCGCTTGATCGGCAACGCGCCGTCGAAGGTTTGCGTGGCGCCCTGGCTGGCAATGGTGACGGGTACTACGACGGTTTGCGACTTGCCCTTGATGGTGAGTTTGCCGGTGATCTTGTACTGGTTGCCGCCGGCCGGCGCGATCGCGCTGGAGACGAAGGTTGCGGCCGGGAAGGTGGCGCTGTCGAACCATTCCTTGCCTTGGGCCTGCTTGTTGTAGTCGTCGGCGCCGAGGTCGTAGCTGCCGGTGTCGATCGACACATTGGCGCTGCCCGCGGTGGGCTTGGCCGGATCGAAATTCAGTTGCGCCGAGAATTTCCTGAACTTGCCGTCTACAGGCACGTTCATCTGTTTCGTGGTGGCAATTACGCTGCTCTTGCCCGTGTCGACATCGGCATGCGCGAGGCTTGCGCCCAGCAGCGAAAAGGCCGTGATGCCGGCGAGCGTCACGCGTTGAACGGAGTGGTAAAAGTTTGCTTTCATGGTGGTACGCATCCTATCGAACCCGCGTGCGTTGATTGCGCACCGCTGGGAATTAGATTGCCAACAAGCCGTAGCCAATCGCCGGCTGTCCGCCGCTGTCTGCTGCTGTGTGGCTATCGTCTGCCGTTACTTGAG
This sequence comes from Paraburkholderia sp. RL18-101-BIB-B, assembly GCF_046026985.1. Taxonomy (NCBI): domain Bacteria; kingdom Pseudomonadati; phylum Pseudomonadota; class Betaproteobacteria; order Burkholderiales; family Burkholderiaceae; genus Paraburkholderia; species Paraburkholderia sp. RL18-101-BIB-B. The sequence continues at coordinate 84,835 of NZ_JARESV010000009.1, forward strand.
GAACGGAATCATTCGGGCCAGCAATCCGTCGCGATCGACGAATTGATGCTTGAGCGCCGCCACCACATGCATCGCCACCAGCGCAAGTAAGGTGTAATTGAGCAGCACGTGGACCGTGCGCAGACTTGCCTTGAGCGCCTGATCCGGGCCGATGAAGGTAGGCAGCGGCACGATGCCGAGATACACCACCTGAATGCCGGCGGCGGAACTATAGAAGTAGCCGGACAGCGGAATCGCCAGCATCAGCACGTACAGCACGCCGTGCACCAGATGCGCGGCGGCCTTCTGCCATGCGGGCGTGGCGCTGTCGAGCGCCGGCGCGCGGTGGGTGGCGCGCCACAGCACGCGGGCCACGGCGAGCACAAATACGGTTACGCCGATCCACTTGTGCCAGGAGAAATACTTCAGCTTGGTAGGCGTGAAGCCGGGGATATCGGTCATGATCCAGCCGATATAGAAGCCGCAGATGATCAACGCCGCGATCAGCCAGTGCAAGGCAATGGCGGCGCCGTGGTAGCGGTCTGAACGGACGGGGCTGGATTTCATTCTTTAACGTTCGTGGGTTATCGGGTATTGCAAGTGAATGCGAATGGTAGGGATGCCAATGAAAACTGAATAGCCGGGGAGAAAGGAACAGATTGTTGTATCCGTGACGCTAATGTCGCCGGAATAAAGCGGCGCGGCGGCCGTAATGGGCCGGTAGGTCCTCCACTGTGTTAATTTGCCGGCTGAACCGCCAGGAGAGTCGAGACCGATGAACAGGATTGAAAACAACAACATTGCGCTAGGCGCGGATTTTCTGCGCCACGAGGTGGCACCCGTGGCGACTGCCGCGGCCGGGGTGGAAGGCTACATGGAGCACGACGCGGCTGTCTACCGCACGTTGCTCGAATCGACCAAAGCGATTCCGTGGAAGATCGATTGGGCGACCATGGAGTTCGCCTATATCGGCCCGCAGATCGAAGCCCTGCTGGGCTGGGCGCCCTCGAGCTGGAAAAGCGTGCAGGACTGGGCCGCGCGCATGCATCCCGAAGACCGCGAGAAGGTGGTCGAATTCTGCGTCGCCCAATCTCAGGCGGGCACCGATCACGAAGCGGACTATCGCGCGTTGACGAGCCGGGGCGAGTACGTGTGGCTGCGCGACGTGGTGCATGTGGTGCGCGACGCGCGCGGCGAGGTGGAGTCGCTGGTCGGCTTCATGTTCGATATCAGCGAGCGCAAGAAGACCGAGGAGAAACTGGCCGCGCTGCAACGGGAACTCGAGGCGCTCTCGTTCGTGGACGGCCTGACGGGCGTCGGCAATCGCCGCGCGTTCGACGCGCGCCTGCAGCGCGAATGGAGCGCGGCGTTGCGTCATGCGGCGCCGCTCTCGTTGATCATGGTCGATATCGACTTCTTCAAGTCCTACAACGACTACTACGGACACGTGCAGGGCGACGAGTGCCTGAAGCGAGTCGCCGGCGTGTTGAGCAGCGCGGTGCGGCCGGGCGACTTTGTCGGCCGCTTCGGCGGGGAAGAGTTCGTGCTGATCCTGCCGAACACCGGCGCTGACGCCGCCCGCCAGGTGGCCGAGCGTTGCCGCGACCGTATTGCGACCGAAGAGATCGCGCATGAGCGCTCGCCGTTCCGCCAGACGGTGACCGCCAGCTTCGGCGTCGGCACCACGATTCCGGCCGAGGCGGCCGATCCGGTAGCCTTCGTCAATCTGGTGGATACACAGTTGTACTGCGCCAAAGATAACGGCCGCGATTGCATTGCGGCGGTGAACCGCGTGGGATGAAGCGAACGCAACGGCACGGCCATAGGCGCGCAACTTGCTATGTCAGCGCCTGCGACCACCGCAACATGGGCGAGTTCGCCCGGCCATGCCGGACATCGCGCTCGCGCGTCATCAATCATCCTGGGCTCACTTCGTGAATTCCATTTTCCTGTCTTGGGGTATCGCCGCCGCCGCCACGGCGGGCGTCATCACGCGGCCGTTCAAATGGCCCGAAGCCGTGTGGGCCGTGGCCGGCGCGCTGCTGCTGGTCTCGCTCGGTCTGTTGCCGGTCCATCTGGCGCTCGAGGCGATCGGCAAGGGCACCGACGTCTATCTGTTTCTCTTCGGCATGATGCTGCTGTCGGAAGTGGGGCGCCGTGAAGGCCTGTTCGACTGGGTCGCCGTGCTCGCGGTCAACCATGCCCAGGGTTCCCCTCGCAAGCTCTTCCTGCTCGTCTACCTGGTCGGCGTGGTGATCACCGCGTTTCTCTCGAACGACGCCACCGCCGTCGTGCTCACGCCGGCCGTGTTCGCCGCCGCCAAAAAGGCGAAGACGCATCCGCTGCCTTTGCTGTTCGTCTGCGCGTTCATCGCCAATGCGGCGAGCTTCGTGCTGCCGATCTCGAATCCGGCCAACATCGTGCTGTACGGCAATCACACGCCCGCACTCGGCGCCTGGCTGATGCGCTTCACGCTGCCCTCGCTGCTGTCGATTGTCGCGACCTACGTGATGTTGCGCTGGACCCAGCGTGACGCGCTCGCCGGCGCCTGCGAGGCGAATCTGGAGCCGGTCGAGCTCTCATCGAGCGGCAAGGTGGCGCTCGCGGGCATCGCGGTGACGGCCGTCGCGCTGCTGACGGTCTCCGCGTTCGATGTTCCGCTCGGCATGCCGACCGCGATTCTCGGCGCGCTGACCGCGCTGGTCGTGCTGATTCTGGAGCGCAAGTCGCCGCTGCCGATGATCCGCGAAATCTCGTGGAGCGTGCTGCCGCTGGTGGCCGCGCTGTTCGTGCTCGTCGAAATGCTCGATCACACCGGCGTAATTACGGCGGCGGCTCAACTGACGCAGCGCGCCGCGCAACATCACGAACTGGCCACGGCGGGCTGGGCAGGCAGCGTCATCGCGATCGGCAGCAATCTGATGAACAACTTGCCGGCGGGTCTGATCGCCAGTTCGACCGTGATGCAGGCGCATAGCCCGGAGCGTGTGATCGACGCGCTGCTGATCGGCGTCGACCTCGGCCCGAATCTGTCCATCACGGGTTCACTCGCAACGATCCTTTGGCTCAACGCGATTCGCCGCGAGGGCGAAGACGTGAGCTTCATGAAGTTTTTGAAGGTGGGCGCGCTGGTTATGGTGCCGGCACTCGTGCTGGCGCTCGCCGCGCGGATCCTGACTGGTTGACGGCGTGAATCGAGCATCGAGGGCGGCGGCTTCCGGGCCGCCCGGTTACCACCGCGTACCGGTGGGACGCAGCGGCGCTTCGGCGAACGACGCTTCGTTCGCTTCGTTCAGCGAGCGCAGCGTCTCCTCGAGCCGCGCAATACGCTCGCGCTGTGTCGGCATCAACGTCGGCCTGGGCAAATTTCGCAGGCGATTGTGCCAATAGGACAAGGGAATGCGATCGTTGCTGGAGATCATCCCGAACACACGTTCGAGGTGGGCGATCTCCTTGTCGAGTTCCTGGTAGTTCATCTGATGTTTCCCCAAAGGGTGGTGGCCGGGCCGACATCTGTCCGCAAGCCACTCGCGAGTCCAATGGTTGGACAGCTATGTCCCACGAATGGACATGCGCCACGTGACAAGCGACATTTAGCCAACGATGTTCCGCACCCGCTGGAACGGAACCGCATCGCATTTGGCCTTCCTCTAGAACCGCGAAACCCACCGCTTTATTCCAAGGGTCCGTTCGGAGTTTTGCAACACGGACTCGCGCTCCGCATCGCGTCGCCGGACATGCTTCAGGACAACGGGAATTCACCAGGCGTTCTCCCCAACAGCATGTCCTATGCTGGTTCAGCGGCTTTTGTTGTAACCAGCACATCGGCTGACAAGACGCTGAGCGCGCCTAACGCGGCATCATCATGACGGGCTGGGCGTAGGTCACCGCGGGGGCGGGCACGATCGCGTAGTTGGTTGGCGCGGGTACGACGACGGTGGTGTACAGGGGAACGGGCTTCGGCGCCGTCACCGTTGCCGCGACCGGAACGGCCACGGGAAGGGGAACCGGCGGGGGCGCCACCACATACACGGGATTGACCGGCACGGAGTAGTAGACCGGGCGCGGCGGCGGTGCGTAGATCACGGCGGCGGGCATATAGACGACCACGCGGGCGAACGCCGTCGACGAACAGGCGAGGCCGATGGCGGTGACAGTTGAGGCGCAAACGAGGCGAATAGTCAATTGGTACTCCTGATGCGTTGAGCGGTGCGATGCGTCTTCGGGTGAAGAGGCGGGCCGGCTGGCTCGGGTGACGTGAGAGCTCAGCCGTTGCGACGAGGCGCTGATGGCGCCGGCAGACGAAAGATACGCAAAGCGCCGTGAAAACGGCATCGCAAACTCATTTCATTCCATGTCACGCCGAGGTGGTGTTGCGGCGTGCGTGTGTGTATGGAGCGCATGCTGCATTTGCGGTGGCGGCAAGCGTGGCGGCTTGTGACGCGGTCACGCAAACCATGACATAAGTCGACATGATTCTGAAGTTGCCTTCAGGCGACGCTTCCCCAAGAATTCGGCCTGTCATCGAAACGGATCGCGGCAAACAGCAGGCGACGCTCGATGGCTCAATCGAAGGAGTCAGTCATGAAGAAGTTGATCGCTATCGTGTTGCTGTGCTGCGCATCCACCGTCACGTTCGCTCAAGCCGCGCCTCAAGGCGGGGACTCGCAGCGCATGGAGCGCATGGTGCAGCAGTTGCAATCGCGCTTTGCGAATGCAAATGCCACGCACGACGGCAAGCTCACCAAGGACCAGGCCGCCGCGGGTATGCCGATGGTCGCCAAGCATTTCGATGAGATCGATACGCAGAAGGCGGGCTACATCACCCTGCCGCAGATCGAGGCATTCATGCAGCAACGCGGGGCAACGCACTGAAGCGCGCGAGCATCGGCGGGACCATGAGGCCGTGGCGCGGCGCGGTGTGCCGCCGGCGCGCGAGCCATCCTGCCGAACCATCAGCCGTCCTCTGAAACCAATAAAAACGCGCGATGAAACCTGCCACGTCCCGTCATCTGCGCAGCGCCGGCGCGTCGACCAGCGTATCGATCAGTGCGGCGCTCAGCGGTTGCGCGAGCGTCGGCAAGCCGGCCGCGGGCATCGCCATTTATCAGTTACCCGAAGCGAATGCGCTCGAACCCGGCATCGTGGTGGACGACGCGATCGTGGCGTTCGAGCAGAAAGCCGCGCGCATTCTGCCCGCGGGTATCGGCTATGAATCGACCGCGAGGTCGTATCAGGAGAAGTGCCAGCGCGCACCGTTCACTCGGGATTGCGGTATTTTCGGGGATGCTCGCTTCCACCTGCATCGCCGTGCTGTTCATTCCGTCGTTCTACGTGCTGTTGCAGCGCCTCTGCGAGCGGCATGCGGCGCGGAAAACGCCGCCCGACGCCTAGCCTGAACCGAGGAGCCTTCGCATGGATCGCCCCGCCAAAATCATCGTGCTCGACGACGAAGTCGAATTGCGTAACATGCTGCAGCGCTTCCTGCGCGGGCACGGCTTCGACGTGCGCGTCGCCGAGGACGGCAAGCGTCTGGACCGCTACCTGGAGCGCGAACCATTCGATCTGCTGGTGCTCGATCTGATGATCGGCGAAGAGGACGGTCTCGCCATCTGCGCCCGCTTGCGCGAGCAGGGGCAGACCTTGCCGATCCTGATGCTGACCGCGAAGGGCGATCCGCTCGACCGGGTGGTCGGCCTCGAAACCGGCGCCGACGACTATCTCGCCAAACCGTTCCTGCCGCGTGAACTGGTGGCGCGCATCAACGCGCTGCTGCGCCGCCAGAAGATCGCCTCGGGCGAAGTCACCGTGACGTCGCAAAGCGTGCGCTTCGGTGATTTTTCGCTCGATGTCGCCAAGCAGCAGCTCTCGCGCGTGGGCGAGTTGCTGGATATTCACTCGGCGCAGATGCTGCTGCTGGTCGCACTCGCGTCGTCGCCGAACCGGCCGGTGAGCCGCGACAATCTGCTGGCGCGCGCACGGGGCCGCGAGCACGATGCGCTCGATCGCAGCATCGACGTGCAGGTGCTGCGGCTGCGGCAGATCGTCGAGGACGATCCGTCCAAGCCGCGCTTCATCAAGACCGTGTGGGGCGTGGGCTACATGCTGGTCGCGGACGTCGACTCATGACGCGCCCGCTGCTGCACAGGTTGCTGCCGAGAACGCTGCTGGCGCGCAATATCGCGCTGCTGATCGCGCTCGTGATGCTGAGCCAGGTGTGTTCGCTCGCCGTGTTGCTGCATTATGTGCAGCGGCCGCGGGTCGAGCGCGCGGCGGCCGTGTTCGCCACTTATGTGACCACACTCGACAATCTGCTCGCCGCCACGCCGCCCAACACGCGTCGAGAATTGACGACGCGCCTCGACATGCGCGCACAGGTTCCGGACGAAGCCGTCGCCGAGCCGCCGCCGAGTTTCTTGGGCGCGTATCGCGTCTATCAGCGCCGCATCTTTCTCCAGAGCCTGCGCGCGCATCTGCCCGCCGACATGCCGACGCGTTGGCAATTGGTGGGCGGCCAGCGCCTGTGGATCCGTATGCACGCGCCGGCCGACGCTCCGCAAACGCCGTACTGGATCGCCCTGCCGATTCCCGAAGACGCGCAGGGCAACGGACTCGACGCCGCGATCGTGCTGTCGCTCGGGCTCGGCGCGCTGGCGGTATTGACCGGTTATGTGATCCAGCGCCACCTCAACCGGCCGCTTCAGGAATTGACGCGGGCGGCGCGCCGCGTGAGCGCCGGCGAAACGCCCGCGCCGCTGCCGACAGACGGCCCCACGGAAATCGCCGCGGTGAGCGGCGCCTTCAATCAGATGACGCAGGCGTTGCTGCAAGCCGAGGCGACGCGCGCGCTGATGCTCGCCGGCATCTCGCACGACATCCGCACGCCGCTCACCAAGCTGCGCCTTTCGATGGCCATGGCGATGCCCAGCGGCAGCGACAGCAGCTTCGTGGTCGCCGCCGAATCGTATCTTGACCAGATCGAAACGATCTTGCAGCAGTTCATGGATTACGCGGGCAGCGGCGAGCGCGAGCAGCCGGAGCCCGGCGATCTGAACGCCTTGGTCGAACGGCTCGCGGGGGATTTCGCGGGGCTGGGTCACGAGTTCGATCTGTCGCTCGCGACTTTGCCCGCTGTGCCGTACCGGCCGATCAGCATGATGCGGCTGCTGATGAACCTGATGCAAAACGCGATCGTATACGGCGGAACCGGACTGGCGGTGCGAAGCTGGGCGACGGGCGAGGCGGTGTATGTGGCGGTCGGCGATCGCGGCAAAGGTCTTTCAGCGCAGGAACTGGAGCAACTGAAGGCGCCGTTTCAGCGTGGCCGCAATGCGCGTTCGCATAGCGGCGGCACCGGTTTGGGACTGGCGATCGTCGAGCGGATCGCGCGGCTGCATGGCGGCAGTCTGGAGTTTCATGCGCGCGAGGGCGGTGGGTTGGAGGTGTGGGTGGTGTTGCCCCTTAGCGCCTCGACGCGCTAAAAGTGGCAGTTGCGAGGCGTCGTTGCGCTGCTGCGCGTTCTTCGCTCACTTCCGGTCGAACCATGCATCCAGCCCGACCCGGAACGCCACGCCCGCGATCACCGGCACGGTCAACATGAGGATGATGCCGAAGTTCGGAATCTCGTCGCCGTACGTAATCGGACCGTAAAGCACGACGGTCGCCACGATCGCGAAGACCACGATGCCGACGGCCACCATCAGAAGATTGCGCGCGGCGATGGGCATCACCTTGCGCGGAGCCTTGTCCGGCGTGGCGCTGGCAGCGGGGACTTTGTCGGGTTGGACGGGCATGATGGTTCTCGTGACGATAGGAAGCTGCGTGAGGAGCACCGGTGAACCGAACTCCACGGAAGGCGCACGATGGGCATCATACCAGGGCGCGTGCGTGCCGCGCATTTCACGCCGCGCCGACCACCAACCCTGCGGCCACGATCACCAGCACGAGTGCGGCGATCGCGCTGAACCGGTAATCCCGTTGATGCAGGAACACGCCTAACATCAATATAAGCCGCATTACCGGCAGCAGGATAAAAAGCGCGATGCCGATAGTCACGACAGGCATCCCGGCCGATGCCGGAAGACCAGCGCCCGTGGTCCGCATGGCGGCCAGGGCGATGGCGAGGCCGAGCGCGATCGTGCCCGTCGCGATCCACGTGCCGTAATGCAGCAGCGCCGCCAGCCAGTGTTCGAGCCGCGCGCCGGCCCGCGCGATGCGGCTCATGCCGACGCTCCGAACAGGTGAACGCCGAAGGCTTCGAGCAGCATCTGCACGGCAAGCGCCGCGAGCACCGCGACGAACAACACGCGCAGCCGGTCGTTGGAGACGCGCATGAGCACGCGCGCGCCGAGCAGCGCGCCGGCCACCGAGCCCAAGGCCACCGGACCGGCGATCGCGGTCACGATCTCGCCCCTCAGGAAGTACGCGCCGGCGCTGGCCGCCGCCGTCACGCCGATCATGAAGTTGGAGGTCGCCGACGAGACCTTGATCGGCAGGCGCAGCGCGGTATCCATCGCGGGAATCTTGAGCACGCCGCTGCCGATGCCGAGCAGCGCCGAAATCAGACCCGCGCCGTACATCAGCGACAGGCCCAGCGGCACGCGCTGCACACGGTACGCGACGTCGCGTCCGAGCGCGCGGTCCGGATAGCTCGAATCCAGCCGCAACGAGGCGCCCCACGAGTTGGCGCGGGGCGTGCCGGCGGCATCGGCGGCGGTTGCCGGATCGGTGCGCCGTGCGAGCATTTGCTGCGCCGACAACAGCAGGATCGCGGCGAAAATGAAGTACAGCGCGGGCACGGGAATCAGCCCGCTCAGCAGCACGCCCGACAGCGCGCCGAGCGTGGTCGCCGTTTCCAGCACGAGCGCGAGCCGGACGTTGGTCAGGCGTTCGCGCAGGAAGGGCGCGGCGCCGCCGCACGAACAGGCGATCACCGACACGATGCTGGCGCCGATCGCGACGTGGATATCGACGTGGCCGAACATGGTCAGGACCGGCACGATGAAAATGCCGCTCGCCATGCCGAGCATGCCGCCCAACGCGCTCGCGCCGAGCGACACCGCGAACAGCCATAACGTGTTGTGCAGATCCATCGCCGCCGCGCCCGTCATTGGCCGCGCGGCTTGCGCCGCGCGAGGCGGGTCACGAACTGGATCTGATCGCCGCGGTAGTAGAGCTTTTCGTAATCGACGGGACGGTTGCCGTCGCCATACGAGGTGCGCTCGATGAGAAAGATCGGGCTGCCGGGCGCGATGTCGAGCGCCCGAGCGACGGCTTTGTCGGCGGCGATCGCTTCGAGGCGGTACTCCGCCTCGATCAGCGGCATGCCGTACTTTTGCTCGAGCAGCGTAAAGATCGGCTCGGCCTCCAGATCGTCTTCCATGATCTTTTCGCCGATGTCTTGCGGCAGCCAGGTTTCGTCGAACGAGAGCGGGGTGCCGTCGGCGATGCGCACGCGCCGGATGTGCACGACTGGCGTGCCGGGTGCGAGCGACAGCTTGCCGGCCACCGCTTCGCTGGCCTTTTCGATCTGCTTGCCGACCAGCCGGGCGGTCGGATGACGGCCGTGCGCGCGCATGTCCTCGACGAAGCCGCTCAGTTCGGTGAGCGGCTGGGTCAGGCGCGGCTGCGTGACGAAGGTGCCTTTGCCACGGCGGATTTCGATCAGGCCGCGCGCGATCAGGTTCTGCACCGTCTTCTGCAGGGTGGTGCGGCTGATGTTGAAGCTGGCGAGCAGGCTGGCTTCGTTGGGTAGCTGGGTGCCCGGCGGATAGGTGCCGTCGGCGATGCGTGCGGAGAGGGTCGCTTCGACTTGCGCGTAGAGAGGGAGCTGGTTGCTGCGGTCCGTGGTCATGTGAGACATCATGACGTCATGATGTCTTGGTGTCAAGGGCCGGTTTTGAGGGGCGGCGTCAGTGCCTGGCGGCGATCGTCATGAGGTCAAGGCTGAAGGGATTCGATCGGCAAGATACTGACGCGCCTCGCGTGGGCGGCGAAACGATCATTGGAGTGTTCAGCGCGATTGCTACGGGAAATCATTTCCCAGAATCTCCATCAACGTCCGCGCATTCCGCTGCCCCTGATCCTCGAAGCAATTATTGAAAATGACATGCGTGCGTCCTGCCCGTCTCGCGATCGCGCGGATCGGGACGGCCAGTTCCGTCAGTTCCGCTTCGTTGTAGTCATAGTCGAAGCGATCCGCGGCGCTCGCGGCGCCTGTCGCGCTCCACGTTTGCGTGTTGCGCCCATGCAGACGCACCATCGCGAGTTCAGGATTCGTCGCCTCCCACACGGTATGCACGCGGTTGCTCACGTCCGGCGGCGCATCGACGATCACATGCACGATGCCCCGCTCGCGCAGAAACTCGAGCGACCAGGCCGCATGCTCGTCATCGAACCACGACTGATTGCGAAATTCCGCCGCCATCATGTAGCCCGCCATGCGCGCCCGGCATTCCTCGACCAGCGCGAGGCCATCCGGCGCGCGCGTGATCCACGGTGCAAACTGGAACAGCACGGCGCCGAGTCGTCCGCTCACGCGCAGCGGTTCGAGCGCATCCAGATAGCGCCGCCACAGTTCATCGCGGATATCGTCCGGCATGTCGCGGTAGTAGACGTTCTTCTTGCGCGGGCCGGTGATGCCTTCCGGCAGCGCCATTGCGATGTCTCTCGGCAGCGCTTCGGGCGAAGTCTGATGTCCGGTGAAGAGACGAAACGCCTTGAAGTTGAAGGTGAAGCCTTCGGGCGTGCGCTCAAACCACAATTGCGCATTGCTCGCCGATGGCATTGCGTAGTAAGCCGAATCGACTTCGACCAGCGGGAACTGCGACGCATAAAAACGCAGACGTGCTTCAGCGCTGCTGCTGCCGCGCGGATAAAAGCGCTTGCAGGCAATCAGCGTCTTGTCGGTCCAGCCCGCGGTGCCGCAGCGAATGTCCATCGGCGAAGTCAGTTGAATGCGTGGCGTGCGCCGGCTAGGACGCTTCTTCGGTGTGATCGATCCAGTCCGCGAGTTCGCGCCGCAGCTCCGCGATATCGAGCGGTTTGCCGAGCAGCCGCGCGCCGGGAATGGCGTCGCCGATCTGCGCGCTCTTGCCATAGCCCGACACCAGCAGCACGCGAATACCCGGCTGCTGGCGCAGCATGGCGCGCGCGAGGCTGTCGCCGGACATGCCCGGCAACGTGAGATCAGTAAACAGGATGTCGAAGTGTTGCGCGGGCACGAGCGGCAGCGCTTCTTCGGCGCTCGCGACCGCGGTGCAATCGAGGCCCAGGGCGTTCAGCAGGTCACTGAATGCTTCGCGTGAATCCGCGTCGTCTTCGACCAGCAGCACGCGAGCCGGCGTGCCGGGCGAGCGCGCCCTCCCCCACGGGGCCTTCCTTTGGGATGCAGCCTCGGTAGCGCAATGCTGGCTTTCCTGCCTGGACTCTCTGCCTGGGTCGTACACGGCGGGCGGCACGCAGGCGGCGATCTGTCCATCGGCGACGGACACGGACAAGGACACGCCGGCAGGCGTGGCCGCGCCGGCACGCAACACGCCTCGCACCTTGCGGGCAAGATCGTCGCGCCGGTACGGCTTCGAGAGCAGCGTGATGCCGGCGTCGAGTTTGCCGTGATGGACGATTTCATCGCGCGTATAGCCGGAAGTGAAGAGCGTCGGCACCGCGGGCGAGCGCGCCGCGGCACGTTGCGCGAGCTCCACGCTTTTCACCTTGCCGGGCATGACCACGTCCGTGAACAGCAGATCGATCGGCACATCGCTGTCGATGAACTCGATCGCCGCGTCGCCGCTCGACGCGGTCAGCACCTTGTAGCCGAGTTGCGCGAGCATTTCGACGGCGGTCAGGCGCACGTCGGCATCGTCTTCGACGACCAGAACCGTTTCGCCGCCGCCGCTCGGCGCCGCGGTCTCGTCGACGGCTTCCGAGGTTTCGGCTTCGCAGCTGCGCGGGAAAAACAGCGAGACGGTGGTGCCGCGTCCTACTTCGCTGTCGATCAACGTGTGACCGCCGCTTTGCCTGACGAAGCCGAACACCATGCTCAGGCCGAGGCCGGTGCCGTGGCCGTCGGGCTTGGTGGTGAAGAACGGTTCGAACACGCGTTGCAGGATTTCGGGCGGCATGCCGGCGCCGGTGTCGGTGACGGAAAACACCACGTATTCGCCCGGAGAGAGTTCCGGTTTGCCTCGGCAGAACGCGGCATCCAGCACTCGGTTGGCCGCGCGCACGGTGAGCGTGCCGTCCGCCTGCATCGCGTCGCGCGCGTTGATCGCGAGATTGAGCAGCGCGTTTTCCAGTTGATTGCGATCCACCTGCACGTTCCACAGATCGTCGCTCAGGACCGTATCGATCCGGACCGTTTCGCCGAGCGCGCGATGCAGCATTTCGCTCATGCCGCGGAGCAGGCGGCGCGGGTTCAGCACGGTCGGCGAGAGCGGCTGGCGCCGTGCGAAGGCGAGCAGATGCGCAGCCAGTTTCGCACCGCGTTTGACGGCGTCCGTCGCGGCGGACAGGCGGCGCAGCGTGGCCGGGTGCCCGCCGGCGTCGGCGGCAAGCATTTGCAGGTTGCCGTTGATCACCTGCAGCACGTTATTGAAGTCGTGCGCGACGCCGCCCGTGAGGCTGCCGATCGCTTCCATCTTCTGCGCCTGGCGCAATTGCTCCTCGGCCAGCGCGCGTGCCGCGACTGCGTCGGCGACGCGCTGTTCGAGGGTCTCGGTCAACTGGCGCAGCGACTGTTCGGCGATCTTGCGTTCGTGAATGTCGATCAGCACGCCGGGAAAGCGTGTCGGTTCGCCATGCTCGTCGAATTCGCACTGGCCGTTTGCCTGCACCCACATATAGTCGCCATCGGGCCGGCGGATTCGAAACTCGGCGCGAAACGGCTCGCCCGAGCGGATCGCCTCGGCGGTCAGTTGATCGTTGAGCGCCTGATCGTCCGGATGAAGCATCTGGATGGCTGCATCGCGCTCGACGCCCTTTGCGGCTTCTTCCTGCAGAAAGGAAAAGGTGCGCGCGAAACGTTCGTCGCCGCTGACCTTGCCCGTGTGCACATCCAGCACCCATGTACCGAGCACCGTGCCGGTATTGAGCGCGAGTTGCAGCCGTTCGTTGGTCTCGTGCAGTTCGGCCTCGGCGCGCTGCCGCCAGCGTTCGGTGAGCACGCGCGCGGTGGTTTCGACGACCACCGCCAGCACGCCGGCCGGCGCGCCGCTGTCGTCGGCGACCGGGCTGTAGTAGAGATCCATCCACACGTCTTCGGGTTTGCCGTCGCGCAGCAGCACCAGCTCCTTGTCGCGATACGACAGCGTGCCGCCCGCGAGACAGGTGGCCATGACATGCCGGTTGAAGTCGGCGACTTCCGGCCAGCCGTGTTCGACAGGACAGCCGAGCAGATAGGGATGGCGTCCGCCCGCGAAGATCGCGTAGGCGTCGTTGTAGATCATGTAGCCGGGCTTGCCCCACAGCAGCACCAGCGGCACCGGCGAGGCGAGCAGCAACTGGACCGTGGCGGTCAGACTGCGTGGCCAGTTTTCAATGGCGCCGAGGCCGGTGGCGGCCCAGTCGAATGCGCTGATGCGCTGCGCCATCTGCCCGCGCCAGCCGGGGCAGCCGTGGTCTTGTGCCGGAAATGGCATGCTGCGCTCCACAGAGGTCACGTCGATGAAAGTGTCCCCACTCTGCCGGCGCGCGCGACGCGCTTGCACTCTCAGCAGGAGGCGGGATGAATCTTCTGCCGTGCACCGCGAGCCGGCGGATAGCTACACGCGGTTGCGACAATTGTAGGCCACAACGCCGGGCCGGTGACCCGTCACGCATGGGTTATGGGGTTTAGCCGAAGCCTGTCCGCAACGGGGTTCGCAAGAATTACCTGGACGAAGAACCGAGTGCCCCGGATAGCGGAAAGAAGCTCACAGGTAGGCATTTCATGCGGAAGATGCCGGCGTGATTCCGGCCGCTGCGTGCCGCTTACAGACTGCATTCATCACGCGGGCGCGAATCCTGCTGCCGCCATTTGTTCAACTGCGCCGACCGGCGCACTGTGGGCCTGGACGCCACGCAGAAATTTGAACGTCGATAAAAGCGGACCGCACAATGAGCAAGAAAAACATCACACGAAACAAGCTGCCTAAAGCGGATGCGCGCCAGGCGTTGTTGATCACGCGCCGCAACGCCAGAATGGCGCGCTCGGCACACGCTTATGTACGCGGCAACACCAGCAAGTTCTACGAATGGCTCGAGGGCATCGAAGGCCATGCTTTGCCGGAGGGTCCCGCGATCTGGATTTGCGGCGATTGCCATACCGGTAATCTCGGACCCGTTGCCGACGCGCAAGGGCGCGTCGAAATCCAGATTCGCGATCTCGATCAAACGGTGATCGGCAATCCGGCCCACGACCTGTTTCGCCTCGGCCTGTCATTGGCGACCGCCGCGCGCGGCTCGGACCTGCCGGGCGTGACGACGGTACGCATGATGGAAGCGATCGCGGACGGTTACGAGCGCGCCTTCGACGACGCCGCGGGCGACGCCGACATCCACGCGGAAAAGCCCGAGGCGGTGCGAGTGGTGATGAGGGAAGCGGTGCGCCGTTCGTGGCGCCATCTCGCGGAGGAGCGCATCGAGGATCTCGAGCCGAGCATTCCGCTCGGCCCGCGCTTCTGGCCGCTCGCGAAAAGCGAGCGGCGCGAGATCGACGCGCTGTTCGAGAAAGGCACGCTGGCGCGGCTCGCCACGGTGCTGCGCGGCGCGGGCGACGAGTCCGCCGTGGACGTGCTCGACGCCGCTTACTGGGTGAAGGGCTGCAGTTCGCTCGGCAGGTTGCGCTATGCGGTGCTGCTCGACATCGACGGCGCGGCGGTGGAGGGCGACGACTTGTGCCTGATCGATATCAAGGAAGCGGCGCAAGCGGCCGCGCCGCGCTATCCCGGCGTGCGCATGCCGCGCGATAACGCGGAGCGGGTGGTGGAGGGCGCGCGGCATCTGTCGCCCTCGCTTGGCGAGCGGATGCGCTCGGCGCGTCTGGCGGAGCGCGCCGTCGTGATTCGTGAACTGCTGCCGCAGGACATGAAGCTGACCATCGAGCAGTTCACCCGCGACGAGGCGATGAAGGTAGCGCGCTTTCTCGCGATGGTGGTCGGCAAGGCGCACGCACGGCAGATGGATAGCGCCGAGCGCAAGGGCTGGCTCACCGAGCTACGCAGAAACCGCTCGAAGACGCTCGATGCGCCGGGGTGGCTGTGGACGGGTATCGTGGAACTGGTGAGCAGCCATGCTGCCGGCTATCTGGAGCATTGCCGGCGATATGCGACCGGTCGCGATGACGGCTGATGCGGTGTGCTCGCGGCGGCGGCAGCCTGAAGCGGGCCGCGCCGTCGTGAGACACGCAAAGGTCAATTCGACAACGACAGATACGGCGAAACAAGCGGCGTGGGCGGGAACGGCTGCAACCCGGTCTGCTTGCTGAAGCTATACCGCACATAGACCGCCGCGAGATACTCGCGATATTCATAAGCATTGCCGAGCGAAGCCGTCGCCCCGAACGCCAGTTGCGGCGCGAGTTGATATTCGCCCACTGCGCTGAGCGAATACGACACGCCGGTCTTGCTTTGGCTCGGGTACTGCGCGTTGCTCTGCACGCTCGTACCGAACTGCGCTGCGTTTCCTACCGCCGAACTCTGCCGGTTGGATCCGTCATTGAGCGGGAAATAATTCGACGCGTCCTGGCGGTAGTGCTGCACTCCGATCGATCCCTTCACGTCGTACGTGAACGCGCCATTACGTCCTGTCCATTCGATCGGCAAGTTCAGAATGACGTATTCCTGCGGGCTGAAGTAGCCCCCCTGGCCATACGTGAAGTACGACAGATTCTTGTTGTAGCCCATCACCGTCGTATTCACGCCGATCGTAAAGGTCTGATCGGCATCTTTCAGCAGGCGCGTGTAGACGCCACCCCCTCCCTTGACGGCGACATTGCCCTGCACGTTATCGCCCTTGTAGTACTGAACCGCCCCGTTCACATACAGGCCGCTCGTGCCGTCGTCCCATGCGAGGCTGGCAAGGCCGCCGGTCGATGTGATGCCACCCCATTCGAGGCCGGAGCCGGCATCGTGCGCACCGGCATAGGACAGCAGACTGTCGGTCACCGCGCGGCGCGCGACGGCCAGCGAATATGACACCTTGTCGGTAATGCCGCCGTTATATTGCGCGCCGCCCACGATGTTGGTCTCGCGGAAGCCGATCGGCGTCACGCCGATATCGCCGCTGATGCTGCGGCCTTCGTAGCCGACCGACAGGCCCACGCCGCTCGCCGTCTGGTTGCCGTAGGTGTTGTTGCCCGCCTTGGCAGCCGCGGTGGACGTGTCGTTCGAAAGGCCGGCGCCGAATCGCGCGAGCGTCGAGACATTGCCGGCGGCCGTGCCGGCATCGAGGGTGACAGGCGTCGCCGTGACGACGACGTGGCCGTTGCCCGCCCGGATGCGCCCCTGGATCGGCGCTTCGATGTCGGTGAGGTTGGACAGGCCGTCCTCGCCGCTGCGGTTACGGAACACGATCCCGCCCGAGATGCTGCTCGACTGCTCGCGGTTGACCTGCGCCAACTCTTCGGCCACGCCGAGCGTTTGCGTGTTCGCCACGTTCGACGGTGCGTAAGTGTTGCCGTTGCCGTTCGCGCCGGGTTGTGCCGGATAGTACGGCTGGGCGTAACCGGTGGGCGGCTGCGGAATGTACGGCTGCTGCTGCGCGTAAGCCTGCTGCGGCGGATACGGCTGGTAAGGCTGTTGCTGTTGCGCCGGATAGGGTTGATAGGGTTGCTGCGCGTAGCCCTGCTGCTGCGGATACGCCTGCTGCCCGTAATAAGGCTGCTGTTGCTGCGGATACCCTTGCTGTTGTCCATACGGCTGCTGCGCGTAAGCCGGCGCATTGCGGCTATTCTTCGACGCGCTTTGTTTCTTGCTGGTCGAGCGCTTCGAACTCGTGCTCGCGCCCGGTGCGCCATACGGTTGCGCTTGCATTGAACCGGCATTGGCCTGCGCTTCGCGCGCGGCCGGCGACATCGGCCAGGGCGTGGCCGCATAACCATCCTGCGCGCCGTATTGCGCTTGCTGCGGATAAGGCGCCTGCTGCGGATAAGCCGGGTTGTACTGCGGAGCCTGCTGCATCGGCGGCATCTGCGCCTGCTGTTGCATCGGCGGCTGTCCTTGCCCCGGATAAGGCTGCAATGGCGCACCCGACTGGCTCGACCCGTAAGTCTCCTGGCCGTAGCCACCCGAGTCGGCGCCACGGCGCGGCGCGTTGTACGGCAGGGCGGCGGGCGCCGGGCTCGGCGCATAAGGCTGCGCCGGCGCGTTATAAGGCGCGACGTAAGGCGCGGGTTGCGTAGGCGGCGGATAGTTCGGCACGGTCTGTGTCGGCAAGGAAGACTGCGAATACGGAAGCGCTGCGCGCGCGGCGTTATAGCCGCCGCCGGCATTGTCGGTGTCGGTCGGCGTGACGGTGGCGGTTTTGCCTTCGAAGGGATTGGTGCCCGGCAGCGGCGTCGCGCCGATCCGGCGCATCGCCACTTCCCAGCCACGCGGCACGTTGCTCGCCGGGCTGCGCGGGACGTTGGCCATCAGCGGCGTGTTGGCGGCGACCAGCGAGCGTTGCAGATAAGTCGACGCGAGCGACAGCTTGCCTTCCGCGCGATACATGCGGCCGACCGTCGCCAGCAAGCCGGGATCGCCGGGCGCCGCGTTCAAGGCCTGCTTCGCGAGCGTTTCGGCATAACTGAACTGCTTCGCGCCGGCCGCGGCGGAGATCGTCGCCTGCAACAGGTTCAGATCGTCGGGCTTGCGTTGCAGCGCGACGCGATAGCTGGCGAGCGCGTTGCGATCGTCGCCGGCGCTCGAATAGAGGCGGCCGAGCGCGGCCTGCAGATCGGGATTGTCGGGCATCGCCGCGAGCCACGGCGCGATCACGTCGTAGGCGCTGGCGAGGTCGCCGCGCTGACGCACCGCATCGCACTGCTTGATGACGATGCCGAGATTCAGGTTGCCGAAGTCGGTGCGTTGCTGCGGCGTCAATTGCATCGACGCGAGTCGGCGCATCACCATGCCGAGTTCGGTTTCCTGCTGCGTGGCGGACAGAATGCCCGCGTATTGCAGCAGCAGATCGGTGTTGCCAGGCGCCGCGTTCATGGCGGCGCGCACGAGTCCGAGCGCGCGGTTCGGGTCGCCGGCCTGGCTGTAAGCGGCGGCGATCACGCCGATCAGTTCGGGGCTGTTGCCCGCGACCGGCTCGGCGGCACGCAGCGTGGCGAGTGCCTGTTGCGTCTGCCCGTTGCGCGCCATGCGCGTGGCGAGATCGGCTTGCTGATGCACCCACAAGCGGTGCTGCAAGGTCGTCATCGCATCGGTGCGCTGCGCGACCGGAATGCGGTCGAGTTGCGCGAGACCCGCGGACCAGTCCTGCGTTTCCGCCGACAGCAACGCACTCGCGTACAACGCGTCGGTCATGTCGGGATGCGCGGCGAGCAGGCCGTCCATCATGCTGCGCGCGTTGGCGACCGCGCCCTGGCGCACGTAGATGCGCGCGAGGTCGAGACGCAGCCACGGATCGTCGGGCGTATTCAGCAGCGCGTCTTCGAAGAGGCTGCGCGCGCTGCCGAGATCGCCGCGCGCTTCGGCCGCGCGCGCTTGCGCGGCCTGCGCTTCGCCACGCAGACGGTTGATGCCGCCGGCCTTCGACTGCTGTTCGGTGTTGAGTTGATTGGCGAACTGCAACGCCTCGTCGCCGCGCCCTTGCGCGGCAAGTGCGCCGACCAGCCCGCGCACCGCGTCGGGGTTGTCGGCCTGGCGGCGCAGCGCCATCCGGTAAGCCTGTTCGGCGCCGCTCGGGTCGCCGTTGGCGAGCAGCATTTCGCCGAGCAGCACCTGCGCGGTGACGTCGGACGGATTGAGCGCGATCGCGCGTTCGAACAGCGACTTCGCCTTCGCGAATTCGCCGTTGCTGCGCGCGCCGATCGCGTCGCTCGTGTAGGTCCAGTAGGTCGCGCTGTCGAGCGCGGTTTTCCAGCGCGCCGGATTGCCGTTGCGCGACGCGCGTTCCAGATAGTTGCGGGCTTCGGCGAAATGTTCCTGCTTCAATGCGGCGATGCCCATGCCGCCGAGCGCATCGGTGTCGTTCGGGCTAGCGGTCAGCACCGAGGAAAATTTCGCGCGCGCCGTCGCCACGTCGTTGCGATCGAGCGCGGCGAAACCGTCGGCGATCGTGCGGCCGCGCGCGTCGACGGCGGCGTTTTCCTGCGAACGTGCGCGCGCTGCGCTGTCCTGCTGGACCATCGAATCGAAGCGCGCCTTGACGGCGGCGTCGTCGGTGGCGGTTTGCAGATAGGCCTGATAGAGCGGGGCGTCGGAGGGCCGCGCGTCGAGCCACAACAGCGCCTGACGCCAGCTCTTTTTCGCCGACGCGGCGACCGTGCTGTCGCCCGCCAGTTTCTGCAACCGCGCGATGCCGTCGCGGCGCGTCACGTCGCGATAGGTCAGATGCTGCGCGTAGGCGAGGGCGTAACGCGGATCGTCGGGGTTGTCGCGCGCGAGTTGTTCGAGACCGCGGCGCGCCTGATCCCAGCCTTGCGGCGTGGCCGAGAGCGCCTGGTAGTATTCGAGTTGCAATTCGGGGGTGGCCGGTTTGCCGCTCAGCGCGCGCTGGTATTCCTGCACCGCGCTCGCGCTTTGACCGCTTTGCGCGAGCCGCCGCGCGTCGTTCACGGTCTGGTCGCGCAGGCTCGATTCGCCGAGGCGCCGGCCGAGTTCATCCAGATTCGGATAGTTCGGCGCGACCGCTTTCAGGCGCGCCAGATATTGCTGCGCGCCGGCGCCGTCCTTGCGGTCGGCGAGCACCATGCCCATGCCGAACAGCGCGTCGGGCTGCTTGGGATCGATGCGCAGCACCTTCTGCCACGCCTGCTCGGCGAGGTCGCCGCGCTGATGCGATTGCCAGTACTTGCCCTGATCGATCAGCACGTTCAAAGGATCTTTCGACGCCTGCGCCAGCGCGTCCGGCGAAACCGTCGCCACGCAACAGACCGCCGTGAGGCTCAGCGCGAGGCGCAATGACAACGCGAGGGCGCTCAGTCGCATGCGTTTCTCCAACTCGGCACGAGACGTCCGGCTTCGTCGAAACGATAGCGGCCGTCGATGAAACCCGTGCCGAACAAGCCCAGCACACGATCGTAGTAAACCGGTTCGCGGCCCGGCACGCTGGTGTCGAGCGCGGCGAGATGCGTGCGCGCGAGGCCGAGGCCGCGCTCGTCGCCGAGCGCCTTGAAGTACGGCGCGAGCGCGCCCCAGTAGCTGAGCGGTCCTTCGCCGCTGGCCGTGCCGGTGGTCGAGGAAACCTTCTCCGGCGGAAAGCCGGTTTGCGCGACGCGGGCGCGCATGCCGCCGAGCGCCGCGAGCCACGGCTTGGCGAGCGGATCGGCGGGCGAGGCGAGGCCAGCCCACAGATAGACGCGGATCGCGTCGTAGCTGCCGGTGTCGCCGTTCTTCGGATCGACCACGAACTGGCCGTTTTGCCAGGCTGCCCAGTCAGGCGCAAAGCCTTGCGGCGCGGTGGTTTTGATGAGCTTGTAGGCGCTGTCGGCGAGCTTGCCCCACGGGCCGCTCGGCATTTCGTGCGCGAGCGAGCGCAGCACCGGCAGCGGCAGATAGCTCGGATTCAGGCGCGTCACGCCGCCGGTTTTGAAGCCTTGCGGTCCGGGCAGCAGCATCGGCCCGACGCCCGGCAAGGTGGTCATTTCCTGACGCGCTATCTGTGTGGCGAGTGCTTCGCCCAGCTGCGTGTAGCCGGTTTCATGCCACAGGCGGCCGGCTTGCAGCAGATCGTAGGCGATCCACAAGTCGGAGTCGGAAGCGGAATTCGGATCGAGCACGCCGTACGAGCCGTCCGCTTTTCTGCCCCATTGCCACGACGGCAGCCGCATGTTTTGCGCGTCGAACTGATTGCCCGCGAGGTTGGTACGGGTCCAGCCGAGCAGCCGGTCGAAAGTCGCGCGGTCGTTCGCGACCAGCGCGAAGAAGAGCGCGTACGACTGGCCTTCTGAGGTGGTTTGCTGCGTCGGCGTGGAATAGTCGATCACGCGGCCGTCGGCCTGCACGAAGCGCTCGACGAACGCGCGATAGCCGCTCCAGTCGCCGCAGGCGCCGGGTGCGGCGGTGGTCTGCGCCACCTTGACGAGATTGGCGAAACTCGCGGACGCCGCCAGCCCGAGCGTCAGCGCCACGCCGATTTTCTTGTTGATTCGAACCCGCATATCAGTCCTATTAGTCCTTCAGGCGGCGCGCGGCGATCGAGCGCAGCGTCCGGTAGAACAGGCCCGCGATGATCAGCGCGGCGAGCACGCCGCCCAGCATCAACAGCAGCGGATGCGACGACAGCGCCCAGCGCAGATACTCCTGCGGCGACAGATGGCCGACGTAATACGCCTCGCCATTCGAAGTGATGGTCACGGTGCGGCCGTGGATCACGGCCATCGCGCCTTGAATCTGCGGCAGCACGTCCGAGTCGAGCAGCGCCGTGGACAGATCGGCGTCCGACTGGCCGGCCGCGCTTACCAGCGCGACGGCGCTGCGGTTCTTTTGCAGCGGCGATTCGAAACCGGTCAGGAGCGCGTCGCCGTTCGAACTCACGAGAGTCAGATCGGCGCGTGCGGGCGTGCGCTCGACGCCGCGTTCGCCATGCCACCAGTCTTCGAGCTTGAAGACGATGTCGGTGAGCTGGAAGGTGCGCGAGTCGCCGTCGCTGGAGAACGGCATCGACTTTGCCCAGCGCTGCAACAACGGCTGCTTGCCCGGCGCGCCGAAGATCAGCAGGTCCTTGTTGGCGAACTTGTCGGCGTCGTCGGCGGTGCCGACCGTGACGCCCGTGACCGGATAACCGGTGGAGGTGCCCATGCGGCCCATGGTCAGCAGATACAGGCTGTAGTCGCTCGAATCGGCGTCGTTCGGCAGGATCACGGCGGTCTCGGAGAGGTCCGCCATGCGCGTGAACGGGAAGCCGCTATTGGCGAACGCGGCCAGATCGGGCAGCGCCATGTAGTGGGGGAACGACGAGAGGTCGATGGTCGAGTTCGGATCGATCGCGCCGACCACGTTGTCGAGCAGACGCCCGTGACATTCGCCGGTATTCGGAATGTCGTAGTAGAAGTGCAGGCGCACCTGCGCGCGCGGCGTCAGCAGCAGCGCTGGAATATGCAGGGTGCGGCGCGCTTCGGCGGTCTTGTCCGGCAGCACGGTGGCGAAGTAATGGCTCAGCTCGAACACGGAAGCGGACTCGGCCGGAATCGGCAGCGCCTGCACGAAGCCGTTGTTCACGCTCACGTTGAGCGACGAACGATCGCGCAGCGGGCGCACCGTGTAGCGGTAGCGCAGATCGATCGGCGCGCCCTTGGTGTGCCACATGAACAGATCGGGCGGCACGCGCAGATTCACACGCACGGCGTCGGCGTCGTAACCGGACACGGTCAGATCGCGCGGATCGGCGAGTTCGCCGAAGCGCACCGGACGGTTGGTGGGCAGCCAGTTCGGCGCGTCGTACGGCGCGCGCGGCGCGAGTTCGTTCAACTGCGTGATGGTCGCGCTTTGGCCCGTCAAGGTGTTCTGGCCGATGCCGAGCGACTTGGCGGCGGTTTTCAGTTCGGCTTCAGTGCGCCCGAGCACGAGCAGCAGCTTGCCGCGCGCCGGCGCCTCGCGATCGACCACCGCGATGGTCGGGCCGGAGATCGCCGGAATGTTGATGCCGGCCGGGCGTTGATCGGAAGTCGCGAATACGACCGCATTGCCCGACAGCGGCGCGTTATCCAGTTGCGCCGGAAACAGCGCGCCGCGATAACCGGCGAGCGCGCCGAACCACGAGGCCACGATGCCGCCCGCTTCGAGCGTGGCATTGCCCGGCTTTTGCGGGAACACGAACGGCAGCTCCAGCCGGCGCACGTCGCGGCGGTCGAAGAACGGTTGCGGCAGCGCGGCCAGATCAGGCTTGCTGGCGAGCGACGCATACGTGAGGTCGAGCGAGCTCGCATTGCTGACGGTGGCCCACAGCGAAGAGTTCGCCGGGTCTTCGCAACTCGTCGTGTAATGGCCGATCAACTGCACATTCAGATGGTTGAACTCGGTGATGAAGCGCGGATCGATCGAGACGTCGCGCGCCACCAGCATGCCGGCCTGTTCGTGCGGCACGGGCAGGGTGGCGGCGACTTCGCCGTTCACCAGCACCTTGAGCTGCGAGATGTTCGCGAGCAGCGCGGGCGAGTAGCTATACACCAGATGCAGCACCGCGCCCGTCACCACTTCGTCGCCGCGCACGGAAAACGCCACGCCGTTCTGGCCGTCGGTGCCGCGCAATTGCAGCGGATCGAGCGCGCCGAGATCGGCGAACGTCAGCGTTTGACGGCGGCCGCCCGGCACGAGCGTGCCCGGCTCGGCGGTGGTCGGCGTCCTGATGCCCAACGCTTTCACCGACGACGCGGCGAGCGCCGGCGTCGGTGTCGCCAGTTGCGGTTGCGCCATCGCGTTCGGATCATAGGGCACGGCCGGACTCGGCGCACTCACACTGCCGACGCCGGTCGCAGCCGGAGCGGCAGGCGTGCTCTGAACGGCACCCGCCGCGCTTGAACCGCCGCCGGCCGCCACGACTTCAGCCGCCGACGCCAGCGGCGCGGCCAGCGCCGTCTGCAAAGCGAGCCAGCACGCGAGGCCGCGCATCAGCCGTTGCGAGCCGGGGCGAGCCACGCGGCGCATCTGCAATCCGGTCCCACTGCGCTCGTGATTCGAGCGTTCGATGTTGCCCTTCGCCATCCAGTTGCACATAGATCAGTCTTTCGTTTTTAGCTTCTTGACGTCCATTGGACGGCTTTTCATCGAACTGCGAAGGTCGGCATAGAGATGCTCGAACAGCCCCGCGATGCCACGCGCGCCGACCGTCAGCACATGTGACAGGCCGCGCAGGGGCGTGTCCTGCTGCCGTCCTTCCGCCCAGCCGGTCCAGGCGTCGGCGCGTGCAAAGGTGGTCTTGACGAACTCGTACTCCTGCTCGCGCGTCATCGCTGAGAAGCGCAGGCCCACGCGGCCTGGCGCGGTGAAGCCGACCGTCGCGGGGAACGCGTATTCCTCGTCGCCGCGAAAGAGGGAGACGGTTACGCGTTCGTGCATCGGCACCTGGATCGCGGCGGGCAGCGCCACGCCGACGCCGCCTTCCGAGTAGTCGATGGTTTCGCAGGCGAGCGTGCGGCCGGTCGAGAACTTGAGCATCACGGGCATCTGCATCGCCACGCGGTGCACCGCGCGAATCTGCCGGCGCTCGCTCGCGGCGGCC
This sequence comes from Paraburkholderia sp. RL18-101-BIB-B, assembly GCF_046026985.1. NCBI lineage: Bacteria > Pseudomonadati > Pseudomonadota > Betaproteobacteria > Burkholderiales > Burkholderiaceae > Paraburkholderia > Paraburkholderia sp. RL18-101-BIB-B. The sequence goes on from NZ_JARESV010000009.1 coordinate 109,162, forward strand.
ACGCTCGCGCCGAGAATCAGCATGTTGTACGTGGTCCAGCCGAGGTTGAGGATCGTGGTTTGCACCACGCTGCGCACATGCCAGTTGAAATAGATGTGCACGACGCCCACGCAGAAGCCGATCAGGTTCAGCAACAGCAGGAACAGATAGGGCCGCGAGATTGCCCAGTCGAAATAGTTCTTCTCGATCTGGCCGCCCTTGGCCGTCACGTTGAACTTGCCGAGCTTCGGGTTGATCAGCGCGAGCAGCGTCGGCGCGGTGATGTACGAGGCCAGCACCGATTCATACACTTCGGCCCAGAACGAATGGCGGAACGAGCGCTGCATGCGCGAGTTGGTGATGCTCGCGTGCATCATGTGCGGCAGTGCGTAGATCGCGATCGTGCTGGCGGCGGCTTCGATCACGTGCGCGCCGAAGAACAGATACGACAGCGGCGCGGTCAGGAACACCAGACGCGGGATGCCGTAGAAGAAGTGCATCATCGCGTTCAGATAGCACAGGCGCTGGCCGATTTTCAGGCCCTTGCCGGTGAGCGGATTGTCGATCCGGAAAATCTGCGTCATGCCGCGTGCCCAGCGAATCCGCTGGCCGATGTGGCCGGAGAGACTTTCGGTGGCCAGCCCCGCGGCTTGCGGGATCGCCAGATACGCGGTGGTGTAGCCGAGACGGTGCAGCTTGAGCGCCGTGTGCGCATCTTCAGTCACGGTCTCGACCGCGATGCCGCCGATCTCCTCGACCATGGTCCGGCGCAGCAACGCGCACGAGCCGCAGAAGAACGTGGCGTTCCACAGATCGTTGCCGTCCTGCACGAGGCCGTAGAACAGTTCGCCTTCGTTCGGCACCTTGCGGAAGGTGCCGAGATTGCGCTCGAATGGGTCGGCGGAGAAGAAATGGTGCGGCGTTTGCAGCATCGACAGCAGCTTGTCGCGCAGGAACCAGCCGAGGCCGATCTGCAGGAACGAGCGGGTCGGAATGTGATCGCAGTCGAAGATGGCGAGGTATTCGCCGCTGGTGATCTTCAGCGCTTCGTTGATGTTGCCGGCCTTGGCGTGGCGATTGTGCGTGCGGATCGTCCAGTTGACGCCGACCTCTTCGCAGAACGCCTTGAACTCGGGGCGGCGGCCGTCGTCGAGCACGTGGATCGAGATCTTCTCGGCCGGATAGTCGAGCGCGAGCGCGGCGTAGATGGTCGGCTTCACCACCGAGAGCGGCTCGTTGTAGGTCGGAATGAACACGTCGACGGTCGGCCATTGGTCGCGCGAGGCGGGCAGCGGCATCGGCGTGCGCTTGAGCGGCCAGGCGGTCTGGAAGTAGCCGAGCAGCAGCACGATGGTCGAATAGACTTCGGCGGCCACCAGCAGCAGGCCCCAGCCGGCGTCGAGCGGATGTTCCCAGTACGTGGTCGCGGTCAGCCGCCAGTACATATAGCGGCCCGAGGTCACCACCGACAGCATGATCATCACCATCGTCGCGTACCGGCCTTGCAGGCGGCGGAACATCAGCGCGGTCACGAAGCAGCAGGTCGCGAACGTCAACTGTTCGTAGAAGGCGAGCGGCACGGTGAACACGAAGTACAGCATCACCAGCGCGAACAGCGTGACGAGTCCGGTGACGATGCGGCTGTTCCAGAAACGCGCGTCGACGAAGCGTTCGAGCCGCGAAGGCTCGGCGGGCTCGAGACCCGGCGATGGAGTCGTGCTCATGCGACGTTCCTCGGCGAGACGGCGATCGCGTCGAGCGCCGCCAGCAGCCACGCGCCACACGATTTGAAATCGGCGGCCGCCTGGCTGAGTGGATCGTAGTGAATCAGCGTGGTGTCGCACGCGAGCGCTTCGCTCACGCCTTCGTCGAGATGGATCACGCCGGGGAACAGCTTCGCGCCGAGCATCTGGCGCAGCACCTTGAGGACGTCCTTGGTCAGTTGGCGCGACTGGTCGATCTGGTTGATCACATAGCCTTCGCCGCCGAACTCGGCGCGCGGCGCCGCGTAGGTTTCGATCAGCCGCTCCATCTGCGGAATCGCGGCGTACGACGCGGCGTCCGCGAGCACGACGTTCAGCGTGAAGGTGGCCGCGCACAAGGCGGTGCGGACATAGGCGGACGAACCCGGCGGCGTGTCGATGATCACGATGTCGGATGCATCGAGGCGCAGGTTCTGCAACGACTGCGCGAGCCAGCGCGGCTCCTGGTCGATATGCGCTTCGAAGCGGCGGCGGTCGTCTTCGAGTAACGCGCCGTAGGGCAGCACGGTCACGCCGTCGACGCCGTCGAACATTACCGATTGCCACGGGTCGCCCGTCAGCGTGGCGCGCGACAAACCGTCGATGCTGTCGAGCGGCACGCCGAAGTGCAGACGCAGCGCGTTTTGCGGGTCGAGGTCGAGCGCGATCACGCGCCGGCCGCCGGCGGCCAGCACGGAAGCGAGATTGGCGGCGAGGGTGGTCTTGCCGACCCCGCCTTTGGCGGACACCACCGCGATGACTTTCATGAGCGACGAGGGCCGTTGATCAGCCACGAGTTGGAGGTGGCGGGCGTGGCGGCGCGCGCGGCGCCGGCCGGTGCTGCGGTGGGTTGAGCGGGTGTGCCGCGCAGGCGGTCGAAGACCGCTTGCAACGGCGCGGATTCGCCACGGGTCGCGGCCGCTTGCGGCGGCGGAGGTGCGGATGCGGGTTCCGGCGCGAAGAGCTTGCCGAGGATCGAAGCGGGTTGCGTTGGCGCGGCGGGTGCGGTTGTTGCGGTTGTTGCGGTTGGTGCAATCGGCGCGGTCGCAGTCGTGTAAGCACGCGCCGGCGCCGGAGTTTGAGTCCAACTCGGCACGGCGGACGAAACCGTTTGCATCACTGGCGGCCGTAAAGGAATGGCGGCGGCCTGGACGGCTTGAGGCGCGGAAGCGACCGGCGCAGTCTGAGCCGGAGCAACAGCCGGCGCGGCTTGTGCGGCCACCGGCGCGACGCCTTCCACTCGGGCGGCGCCGACTGCTGCTTGCGACGTCGCGTCATCTTTCGATTCGAGCTCGCCAAAGCGCGACGCGCCTTTCGGCGCGGTCGCCGGCGCGGCCACGGCAACCGGCGGAATGTCTCGCCGATGCGAACGGGTGAACAGCGGCGCTTTCGCGCGTGTCACGGAGGCCGCATCTTTCGGCGTGGTGTCCTGACGATCGACGGCTACCGGCGCTTCGACCGTGAGCGGCTGAGGCTTGGCCTCGCGACGCTGCCCGATTGCGGGAATCGTCGGCTGGGTCAGATCGAGCGTCACTAGTAGCGGCCAGCGGGTGCGCGCCGAACGCGCTTCGTTTTCGCGGCCGATTTCCTGGTACGCGCTGGCGTCACCGCCAAAATGATCGAAAAGTTTTTCGATGTCGCTCGATGAGCTCATAGTGCCGCCGTCTTGTTCATACCTACCCTTGCCCCGATCCCGACTTGCGTTCGCGGCCCTGAAACGCTGGTCCTGCCTGTTCCGCTACTTCACTGCTACTTCACGCGCACCGGTCTGGCGCGTTTCTCTACGGCTCATTGCTACCGTGTCCATTCACAAACGCGGCCCACCAATCCAGGCCACATGTTCATCAACGTGCGGCGTTCAAACAGGATGACGTCCCAGACGGAACTCGATCGCGGTGTCCTCGCTGTACCCACTCGTTTGCGCGACCGACAAGCCTTGCGCGCCCAACGCGCTCAACCAGGTCTGATACACGCCTTCGAGAAACGCCGGCGTCCATGCAAGCGCCGTGCCGCCGAATGCCTGCAACGGCGCGCAGTAGTGAACGATGCGCAATGACTCGGGTTCGTCCGCCAATTCGACGTAGCCCCAATCCATCTCATGCCAGTACAGGTTCAAGGTTCGCGCGAGTTCGGCGGTGGAGTCGCAGGCGGGCAGCGGATGCGCCGCCGCAAACCGGCTGCCGACGCGATGCATCAATTGGCGCAATTCGTCGCGGCCTATCTGCGCTTCGAATTCGGTGGCCAAGGCGGTCAGCATGCCGCGCCACTGCGGCGAGATTTGGCGTTCCAGCAGGTAATCGAGAATTGGGACCATGTTTTCCGGGGAATGGCCGTTGCTTCAGCCGCATAAGAAGTCGGAGCCCCACGGCCGGGTGCAAGGAAAAAGTGTTGCGGGAAATCGCGTATTGCACGCGGCCTAGGTTAGTTTTACCGGGTTGTCTAGTCTGTCCACCACACTTCGAAGCAGTCTACTTAAGACATTAACTTTTAGCCACTTTCCATTCGTCTGTTTATACGCGCAATCGATTGCGATGGATGCATTTTCGATTAAGTAATTTTTGCTGCTCGATTCGCCGGTTGGCTTATCCAACGTGGATGTCCGGTAAGAATGCTTCCGTCGTGACTCTATTAACGGCGCGTTTCCGCAGCTGATTTAACGCTTTCGTTTCGTGATAAATGCAACGCTTGGCGATCGCGCGCAAGCAGCGCGATCACTGCCCGTCGGTAAGTCTTTCTAAATCTTTCGCGGTGCTTGCGTGCCCATTTTTTGCGCGAGCCGCTAAGCTTGCGAACTTGCAGCGGGTTGCACACAGAAAAAGCACGTGCGTACGTGGCGCATGTTCACGATGCCGTTTGATTCAATTCACTTCAATGCTCAATCCACTCAGTATTCTTCTGGTCACCGTGTTGTCGAGCGCCATGGCGATGGCCGTGCTCGGCTCGTTGTGGCGCGCGGCGATTCCCGGCGTCGGTTACTGGATCTCGGCCAACGCGATCGCGATCGTCGCGCTGCTCGCTTTCGCCTTGCAAGGCCATGCGTCGCGCTGGCTGACCTTCGTGGCGTCCAACTTGTTGCTGGCGGCTTCGCTGCTGCTGGTGGTCGAAGGCTGTTTGCGCTTTCTGGGGCGCCGCGCGCGACCGTGGCCGGCTTACGCCGGCCTCGTCGTCGTGCTGTTCGGCATCTCGTACTGGACCTTTGCCGCGCCGAACTTCAACGCGCGCGTCGCACTGGTGTCGGCATTTCATGCGGGCCTTTATGCCGCGCTTGCCGTGATCATGCTGCGCGGCCGTCCTGCGAACCGGCCGCGCTACAGCTATTACTTCCTCGCGGTGGCAGGCGTCCTGCTATGTGCCGGGCATACTTCGCGCGGGCTCATGTACGGCTTCGGTTTGCTGACGCAGACCGGGCTCCTGCAAGTGTCGCCGTCCAACATCGTATTTCTTGCGCTCGGCATTCTTGCGCCGCCCTGTCTTTCGATCGGCGTGGTGATGCTGGCACACGACCGCCTCGCCGAACGGCTCGAACGGCTCGCCAATGTCGACGACCTGACCGGCGCGCTATCGCGCCGCGCGTTTCTCGCGATCGGCGACGCGCTGCTGAACGCGTCGCTGCGGACCCGCTCGCCGGTGGCACTGGCGATCATCGACATCGACTCGTTCAAGGCGGTCAACGACAACTACGGCCACGCCGCCGGCGATCAGGTGCTGAACCACTTCGCCACGTTCGTCGCCCGCAACCTGCGGGTCGGCGATGTGTTCGGCCGGCTGGGTGGCGAGGAATTCGGCGTGCTATGCCCGGCCACCGGCACCGCTGAAGCCGTGAAACTGCTCGACCGCTTGCGGGCCCGGCTCGCCGGGGCCGCGCCGGACGAGTTGCCGCGTGGGCTGCGCTACACCTTCAGCGTCGGCGTGGACCAGCTGCGGCGCGATGAATCGCTCGCTCAACTGATGGCGCGCGCGGACGGCGCGCTGTATGCCGCCAAGGCGTCGGGTCGCAATCGCGTGATGGCGGCGTAGGGCGGAGGGGCCGGGAACGACAATCTTCGTTCTATTTGTGTGGAAGGCATAAATATTTATCAGACATTTGCCGATATCCATTGGCAGAGTGACCGGAACCAGCCTGATACCTATCAATATGCTTTCCAGCTCAACGCAGCACCCGTCCGACACCGGTTTGCGCGATCGCTTCCACCGGCGCTCGCTCGAACATCAGCGTCCGCTGTCCACCATGACCATGGCGTTCACCGTGGTCGCGTTCCTGTGCTTCATCGGGGCGCGCAATCTCGTCGACGGCCCGGCCGCGCCGCTCGCCTACCGGCTCGCGTGCGCGCTGCTGCTCGGCTTACTCGTGCTGGCGATTCCGCGCACAAAGTCGACGTGGACCTTCGGCTTCATCGGCGTCGCTTACTCGCAGGTGCTGCTGGTGGGACTCGCGGTGAACATCGCCGGTGTCGCGCAGCCGCTGCTGTGGACGCTGCCCGCGATGGTCGTGATCCCGATCTGCGCCGCGCCACTGTGGCTCACGCCCGCCCACTTCATCACCGGCAGCGTGCTCTTCTATACGACGGCGTTCGCGCTGCTGTTCGGCGCGCCGCTGCCGCATGACGTCGATACCGTCGTGTGGATGTGGATCGTGGCGATCGGCGTGCCGACTTCCGCGGTGTTTCATTTCGGCTTCTACCGGTTTCGCCGCAACCACTTTCTGCTGGAGAGCCAGCTCGCGCAACTCGCCGCGACCGACCCGCTGACCGGCCTGCAAAACCGCCGTGCGTTCGTCAAGCAGGCCGAGCGCCGCCTCGACACCGTCACGCCGGATACGCGGATCAGCGCGATCTTTCTCGACATCGACAACTTCAAATCCTTGAACGACCGCTTCGGCCATGCGATCGGCGACCACGCGCTCTATCAGGTCGCCCAGGTGCTGATGGAAGAGATTTCCGCGGACGACAGCGTGAGCCGGATCGGCGGCGAGGAATTCGCGCTGTTGCTGCGCGACAGCCTCACGGGCGCGCTTCATGTGGCCGAACGGCTGCGCCATGCGATTGCAGCGATCGAGCGGCCGGACGGCCGTCTGACCGCGAGCTTCGGCGTGGCGGAGCACCGCAGCGGCGAAAACATCATGGTGCTGCTCGATCGCGCCGACGAAGCCTTGCTGCGCGCCAAGCACTCGGGCAGAAACCGGGTGTGCGCCGAGCGCGCGCTGCCGCGCGAAGCGCTGCAACTGCTGGCCGACGACGGATCCGACGAGAGCGGGGCGGCAGTGCGGCGGCATCGCTGGGAGGAGTACTACCTCACGTCGCATTTCCAGCCGCTCTACAGTCTGTCGCATCAGAAGCAGGTGGGCTTCGAGGCCTTGCTGCGCGGCGAGCAGGACGACGGCACGCTGGTGCCGCCCGCGGTGCTGTTCGCGCCCAGGCCTTCGAGCGACGAAGGCGCGCTCGACCGCGCGAGCCATGTCGTGCATCTGGCTCATGCGCGCAAGTCGCTGCCGGACGACGCGTGGCTCTTCCTCAACATTCTGCCGGCCACGTTCATTGCCGAAGGCTATGCCGATCAACTGGCGAAGATCGTGCGGGCCGTGGGGCTCGAACCTGAACGGGTGATTCTGGAGATTCTCGAATCGCACGGCGGCAGCGTCGACGACATGTCGCGGGCGGCGGCGTTGTACCGCAAGCACGGCTTCCTGATCGCCGTCGACGATTTCGGCGCCGGCCAGTCGAATCTCGACCGCCTGTTCAGGATTCGCCCGGACCTCGTCAAGCTCGACGGCGAACTGATTCGCGCGACGGGCCACGGCACCGAGCAGCCAATTCTGCCCAAGCTCGTTTCGCTGCTGCACCTCGCGGGGATGCTGGTGGTCGTGGAGGGCGTGGAGACCACGGAGGAACTGATTCTCGCGGTGGAATCGAATGTGGATTTCGCGCAGGGCTATCTGCTCGGGCGGCCGGCTAAGGAGATCGCGCCTCCAGAGTCGGTGCATCGGCGTATCGACGAAGCTTTCGATGTGATCGCCCAAGGGCGGGCGCATCAGTACGCGTTGTTCGAAACCGAAGTGGAGCCTTACCGGGTCGCCTTGCGGCTCGCCGCCGATGCGTTGCTGGCCGGCGTGGCCATGGAGGAGGCGTTCGCTTCGCTGGCGAGGTTCGAGCGCTGCATCAGCTGTTTCATCCTCGACGACTCGGGCAGGCAGATCGGTCATGAGGTGCAGGGGCCGGCCTGGAGCACGGACGGGGCGTCGCTGCAACCCGTGGCGAATCCGCGCGATGCGCGCTGGGATCATCGGCCGTATTTCCGCAATGCGGTGTTGTTGCCGGGCGTGGCGGTGTCGAGTAATCCCTATCTGTCGCTGGCCAGCGGCAGGCCGTGTATCGCGGTGACGCTGGCGCTGCAGTTCGCCGCCGAGCGATCCGTGATCGGTGTGGAACTGGACTGGTCGGCGTCGGGCTTGCCGTGGCCCGCGGGGGAATAGGGCGTTTCCCGCGCCGCGGCCCCGCGTGTTTCCGCTGAACGGATTCCTTCAATACCCGCCCTTTGGCGACGCCGCCAGCGCTGCGGTCGTTTTATACGACCCCGCCAGATCCGCCGCCGCGCGGCTCAGCAAACCCGTGTCCGTGCCGACCGCCACGAAGGTCGCGCCCGCTTCGAGATAGTCGGCGGCAATCGCGGGATCGGGCGCGAGCACACCTGCCGCTTTGCCCGCGCGCCGCACGGTCTGGATGCCGTTGCGAATCGCTTCCCGCACAGTGGGATGGCCGGGTTTGCCCAGCAGTCCCATCGACGCGCTCAGGTCCGACGGACCGAAAAACACGCCGTCGACGCCGTCCACTGCCGCGATCGCCGGCAGATTTTCCATGCCCTGCACGGTCTCGACCTGCACCAGCACGCACAACTCGTTTGCCGCCGTGGTCAGGTAATCCGGTATCCGGCTCCAGCGCGACGCGCGCGCCAACGCACTGCCCACGCCGCGAATGCCTTGCGGCGGATAACGCGTGGCTGCAACCGCGTCGGCGGCCTCGTCGGCGGTGTCGATCATCGGCAGCAACAGGGTCTGCGCGCCGATGTCGAGCAATTGCTTGATCAACGCGCTGTCGCTGCGCACCGGACGCACCACCGGATGCGATGCATACGCGGCCACCGCCTGCAATTGGGCGAGCGTGCTGCGCACGTCGTTCGGCGCATGCTCGTTGTCGATCAGCAGCCAGTCGAAACCGGCGGTGGCCAGTAGTTCGGTTACGTAGGCGTCGGCGAGCGCGGCCCACAGGCCGAATTGCGGCTTGCCTTCGGCGAGTGCGCGCTTGAATGTGTTTTGCGGTAGTGACATGGCGTGTCGACTCGAATGAGCTCAGATGAAATTCAAACCGATGCCGCCCAACGGACCGTAGTCGACGTGGAAGGTGTCGCCTGCGCGCGCGGGGATCGGACTGGTGAAGGAGCCGCTCAGGATCACATCGTTCGCGTTGAGCGTTTCGTCGAATTGGGCGATCTTGTTGGCGAGCCAGGCAACGCCGGTGGCCGGATGATTCAGCACCGCCGCCGCGAGGCCGCTTTCTTCGACCGTGCCGTTCTTGTAGAGCAACGCGCCGACCCAGCGCAAGTCGACATCCAGCGGACGCACGGGACGTCCGCCCAGCACGATGCCCGCATTCGCCGCGAAGTCCGAGATCGTGTCGTAGACCTTGCGCGGCGCCCTGGTTTCGCGGTCGAACTGTTCGATGCGCGCGTCGATGATTTCCACCGCCGGGCTCACGTAAGCGGTTGCGTCCAGCACGTCGAACAGCGTGACACCGGGGCCCTTCAAGGGTTTGCTCAACACGAACGCCAGTTCGACTTCCACGCGCGGTGCAATGAAGCGGTCCGCGCGAATATCCTGGCCGTTTTCGATGAACATGCTGTCGAGCAGAGGCGCGTAGTCGGGTTCGTCGATCTGCGACGAACGCTGCATCGCGCGCGAGGTGAGGCCGATTTTGCGGCCCTTGATCACGTGGCCTTCGGCGAGCTTGAGCTTGACCCATTCGCGTTGAATCGCGTAGCCGTCCTGCACGGTCATCTGCGGATACGCGGCGGAGAAGTGGCGCAGTTGCGTGCGCGTTTTCTCAGCGTGGTCGAGTTGTGCCGCGAGGTCTCGGATAGTCTGTTCGTCTAGCATGATGGATTCTCTCAGTGCCGCTACTCAGCCATCAGGCGCGCGTGCAAGTTGTTATGTTTCCAGGTACCGGCTTCGCTGAATTCATTGATCTCCAGCGACAACGCCAGACCCTTCTGTGCGAATTCAGTGGCGAAGTGCTGCTTGATCAGCGCGAATAGCGCGTCGCCGGTGGCCTTTTTCGCGGCCTCGGAACGGCCTGCGCCGATCTTCAGATTCGCATGCAGGAACGCGGCGTCAGCGCGTCCGTCGGCGATGCAGTACTGTTCGCAGCGCAGCGCGCGCACGCGGATGCCGCCGAGCGGATAGACGCGCTGTTCGTTCTCGCGTTGCGCGTCGAGGCCCCGCGCGAGCGCGTGGCACAGTTGACCGATACTTTCTTCGCCGGCGAGATTGGCGCTGTATTCGAGTGTCAGATGCGGCACAGTGATCTCCTTCCTTGGAACTCAGGCGGGCAGGGGCGTAACGGGGAAGATCGCGTTGATCTGGCCGGTGCCCGAACTGCCGAAGTAGGGCGTGACGACTTCCACCTTGCCGTCGTAACGATCCCAGCCGAGCGCGCCGAGCAGCATCGCGGTGTCGTGCATGCCGCCTTCGCCCCAGCACTTTTCGTTATAGAGCGGCAGCATCTCGCAGAAGGTTTTCCAGTCGCCGGCTTCCCACAGTTCGACCACCCTGCGGTCCATCTGCTCGAGAAACGGACTCCATACCTTGTGCATGAACTGCTCGGCCGTGCCGTTGTTGGCGAAGTGGTGGCTGAGCGACCCGCTTGCCAGAATCGCCACGGTGCCGTCGTAGTGCTCTTCAATAGCCTTGCGCACCGCGAGGCCGAAGCGCGCGCTGGTGTCGAGGTCGTGCCACATGCACCAGCCTGCGACCGAGACGGTTTTGAAATGCTGATCGCCATTCATGTAGCGCATCGGCACGAGCGTGCCGTATTCGAGTTCGAGCGTGGTCTCGCTGTGCGCGCGGCTTTTCACGCCCATTTCGTTGGCGACTTCCGCGATCAGGTTGCCGAGGCCGGCATTGCCCGGATACGCATACGGCATGTTCTTGATGAAATGCGGCAGTTCGTTGCTCGTATAGACGCCTTCGAAATTCGGCGCGCAGTTGATGTGGTATTCGCTGTTCACGAGCCAATGCACGTCGAACACGACGATCGTATCGACGCCCAGCTCGCGGCAACGCCGGCCGATTTCATGATGGCCGTCGATTGCCGGTTGTCGGCAGCCTTTATGCGGACCGTCGAGTTCGGACAGATATAACGACGGCACGTGTGTGACTTTTGCTGCCAATGCGAGTTTGCCCATCGCGGTCTCCAAGTCTGCTGCCGCGCGGCGCATGAGGCGCTCGCGCTGAAAACGCACCGGCGCTTCATGCGCCGGCACCGATGGTTCAAACGCCCCAGCGCGGAATGTGATGTGAGCCTAGCGATACGCAAACATTCTTCGGTTCGAGGAACACTTCATAGCTCCATGTGCCGCCTTCACGGCCCACGCCCGATGCCTTGGTGCCACCGAACGGCTGGCGCAGATCGCGCACGTTCTGGCTGTTGACGAAACACATGCCGGCTTCGACGGCGGCGGCGACGCGCAACGCGCGGCCGCTGCTCTCGGTCCAGATGTAGCTCGACAGGCCGTAGGAGATATCGTTGGCGAGTCTGATCGCGTCGGCTTCGTCGTCGAACGGAATCAGGCAGGCGACCGGGCCGAAGATCTCTTCCTGCGCGATGCGCATGCGATTGTCGACATCGACGAACACGGTGGGCTGCACGAAGTTGCCTTTGCGCATGGCGTCGGGCAGCTCCGGCATGTCGAGGCCGCCGCACGCGAGCGTCGCGCCTTCTTTCGGGCCAAGTTCGATGTAGCTGCGCACCTTCGCCAAATGGCCCTGACTGATCATGGGGCCGACAATGGTGCTGTCGGACAGCGGATCGCCCACGCTCAACCGCTTTGCACGCTCGATGAAACGCTCGGCAAAGCGCGCGTAAATAGAGCGTTGCACGAGAATGCGCGAACCCGCCGTGCAGCGTTCGCCGTTGTTCGAGAAGATCATGAACACGGCGGCGTCGAGCGCGCGCTCGAAATCGGCGTCGTCGAAAATGACGAAGGGCGACTTGCCGCCGAGTTCCATCGAAAACTTTTTCAGCCCCGCGGTTTGCACAATGCGGTTGCCGGTCGCCGTCGATCCGGTGAACGACACGGCATGCACGTCCGGATGCGCGACGAGCGGTTCACCGGTGTCCTTGCCGAAGCCGTGCACCACGTTCAGCACGCCGGCCGGAATGCCGGCCTCGAGCGCGAGGTTGCCGAGCATCGCGGCCGTGAGCGGCGAGAGTTCGCTCATCTTCAGCACCGCGGTGTTGCCGAACGCGAGACAGGGCGCGACTTTCCAGGTGGCCGTCATGAACGGCACGTTCCACGGCGAGATCAGCGCGCACACGCCAACCGGATGGAATAGCGTGTAGTTCAGATGTGTATCGGTGGGATACGTATGGCCGTCGACACGCGTGCACATCTCGGCGAAATAGGTGAAGTTGTCGGCGGCGCGCGGTACGAGCTGCTTGCGCGTCTGCGAGATCGTCTGGCCGGTGTCCTTCGTTTCGGTCTCCGAGATCTCCGACACGTTCTTCGCGATCAGTTCGCCGAGCTTGCGCACCAGCTTCGCGCGTTCCGCGGCGGGCTTGCCGGCCCAGGCGGGAAACGCGTCTTTGGCGGCGCGCACGGCGGCGTCGACTTCTTTCTCGCCGCCTCGCGCGACTTCGGCTAGCACTTCCTGGGTGGCCGGATTGACGGTTTCGAAGTAGTCTTTCGTCGCGCCGGTCTTGCCGTTGATCAGATGTTCGATTCGCATTGCCTTGTCCTTTCTCTTTTTTGATCCCATGCACCGCACCCCGATCAGGCGCGCTTGAAGTCCGCGTCGGATGCAATCGTATTGACGAGACGGCCCAGGCCGTCGATTTCGCAGATCACTTCGTCTCCCGCGTTGACGTTGACGACGCCTTCCGGCGTGCCGGTCAGGATCACGTCGCCGGGCGCGAGCGTCATGAAGCTGCTCAGGTATTCGATCAACGCCGGGATGTCCGTGACGAGATCGCGCGTGTTGCCGTGTTGCTGACGCATGCCGTTCACGAACGTGCGCAATTCGAGTTGCGTGACGTCTTCGATATCGGCGGCGTCGACGAACCAGGGGCCGAGCACCGTGCCGCCGTCGCGATTCTTCACGCGCAGGTTCGGACGGTAGTAGTTTTCGAGGTAGTCGCGGATCGCATAGTCGTTGGCGATCATGTAGCCCGCCACGTATTGCATGGCGTTTTCGCGCTTCACGTTTTTCGCGGTTTGACCGATCACCACCGCCAGTTCGCACTCGTAGTGCATGAAGGTGACGTCGGCGGGGCGGCGCGTCACGCCGCGATGACCGACCACCGTGCCCGGTCCCTTGAGAAACACGAGCGGCTCTTCCTGCTTGTTGAACTGCAATTCCTTTGCATGCTCAGCGTAGTTCAGGCCGAGTGCGAAGATCGTGCCGACTTCGATCGGCGCGAGCCACACCACTTCATCCTCGCGACGCACGCGGCCATCCGCGAGGCGCACGCCATCGGCGTCGGGATACGCTTCGTGAATCGCGCCAGCATACGCAACACGGCCGCGCATCATGGCTGTTCTCCTTCTTTTTCTTCGGCGCCGACGAACGACACCGTGAGCGGCGGCATCGCGCCGATCGATAGCGTGGCCGTGTCGCCGATATGCGCGACAGGCGAACCATGCGGCACGCCGAGCGTGATGACGTCGCCCGCACTAAGCGTCATGAAATCGGTCACGTCCGCGAGCAGTTGCGCCACGTTGCGCACCGATGACGCGGTGCTCGCCGTGAACGCCTCCCGTGACCCGAGTTGAACCCGGATCGCCAGATAGTCCGGCGTCGCGACATGACGCGCCGCAACCACGGCCGGTCCGACGACGCAGAAACCGTCACGCGCCCGGAACCGCACCGATGGCCGGTACACGCTCGCATGCGGCACGCTGAGATCGGCGACCAGCGTATAGCCGGCGATGTAGTCGAACGCCTGCGCCACGCTAACCCGTGTTGCAGTGCGGCCGATCACGATGCCGAGCGACGCGCCGACTTCCACGCCCAACGCATCGTCCGGCACGACGACCCGCGCGCGATGCCCGGCGAGCGTATTGCGCGGCTTCAGATAGAGCACCGGCGCTTTCGGCGGCGCTTTATATGGCGCGGCGTGCACCGCGTCGCCCAGCGCATCGAGCGCGGCGCGGTCGTTCAGCAAGGTTCCATAGACAGCGCCGCCAACCGGCGCGCGGCAGGCCGTGCCGCGTGCGAGCAGCGCGGCCGCGGTGCGCGCATCCACGTCGCGTGGCAACGCTTCGCCTTCGGGATGCAGCAGATGATCGGCTAGTGCAAACATAAATTAGCTGTCTCTCGGCAAAAACACTAACATGTTAGTAGTATTGCGCTTGATATCATCCATGGTCAATAGCCTGTCGGCTGATCGCGGGTTTTCCCTTAAGCTTCGACGGCTGCTTTTTAATCATCTTCCAACATGTCCGCTTCCGCCTCGACCCGAGTTTTGCACCGCAACCTGCCGATGTTGTTGCTGCGCGCCAGAGAAAAAATGATGGAGCGGTTTCGTCCGTTGATTACCGCACATGGATTGACCGAACAGCAGTGGCGCGTGATTCGCGCGCTCAACGAGCACGGTCCGATGGAGCCGCGCCACATTTCCGATATCTGCACGATTTCGAGCCCGAGCATGGCCGGCGTGCTCGCGCGCATGGAGAGCATGGAACTGGTGACCAAGGAGCGTTTCGCCGAAGATCAGCGGCGCGTGCTGGTGTCGCTGACCGATACGAGCGTGGAATTGGTGCGCGTGATTTCGAAGGATCTCGAAGCGCATTACCGCGAACTGGAGCGCAAGGTGGGACCGGAGATCGTCGAGCGCGTGTATCGCGCGGTCGACGATCTGCTGGCGGGTCTGGAGGAAGAGGACGAGTGATGTAGCGGTTCAGATGCTCGCTTCACCAGCCCTGAAAGCGCCGCCACTCTACACTGTTGCCGTCCGGCGCCACCGCGTGATACTCGGGAAACTGCGCGCCGGTGGCGCACGCGTGATTCGGCAGAATGCGCAGTTTCATGCCGATCGGGAAGCGCTGCGTGACATCGTCGGCGGCGTCCGCGTTTTCAACTATCGGCGACAGAATGCCGTGCTCCTGGTTGGCGCCGCTGACCACGTACCCGGGCAGCGGCGTGCCGTTCAGCAAACACGGCTGGCCGTAGCCGAAATCGTGCGACTGCTTCGACGTGCCGCGATCCCGGCTCATCGCCATCCAGCCCGCGTCGAGAATCGCCCAGCCCTTGTCCGCCTGATGACCGATCACGGTGGCGAGCACGCTGAGCGCGATGTCGTCAAGCGCGCACACGCCGATGTTGTGCATGACGAGGTCGAACAGCACATACACACCGGCGCGCACTTCCGTGACGCCCTCTAACTGCGTGGCGGCGAGGGCAGTGGGCGTCGAGCCGACGCTGACCGCCGGGCATGCAATGCCGGCTTCGCGCAACCGCTGGGCCGCGCGCACGCAGCCCGCGCGTTCCTGCTCAGCGAGCGCGGCGAGCGCTTCCGGCGTATCGAGCTCGTAGCTCGAACCGGCATGGGTCATCACGCCACCCACCTTGACGCCGTTCTCATGCAGAATCCGGCCCACTTCGAGCAGCGTGTCCTGTTCGGGTGTGATGCCTGAGCGGTGCCCGTCCGTATCCACTTCGATCCACACCTCGAAGGTTTCGCCGTGCTGATCGCCGTATGCGGCGATTGCGGAGGCGGCCGTCGGATTGTCCACCACGAGCTTCAGATTGCAGCCCTGGCGGCGCAGCGCGAGCGCTCTCGGCAGCTTCGACGGAGCCATGCTGACGGCGTAAAGAATGTCGTCGACACCGGCGGCGAAGAACGCCTCCGCTTCCTTCAACGTGGACACCGTGACGCCGCGCGCGCCGGCGGCGATCTGCGCGCGGACCACGTCGATGCACTTGGTGGTCTTCACGTGCGGACGAAACGCGACGCCGAGCGTGTTCATATGCCCTTGCATGCGCGCGATGTTCCTTTGCATCCGTGCGATGTCGATCAACGCGGCTGGGGTTTCAATCTGGTCGAGTTTCATGCTTTCACCGGGGAAAATGGAGTCATGCGGAGTCATGCTGGTTCGTGCCGAAGCGAGCGAGCCACGGAACGAGCGAATCGAGCGTCGGCGACTGGATCTCGGGCGGCCGTGCGCCGCTTACGAGCGGCAGGCCGACGCGGTTGTGCCAATACGTCCGCAAGCCGACGGCGGCGGTGCCGAACATGTCGTAGCTGGAGCCGGCCACGAACGCGGCTTCATGGGCCCGGACGCCGAGTTTTTCGAGCGCGAGGCGGTACGGCAGCGGGTCCGGTTTATATACGCCGGCCTCTTCGGCGGTGACGATCGCGTCCCAGCGGACCGGCAAGAGCTGGGCCGCCTGTGTGCCGAGCCGCGTGGAGCAGTTGGTCACGACCGCTAGCTTGCAATGCGGCGCGAGCGTTTGCAACGTGTCGACGGCGCCGCTCCACGGCGCGAGCGTCAGCCAGTCTGCTTCGAGCGCGAGCGCGGCGGATTCGGGCAGGCCGACTTGTGCGGCGGCTTCGCGCACCAGTTGTTCATACGCAATGTATGAGCCGCAGCCGTAGGTCAGCCGCAGATAGGCGGCGCGCCATGCACGGCCCGCCTGTTCGGAACCGGCCGCGCGATTCCATGAGGTCCATGAGTCGAGCAAGGCGGTCAGGAGGTCGAACAGGACCGCTTTGGGATAGGCGGCAGGCACAGAGGCACGAGTCATGATTGATTTGACCAGCAGCGGACGGTGAGCTGATTATAAAGTTTCATCAGCGGCGCGGCGTTCAGATGGCTTAACTCTTAGATTCAGTCAGAATGAATGATCCAGTTTGCGCCTTCCTGCAAGCGGATTTCGACACTTATCGCCGCCAGGGCGGCTGCGGCCTGAACCTGCTTTGCAGATACTGCATGAAATGACGGGTGCGCGCCGGCAGGCCCGCGCGTTGATGCGTGAGCGCCATGACGTCGGCATCGGGCGCTTTCCATCCTGAAAGCAAACGCACGAGCTTGCCCTTCGCGAGATCGTCGGCCACGTCCCATTCGG
Source organism: Paraburkholderia sp. RL18-101-BIB-B (assembly GCF_046026985.1). Classification (NCBI taxonomy): domain Bacteria; kingdom Pseudomonadati; phylum Pseudomonadota; class Betaproteobacteria; order Burkholderiales; family Burkholderiaceae; genus Paraburkholderia; species Paraburkholderia sp. RL18-101-BIB-B. The sequence continues at coordinate 126,217 of NZ_JARESV010000009.1, forward strand.
AGCGCAGGATCACGCCGCGCCCTTCGCATGCCCACTGGCGGATCACATCGCCATCGTTGCAACTCAAATGAGCAGACACGCGCACGCTGCGGCGCGTGCGGCCTTTGCTGAACTGCCATAGCGAGACATCTTCGTTGTTCTCGCGCAGCACGATGCAGGGCAGCTTGCTCAATTCATCCGGAGAATCCGGCATGCCCACTCGCTTGATCAGCGCGGGCGCCGCGCAGACGAAACGCGCATTCGGTGCAATCGTGTAGCCGATCAGATTCGACACCGGCAACTCGCCGATATGCACGACGATATCGAAGCGGTCCATCGTCTCGGTCAGAGGCTTGTCGGAGAGCGTCAGCGCGACGTCGACATCCGGATTCTGCTGCTGGAAATCGGCAATCGCGGGCGCGAGGTGCCGCCGCCCGAACCCCAGCGGCGCATTGATTTTGAGCGTGCCGACGAGTCCGCCGCGACGCATCTGCAGGTCTTCGAACAGTGCGTCGAACTGCTGGACGAGGTCGGCGCCGCGTTCGCACAGCAGCGTGCCTTCTTCCGTGAATTGCAGGCGGCGCGCCGTGCGGTTCACCAGTTGCGCGCCCAGTTTCTTTTCCAGTTGCTGAAGTCGCTGCGTGACCGCCGAGGGCGACAAGCCCAGCTTTCGCGCCGCGGCGATCAGGCTGCCGCTTTCGCGCAGCGTCAACAGGAAGCGGATATCGGCCGAATCGTTCATGTGAGCGACGTTTGAGTTCGGAAGTCTGGCAGCTTAAAGCGTTTGGATGCGCGATTCCAGTTCAGTCTGGCACACGCGCCGACGAATGCGGTGCGGCTTGCAAGGTAAAGTGATGCTTCTGTCATGCAGTCGGCGGCGTGAGCCGCTAAAGTATGCGTTTGCGCCGCTTACCTGTTGCTTTCATTTGAAGAGAAGTCCACATGCCGTTGTCCATTGAGCCGTCGAATGGCCCGTCAAACGATGCCGCGCGGAACAGCGCGTTGAAACAGGCGGTGTTTCTGCACACTGGCTGGCGTAGCGCGGGAACGTGGGTCTGGTCGCGTCTGCGCGAACTCGACAGCGTGACCGGCTTTTATGAGCCGCTCAGCAACGTGCTCGCGGACCTGAGCCTGGCCGAGGTGTCCGCGTCGCGTCCCACGCTGACATCGGGCCATCCGCCGCTTGACGCGCCGTATTTCCACGAATATCGCCCGTTTCTGCGCGAAGGCGTTCGCGGTGTGGACGGATATCGCAGGGGTTTCAGTCTCGATCGCTTCTCCAGCGTGCCTGATGCGGAATTTCCGGCATTGCAGGCCTATCTACGCAACCTGTGCGAGCGCACTACCGAACAGGGCAGCGTGCCGGTCTTCAAGTTTTGCCGCTCGTCCGGCCGGCTGCCGTGGCTGAAGCAGGCTTTTCCGCAGGCCATGCATGTGGGCGTGTTGCGAAATCCGGCCTCGCAGTTCGCTTCGGGGTGGCTGCTCAGTCGGCAATGGAACAATCCGTTTTTCGTGGCCGCGCCGTTTCGTGTGCTCGGGCTGAATCAATCGGACCCGCTAGTCAGTAAGGCCATCGAGATCTGCGGCGTGAGCTTGCCGCCCGCGGCGCCCACTTCGGACGACACTTATGCAATGGCGTGCGAGCACTATGCGCGCACCGCGGAAGGCAATAACGCGTATCGGGCATTCGTCGCGCTGTGGATTCTGTGCGCGTTGCGCGTGGCGGACGGTGTCGATCTGCTGATCGATATGGACCGGCTTGGAACCTCGCGCGATTACGCGACGGATCTGCGCAGCCGGTTCGAAACGCAGAGCGGCTTGTCGCCCGATTTCAGCAGCGCGCGCGATCTGGTGGAGGAGACGCGTCGCGGCGCGGCGCGCATGAGCGGAATCGACGGACGGGCGATGCGCACCGTGCATTCCGCCGCGCTCAAATTCCTCAAGGCGCAGGGCGCCGCCGACGCCGCCTTTGTCGAAGTGATCCGCGAGAAGATGGTGCTGGCCAACGAGCTGACTGATGCATGGCGCTGATGGAGCATTCGCCGCGCACGGTGAACGACTCCGGGCGCGGCGACGCAAAATCACCGTTATTTAAGCGGCCGTCGCCGATACAGCCGCTCGCAGCCCCAGCAGATAACTCTCGACGCCAAAGCCGCAAATCTGCCCTTTGACGACTTCGGCAAACACGGAAACATGCCGGAACGCTTCGCGCGCGTGGATGTTCGACATGTGAATTTCCACCACCGGCACCGTCAAGATCGCCAGCGCATCGCGAATGCCGTAGCTGTAATGCGTCCATGCTCCGGCGTTGATCATGACGCCGTCGGCATTGTCCGTGAAAGCCTGGTGGATGCGTTCGCACATGGCGGCTTCGCTGTTGGTCTGAAAGCTCTCGACCTGCACGCCCAGTTCCTTGCCCAATGCCTGCAGGCTGCTGTCGATTTCGGCGAGCGTCACGGTGCCGTATTGCGCGGGGTCGCGCTTGCCGAACATATTGTGGTTGATGCCGTGAAGCATCACGAACGTTTTCATGGGGCGTTCCTGGAGTAATGGATTCAGTAAAGGCGATGCGATATCAATGCGCTGCTGCGACCGCGGGCGTCGTGCTGACCACGGAACCGGCATTGGCCGCTTCCACGATTGCCTCGGTGATGCGCAGATTCTGCAGGCCGTCGCGGGCGCTCACGAGCGGTTTCACCTCTTGTCGAATGACGCGCACGAAATGTTCGAGCTGAAGCTTGAGCGGATCGTCGCGAGTCATCTCGGCAACGCCGACCGCGAACGGCTTCCACCACGAACGGTCCTCGGCCTTGCCATAGGTTTTCAGGCGCATGGTGGGCACAGCGAGCGAGCCGAAGGTGCCTGCGATCACATAGCAGTCTTCGTCCGGATACGACGGATAAGCCTTGTTTTCCTGCGACGTCTGCTCCCAGCTACGAGCACTCGCGGCCGTGTCCGACAGCATGAAGCTGCCGAGCGCGCCGCTCGCGAAGCGCAGGTTGATCGCCACTGTGTCCTCGACCGGAAAGCCGCGTGTGGCATGCGACGAAAACGCCTGCACGGCCACGATATCGCCGCACAGCATGCGCAGGTTGTGCACCTCGTGGATCATGTTCAGCAGGATCGGCCCGCCGCCCGGCTCGCGCCGCCAGGGGGCGTCGGCGTAGTACTCATCCGGTTTGAAAAAGACCGCGCTGCCCATCACCGCGACCAGTTTGCCGAGCCGGCCTTCGTCGATTAGTTGCTTCGCGCGGGCCATGATCGGACTGTGCGCGCGGTGATGCCCGATCAGCAACGGCACGCCGCAACGCTCGGCTTCGGCGACCAGTGATTCCGCTTCATCGACCGTGGATGCGATCGGCTTTTCGAGCAGTGTCGGCACGCCGGCCGCGAGACAGGTCAGCGCGTGCTCCACATGCAACTGGTTCGGCGTGGCCAGAATCACACCGTCCGGGCGGTCCCGTTCGAGCAGTTCGTCGAGCGTCCGGTAAAGCGGCACGCCGGTCTGGGTAGCGATCGCCTGTGCCGCCGGCGACGGGTCGACGATCGCCGACAACGAGCACGTGCCGCTCTGCCGCGCGACGGCCATGTGAGCGCGGCCGATGTAGCCCGCGCCGGCCACGGCGATCCGGGTCCTGTTCATGGATCGATTCCTTCGAAGTTCGAGCGAAATGGATTACGCGAGAGCTTTCTTCGTTTCAGCCATGGTCTCGGCCCGCATGCGCTCGTAGCTGACCTTGTCGATCGGCACGGCATTGGGTTCACCCAGATCGCTCAGCCTGACGCGGTAGTTCTCGCGTGCGCTCCATGCGGTCACCGCCGCAACGATGGTGATGGCGAACGTGATCGTGCCGATGATGAGTGGCACATTGGTCGATCCGGGCGGCGCGACATAGGCGAACAGCGCAGGCAGCAAAGCGGTGATCGTCGTGCCGATGTTCTGGCCGATGGCCATCGCGGAGACCCTTGAACGGGTCGGGAACAGTTCCGGATAGAAGCTCGGGAAAATCGCGTTATACCCTTGATAGACGATGCCCCACATGAGGATCGACATCACCATGGCGAGCGGGACGTTGCGGATGCTGATCGCGTAGAGGTAGCCGAACGAAAGCAGACCCGCGCCGAGCGCGCCGACGACGATGGGCAGGCGCCGGCCGATCCGGTCGGAAAGATTGCCCACATAGGGAATCACCAGCACGGCGACGATATTGCCGATTACCGGAATCCACAGATAGACGCTCTTGGAAAAGCCGATGCCGTACGACGCCTGCACCGCATAGGCCGCGCCGAAGATGGTGGCGACGACCGGGATCACGTTCATCAACGAGCAGAGAATCACGCGCACCATATCGGGCCAGTTGTAGCGGAAGGCTTCGACAATCGGCGACTTGGGCACGTTGCCGCTCGCGTCTTCCTTGGCGAACGCCGGTGTTTCATGGACTTCGCGGCGAATGTAGTAGCCGGCAATCAGCACCACGGCACTCAGCAGGAACGGGATGCGCCAGCCCCACGAATTGAATGAGCTCTCTTCCATGAAGTAGGCGAGCGGCAGGAACACGGCGGCGGCGAGAATCTGGCCCGCCTGCACGCCTTGCAGCGTGAAACTGGCGTAATAGCCGCGCCGCCCGAATGGCGCGTGTTCGAGAATCATCGAACTCGCGCCCGAGATTTCACCGGCCACGGCGAAACCCTGAATCAGGCGCAGCACCACCAGCAGGGCGGGCGCGAGCAGCCCGACGCTGTGATAGGTAGGCAGAAAGGCGACCGCCATCGTCGAGATGCCCATCAGGAACATGCACAGGAGCAGAACGTTCTTGCGGCCGTGGGTGTCGCCCCAATGCCCGAGCACCACCGCGCCGATCGGCCGCGCGACGTAACCCACGCCGTAGGTGGCGAGCGAAGCCACGATGGCGATCTTCGGATTGCCCGAGGGAAAGAACAACTGTGGAAAGATAAGGGCCGCTGCCTGGGCGTAGATAAAGAAGTCGTAGTACTCGAGTGCCGAGCCGATCCAGCCGCTGGCGGTTGCCTTGCGAGCCTGCGAGCGGCGTTCGTGGCCGCCTGCCGATGTATTCGTTTCCATGTTGTCTCCTGAACAGAAATGTTTGGATCAGCTTCTACGGCTGATTCATTGGCGTCCTGAAAGCAAAACTATGCAAGCCAGGACTTTCCGGGACGCGGCCTGTTTCCGGATGCTCGATCGCTGCTGTGCAGCGCACCAATCGAACGGCGGTACAGGGTTAACCAGTGCCTGGGTGTCCCGAGTATTTCATCCGACCGGCATGGCTTGCCCGATCGGCTCGTTAAGGCTAGGGTAATGTGGTTCTGCACGGACACAATGCGGCCAAATGGAAAATCAGAATGCGCTCACAGCCAGCAATGAGTCTTTCCTGCGCGATCTGCAGCTGTTCTGCAACATCGCGCGCCGGGGTAGCTTCGTGGCTGCATCGACGGAAATGGGTTTGTCACCCTCGCATGTCAGCAAGCGCGTTGCCATGCTGGAAGCCAGTCTCGGCGTGAAGCTCTTTCAGCGCACCACGCGCCGGGTCAGTGTGACGAGCGACGGCGAAGCCGCTTTGCAGTGGGCGCAGAAAATACTCGACGACGTGCAGGGCATGGCCGATGCGTTCGCCGATCGCCGCACCGAGTTGCGCGGCTTGCTGCGCATCAGCACGAGCCTGCGGCTCGGCCGCAAGCATGTATCGCCGATTCTGGCCTTGCTGCGTCAGCGTCATCCGAATCTCGAGATCTGGCTGGAATTGCTGGACCGGCGCGCCGATCTGGTCGGCGAGAACTTCGATATCGACATTCGCGTGGGCGAAGTGCATGAGCCGCACCTGATCGCGCACAAGATAGTGGAGAGCACGCGAATACTCTGCGCGTCGCCGGACTATCTGGAACGGCGGGGCACGCCGCTCGAACTGGCCGAATTGACCCAGCACGACTGCCTGCTGTTTCGCGGACGCGACGACCGCTTCGGCGTCTGGCGCCTGAGCGGTCCGAACGGCGAAAAGAGCGTGAAGGTGACGGGCACCGTTGCGTCCAATCTCAGCGATATCGTCGTGCAGTGGGCCAAGGACGGCTACGGCGTGGTGATGGTGTCGATCTGGGACGTGGCCGAGAGCCTGCGCGCCGGCGAACTGGTGCGCGTGCTGCCCGACTACCTGCAGTCCGCCGATGTATGGGCCGTGACGGCGGAGCGTTTGTCGTCGTCGGCGAAGATCCAGGTGTGCATCGAATTTCTCCGGGAACAGTTGACGAGCGGGCCGTACGCGCTGGTGACACGCGGCGTGGGCGGGTTTTGACCGAGCCACGCCGCGACGCGCGCTGACGCCTGAGCGGGGTCCGCGGTCCAATACAGTTGCCATGCAAAAAACAATACAGTGAGGCGCGGTTTTATTTCGCTGTATCGGGAATATGGCCGGCGCCGTCGATACAGTTGGCAAGTCTCGATGGAGCCTGCCGACGAGCGGATCGCCGCTCTGGCGCTGTGCGAAGTAGCCCGATTTTTTGCCTATGGCCCGGTGGTGACGCGCCGCGGTTTATCCCGAACACGAGGTAAGGACATGAATGCAGTGAACGAACAAGCGAAGCTGTCGGTGCAGCAGTTGGGCCACTACATTGGCGGCGCGCCGGCCGCGCCGACTAGCGGCCGCTTCAAGGACGTGTTCAATCCCGCCACCGGCAAGGTGACCGGCTCGGTGGCGCTGGCGTCGGTCGAGGAAGTGGACGCGGCGGTGCAAGCCGCCAAGGCCGCCTTTCCCGCCTGGAGCGAAACCGCGCCGATCAAGCGCGCCCGCATTCTGTTCAAGTTCAAGGAGCTGCTGAACAAGCATCACGACGAACTGGCGATGCTGATCACACGCGAACACGGCAAGGTGTTCACGGACGCGCAAGGCGAAGTGGTGCGCGGCATCGAAGTGGTCGAGTTCGCGTGCGGCATTCCGAACCTGCTGAAGACCGATTTCACCGACCAGATCGGCGGCGGCATCGACAACTGGAATCTGCGGCAGGCGCTGGGCGTGGTTGCGGGCATCACGCCGTTCAACTTCCCGGTCATGGTGCCGATGTGGATGTTCCCGGTCGCGCTCGCCTGCGGCAACACGTTCGTGCTGAAGCCGTCGGAGCGTGACCCGTCGGCGTCGCTGCGGATTGCCGAATTGCTGAAGGAAGCCGGACTGCCGGACGGCGTGTTCAACGTCGTCAACGGCGACAAGGTGGCCGTGGATGCGCTGATCGATCACCCGGATGTCGCGGCGCTGTCGTTCGTGGGCTCGACGCCGATCGCCGAATACATTCATACGGAAGCGTCGAAGCGCGGCAAGCGCGTGCAGGCGCTCGGAGGCGCGAAGAATCATCTGGTGGTGATGCCGGACGCCGATCTGGATCAGGCGGTCGACGCACTGATCGGCGCGGCCTACGGTTCGGCGGGCGAGCGCTGCATGGCGATCTCGGTCGCGGTGGCGGTCGGCAACGTGGCCGACAAGCTGATCGAGAAGCTGGTGCCGCGCGTCAAATCGCTCGTGATCAAGAACGGTGAACATCTCGACGCGGAAATGGGCCCGTTGGTTACCGCCGAACATAAGGCCAAGGTGGCCGGTTATATCGCGTCGGGCGAGGCCGAGGGCGCGAAGTTGGTCGTCGACGGCCGCGCGCATCCGGTGGCGAGCGAAGACGGCTTCTTTATCGGCGGCACGCTGTTCGACAATGTCGGCACGGACATGAAGATCTACAAGGAAGAGATCTTCGGCCCGGTGCTGGCGGTGGTGCGGGTGCCCGATTTCGCGAGCGCCGTGGCGCTGATCAACGCGCACGAGTTCGGTAACGGCGTGTCGCTCTTCACGTCGGACGGCGGTGTGGCGCGCGCGTTCGGCCGGCAGATTCAGGTGGGCATGGTTGGCATCAACGTGCCGATTCCGGTGCCGATGGCATGGCATTCGTTCGGCGGCTGGAAGCGCTCGCTGTTCGGCGACCATCACGCTTACGGCGAAGAGGGTGTGCGCTTCTATACGCGCTACAAGAGCATCATGCAGCGCTGGCCGGACAGCATCGGCAAGGGGGCTGAATTCACGATGCCGGTGGCGAAGTAAGTTATCGGCGGGTTGGTTGTCATTCAGAAAGCCGCGCCTGATTCAGGCGCGGCTTTTTTGCGTGAGGGAGCGGCAACGGCCCCTTAAACGCCCGAAGACGAATCTTCCTCCGCTTCGCTCAAGACAGCGTTTTGCAAGGCAATAGCGGCGCTGACGTATGCGGGCCCCTGACGCGGATCGTCGACGCTATAGCGCAGACGTCTGCCGTCCATATACACGCGGAACTGGCGGTATTTCACCAGGTAGAGCAAGCCGACGACCGCCGCCGCGAATCCCGAAGCCGCGCCTACGCCGAGCGCCCAGCGCGGGCCGAAACGGTCCGCGACCCAACCGACGACCGGCGCGCCGAGCGGCGTGCCGCCCAACGCAATCGCCAGCAGAATCGCGATCACCCGGCCGCGCATGACGGGGTCGGTGGTGAGTTGAACGAGACTGTTGGTGGACGTCGTGAAGGTTTGCGTCGACACGCCGATTACCATGAGTGCAATGCCGAACAGCACGGAAGTCGGCATTAACGAAGCCACGGTGCAGCCCACGCCGAACACGCTCGCCGCGCCGAGCAACAGCGCCATGCGCGGTTTGGCCCGACGCGCGGCGAGCAGCGCGCCGGTCACGGAGCCGATCGCCATGGTCGAGCTCAACACGCCGTATTCGCTCGCACCCGCATGGAATGCAGTGACCGACATCGTCGAGATGAAGATCGGGAAGTTCAGGCCGAATGTGCCGATCAGGAACAGCATCAACAGCGCGGCCTTCAGGTCGGGCCGCGTCCACACATACTTGAAGCCTTCCACGAAACTGCCACGTGAGCGCACCGCACGGGGCTTCAGATGCAGTTCACTCAACCGCAGCATGCGCAGCGAACCAAGCACGGCGACAAAAGACAGCCCGTTGATGAGAAACACCCAGCCGGTGCCCACCGAAGCGATCAGCAGTCCCGCGACCGCCGGCCCGATCATGCGCGCGGCGTTGAACGAGGTGGAATTCAGGCCGACCGCGTTCGACAGATCGTCCTCGCCGACCAGATCCGATACGAAGGTCTGGCGTGCCGGCGAGTCGAACGCGGTGACGCAGCCGAGCAGTCCCGCGAACACATAGACGTGCCACAACTGCACGAGCCCGGTGACGGTCAGAATACCGAGGCCCAGTGCGCAAGTACCCATGGCTGCCTGCGTGGCGAACAGCAGTTTGCGACGGTCGAAGTGATCGGCCGCATAACCGGTGAGCGGCAACAGCAGCATTTGCGGGCCGAACTGCAGCGACATGACGATCCCCACGGAGGTCGCATTGTGACGCGTGAGTTCCGTGAGAACGAGCCAGTCCTGCGCCGTGCGCTGCATCCACGTACCGATGTTGGAGACGATCGCGCCGCTCGCCCAGACCCGGTAATTGAAATTGCGCAGCGAACGGAACGTGCCTTTCACCGGGCTGTTTCCATGTGCGGGGTTAGGCCGGCGCGCAGACTTCCAGCTGTGATCGAAGCCGGCATCATGCGCGCGAGCGCTCGAGCAACTCGAGGACTTCCTGGGTCGTGCCGGTTTCGCCGAGACGCGGAAAGATGCGCGTGATGCTGTTGGTGTGAGCGTCCGCATTGAGATCGGTCATGGCGTCGACGACGAGCGTGACGTTAAAGCCGAGTTCGTTGGCGTAGCGCGCGGTGGATTCGACACCGATGCTGGTGGCCACGCCTACGAGCACCACTTGCGTAACGCCTTGCTCGCGCAGATAGGCTTCGAGATCGGTGTTCGTGAACGCGCCCCAGGTGCGCTTGGTGACCCGATGATCCGACGGCTGCGCGTTGAGTTCAGGCACGAGGTCCGCGAACCCGGCCGGAAAGTCGCCGGCGTGGCGCGCCTGTTCCGCGCGGCCCGGCGCGCCGCCGGTCACGTTGACGAGCACCACGGGCAGGCCGTGGCGGCGAAACGCGTCGGCGATGACGGCCGAGCGCTTGACGACGTCGCCAGTGGGATGCGCGGTGGGCAGCGCGACAATACCTTGCTGCAAATCGACGACGATGAGTGCGGTCTTTGGGTCGAGCGTAGTGAATGCCATGAGTTGCTCCTGAGAGTTACGAGTCGATGAGGCGTTTGAGTAAGTCGACGCCGGTAGCGAGTTGTCGTTGCTCGGCCGCCGAGAAGCGCGTCTGGATGGTGCGAAACAGCCAGTCTTCGCGAGCCGCGCGGCTTGCCTTGATCTTCTTGCGAAAGGCGGGTGTGAGGGAGAGGACCGTTTGCCGCCCGTCGTTCGGATCGGGCGCGCCGCTGACGAGGCCGGCGGCTTTCAGAACCGAAAGCGTTTCGCCCATGGATTGCGGACGCATGCCGTGAGCACGCGCGAGCGCGGTGACCGTTGCCGGACCTTCGCGCTCCAGCAAGCCGAGGACCTGCACCTGTGAAGGAGTGAAATCGCCCAGATGCGACTCTTCGCGCAAGCGGCGGCGCAGTTTGCCGACCAGCACGCGCAGGTCTTCCGCGATGGCGTGCAGGGTTTCGGTATCGGCCGGTAAATCGGTCTTGCTCATGCCATGACAGATGTGAAGGTTACCTGCGAAGGTTACCTTCGTATCTGGTTGAAGTCAAGGTGAGGGGGTGGCGTGGGGAGAATGAAAGGAGGGCGAAGCGTGCGCCGTCGGAGACGGTATCAGGCTGCAAAGTCAGTCGTGCTCTTTGCGAAGACACGTTCGTACCTGGCGTCCGCATCGACCGACTCATGTGCGAAGGGCAGTGTTATGCATCTCGATCTTGCTTTCTCGATTTGTTTAACTATAGTGTTAAATATCAACCGTCAGGTTTACAAAAGGAGGCAATCATGAGCGAGCCGCTGTATCGTCCGTCGCTGGGATCCGCGGTGTACTACAAAGACCCGTTTGCAGCGCTCGACTGGCTCGAGCGGGCGTTCGGTTTTGAGCGCCAGATGGTCATCACGGACAACGACGGCCAGTTGGGCCACTCGGAAATGCGTTTCGGCGACAGCTACCTGATGGTCTGCCGCGAATGGTCGGAAAACGCGGCCAGTCCGGCGTCGATCGGCGGCAAGAACACGCAGTCGGTGCACGTGCAATTGCGTGACGGCATCGACGAGCATTGCGCCCGCGCGCGTGCCGCGGGCGCCGTGATTACGCGCGAACCGGAGGATCAGTTTTACGGCGACCGCGTCTACGCCGCTCGCGACCTGGAAGGGCACGTGTGGAGCTTCGGCCAGACGGTTCGCACCGTGTCGCGCGAGGAAGCCGAGCGCGTCAGCGGTCTGAAGATCGAAGGATGGGTGTAGCGCATGGCCCTGCCTGCGAGCGCCTCGCTCGACCGCACGCTGGCCGCGCTAGCCGATCCGAACCGGCGGCAGGTGGTCGATCTGCTTAGCCGTCAGCCGATGCGCGCCGGCGAACTCGCGCAAGCCACCGGCCTGTCGCCTCAAGCGATGAGCCGGCACTTGCGTGTGCTGCGTTCGAGCCAGTTGATCGAGGAATCGCATGACGGCGTCGACGCGCGCGTGCGCCTTTACGTGCTGCGCTCGACGCCGATGGCCGAGCTGAAGGCGTGGCTCGAACAGACCGAGGCCATGTGGGCCGGGCAATTGCTGTCGTTCAAAGCGCATCTGGAGGTACAGGGATGAGTTCGCGCGTGCAGGTGTCGTTGCGCGTGGCCGCCTCGCCGCAACGCGCGTTCGACGTTTTCACGCGCGAGATCGGCGCATGGTGGCGGCCCAATCAGCTCTTTCAGTTCACGCCGCAGAGCGCCGGCGTGTTGTCGTTCGAACCGGCCGAGCAAGCGGGCGGACAGGGGCGCCTGATCGAGACGCAGGCGGACGGCAGCGTCTTCGAGATTGGCCGCGTCACGGTCTGGGAGCCGGGCGAGCGCCTCGCGTTCGGCTGGCGTCAGGCCAGTTTCAGCGACGCGCAACACACGCACGTCGAGGTGCGTTTCGAAGCGGTGGGCGACGAAACACGAGTGACCGTTGAACATCGCGGCTGGGATACCGTGCCGCAGGAACACGTGGCGCGCCACCATTTCCCCGATCGCGTGTTTCTGCTGCGGCACGGCGAATGGTGGCAAGCGTTACTGGCTTCACTGCGAACGGCCGTACAGGCGTCCGGACCGACTGGCTGAGCGCTCGGGCGTTCCAGCGACGCAAAGCCTCAGCGCGTGGCGATCGCGGCCGCGACGCCCGCCATGACCGTCGCGCTCGCGCGGTTGGCGATCTTCACGGCGCGCCGCGTGGTGAGCAGCTTGCGCGCTCGCGTGGCGAGCAGCGCCCAGCCGAAGTCGACGGCCATCAGCACGATCAGCATGGTGAGCGTGAGTTCGAACCACGCGACGGTGCCAATGCGCGACACGTCGATGATGGTCGGCAACAGCGCGAGGTAGAACATCATGATCTTCGGATTGCCGAGCGTGACGAGCAGACCCGCCACGAACATGCGCCACGGCGAGCGGCCGCTCGGCAACTCGCTGCCTTGAACGTCAGCCGGCGCGCGCCACATCTTCCAGGCGAGAAGCAGCAGATACGCCACGCCGATGAATTTGAGCACCACGAACACCATGCCGAAGCTGCGCGCAATCACTGCAAGTCCGGCCACCGCGCAGGTGAGCCAGAGCGCCTCGCCGATCCACATGGCGGCGAGAAAGGGCAGCACGTCGAGAAAGCCGTTGGTCAGCACGCGCGCGACCAACGCGGCGATACTCGGTCCTGGCGTGCCGGCCGCGACGATCAGCGCGAGGGCGAAAACGAGCAAGGCGGTTAGCGTCATGACGATCTCCACGAATTTCAGTGCGCGCGCAAGCGCCGGTTGACGAAGCGCCACACTCCGCTCACGAGCAGCGAGCCGACGCCGAGCGCGACGCCCAGCAGCACGATCGAACTCATATGATCGCGCACCAGCGGCACATTGCCGAACAGATAGCCGGCCGCCACCAGCGATACGATCCACAGCGCCGCGCCCGCCGTGACGAACGACACGAAACGCGCGAACGTCATGCGCGAAACGCCCGCGACGAACGGCGCGAAGGTGCGCACCACGGCGATGAACGGTGACAGCAGGAAGGTCAGTCCGCCGCGTGCTTCGTAAAACGCATGCGCCTTGCGCAGCGCGTTCTTGTCGAGCCAGCGATAGTCGGCGGTATAGACTTTCTCGCCGATCGCGCGCCCGATCGCATAGTCGACGATGCTGCCCGCCACCGTCGCGGCGAACAGCACCGGAATCACGAGCCAGACGTTCAGCGCGCCGGCGGCCGCGAGACCGCCGCAAATGAAGATCAGCGGATCGCCGGGCAGGAAGAATAGCGGCAGGAAGCCAATTTCGACGAATACGACGAGAAACAGCATCGCGTAGACGGCGGTGCCGTATTGCACGATCAGGCCGCTCAGGTGCTGGTCGAAGTGCAGGGCGACCTGCAGCACATGCATCAGATCCATCTTGGGTCGAAGGGAAATTCAGATCTTCAGGAGTTTAGTCCCGCCGCGGCGCGCTGACTTGTCTATTTCTCGGAGGTGATGTCAATATCGGGGCGTGTCGTCGAGAATAACCAGCACTACACACCTGCGAAAACGCCCATGCAACACGCCACCGCTGTCACCTTCCGCTTTGCCGAGCCGCACGATGCGAACGCCATCCGCACGATCGAATTCGAAGCGGGGCAGCGCTTCCTCAGCGTCGATATGGCGGGCATCGCGGATGCGCCGCCGATGGACCTGGAACTCGTCGAGCGCAAGATCGCGGCGCGGGAAATCATCGTTGCCGTGGCTGCCGATGCGACGTGTGCCGGTTTCGTGATGTTCGAGCTGCAGCCCACGCGCATCTACGTGCAGGAACTCGATGTGCTCACCTCACACGCGGGGCAGCGGATCGGCGCGGCGCTGATCGAGCAGGTCGCGCAAATTGCTCGCGCGCAACGACTCACGCAACTGATTCTGTCGACGTTTCGCGAGGTGCCGTGGAATGCGCCGTATTATCGGCGGCTCGGGTTTCGCGATATCGAAGAAGCCGAACTCGACGCGGCATTGATCGCGCGGCGCGACGCGCATATCGCGCGAGGACTCGACGAATCGAAGAGGGTGTTCATGCGGCGTGATCTTGCGTGATATGCGCTTTTCTTTCAGGCATAAAAAAACGCGGCGGGTATGACCGGAACATATCGTTCATGTCACACCCGCCGCGCGGTTTTTAGCGTACTGCCATGCATTTGCCGCTTTGACTCAGCGGCTTAACCTCCGTCGACCCCACGCATAGCTTCGCTTTTTTACAGCTTGCTGCAAGGCTTATTCCACGGTTTCCAGCGTCGGATAATCGATGTAGCCAGTTTCGCCGCGTGCATAGTACGTCGCCGGGTTCGGCTTGTTCAACGGCGCATTGGTGGCGAAGCGGCGCACCAGATCCGGATTCGCGATGAACAGTTGACCCCACGCCACCGCGTCCGCTTCACCCGCGTCGAGCACCTGTTGCGCGGTTTCCTTGGTGAACTTTTCGTTCGCGATGTACGGGCCGCCGAAGGCTTTCTTCAGTTGCGGGCCGAGACGGTCGTCGCCGAGCGCTTCACGTGCGGCGATGAACGCGATCTTGCGCTTGCCGAGTTCGCGGGCCACATAGCCGAAGGTGCCGGCCGGATCGGAATCGCCCATGGCGTGCGCATCGCGACGCGGCGCGAGGTGCACGCCGACACGGTTCGCGCCCCACACGTCGATACAGGCGTCGGTGACTTCGAGCAGCAGACGCGCGCGGTTTTCGATCGGGCCGCCGTAGGCGTCGGTACGCTTGTTGGTGCTGTCCTGCAGAAACTGGTCGAGCAGATAGCCATTCGCGCCGTGCACTTCAACGCCGTCGAAACCGGCTGCCTTCGCGTTTGCCGCGCCTTTGCGGAAGGCTTCGACCACGCCGGCGATTTCATCGAGTTCCAGGGCGCGCGGCGTCACATAGGGACGCTCCGGACGCACCAGGCTCACGTGGCCTTGTGCCGCGATCGCGCTGGGCGCGACCGGCAGTTCGCCGTTCAGGAACAGCGGGTCCGAAATACGGCCGACATGCCACAGTTGCAGAAAAATCTTGCCGCCGGCGGCGTGCACGGCGCTCGTAACGAGTTTCCATCCTTCGACCTGCTCCTGCGACCAGATGCCCGGCGTCTCGGCATAACCCACGCCCTGCGGCGTGACAGACGTCGCTTCGCTGATGATCAGGCCGGCGCTCGCGCGTTCAGCGTAGTACTTCGCCATCAGCGCATTCGGCACGCGGATTTCTTCGGCGCGTTGGCGCGTGAGCGGCGCCATGATGATGCGGTTCGGCAGCGTGATGTCACCAATTTGCAGCGGATCGAAAAGAGTCGGCATATGAGTTCACCTTTGGCCGAGGGCGCGCGGCCCGAGCCGAAAAAACTGCTTGATGAAAGAAGCGCGGCACTGCGAATAACAGCGCCTAGAACTGCGTGTTCATGTGCTCGAGGAACGCCTGGATGACGGCCTCGTTGCGTTTGAAAAACACCCATTGACCCACCCGCTTCGACGTGACGAGGCCCGCGCACTGCAAAGCCGCGAGGTGGGCCGACACGGTGGACTGCGACAAGCCGCAGTGTTCGTTGATCTTGCCCGCGCACACGCCGTAATCGAGCGGCAGTTCCTGGTCGCCGAAATGCGCGTACGGCTCGCGCAGCCAGCCAAGAATCTCCCGGCGAACAGGATTGGCAAGCGCTTTGTGAATCGCGTCGATGTCGAGCGTCATTGGGTGGGTTTCAGGGTCATCAACAACAGCCAGTTGGGGGCGCCGGTTGGCGCCCCCACGACTGCATCGCTACAGGACGAATCATATATCGGATTTCGACGATATGCACGAAGGCACTACTGGCGATGGGGGTGATAGGTGTGGACGCCCGACAAGGCCCTACTTTCGACGCACCTCCGATCAGATGAAACGCCACATCGACCCACTATCGCAGACCGGTCGCGGGGAGCGCGACCCGCTGCAGCGCGGCCATCGGGCCGAGCCGCTCGATCACTTTCATCTGCGCCGCGTCGCGCACGAAGAGCGATCCGGCGAATCCCAATGCGTTGATTGATACGCCCTCGACACGCTCTTCCGACCTCGGTACGAGCAACATCCATCGGCGTGTAACGAGCAGGTTGTACGGCGCCGATTGACGAAGTTCACCGTTGGACTCGACCGGTCGGACGCCGGCGGCTTCGAGCAGTGCACGGTAGCAGGAGAGGACCGACTGCGCCGCAGCCACGGAGATCGCGGCGCCGGGTTCGAGGTGCGCGAACGCATGCCGGAATGGCAGCCCTGGTACGCATTGCGGCAGACCATCGGCAAGCGTGGTTGCGAGAACGGGCTCGATGGGGACCGGCGGTTCAGAGTCGCCGAGCGGCAGCGGCATGATTTGCAGATGCTTGTGCGCCTGACTCGCGCCCGCGGCAGCGCCTGCATTGTAGAAACCGATGCCGTCGAACTCGGCCATACAGGCAATCAGCGACTCGAAGTCGGCCAGGTTGAGGAGCGCGTCCTGCGGTTCGAAAGCACGGGTAACGATCAGCAGATGATTGTCGATGACATTGAACTTGTTAAGCAAAGCCAGATGCGTGTCAGAGATATCGGCGACAAAGAGATCCGGCTCGTAGGGAAGGAATGGATTCTTGGATGGACGTTCTCCGCCATGAAGCTTTTGCGTTTGCCGGCGCTGCTGCTCCTTGCGGTTCAGGCTCGAGACCTGCCGCACGATAAAACGGATGCCGCCGCTTTCGATCACCGCCTGGAAGGTTTCGATCTGTTGCAGCGCGCCGCAGCGCAGCGCGTGCGCGGTCTGGCGCAGCATGGCAGGCCACAGGGTTCCCGGTGGAAGGCGTCGATCTTCCATGGTTCGTTGCGGAGACAGGTTCGTCATTGGGCACGCTCATCGATTGCCGCTAAAGCTTGTAACCGATCGTGCGCAACAGATCCTTGCGCCATTGCACGTCTTCCTCGCTTTCGACGCCGAGCGGCGAGAATCCATCAATCACACCGACAATGCCACGGCCCTGGTCCGTTTCCGCGATCAACACCTCGACGGGATTCGCTGTCGCACAGAAGATCCGGCATACCTCGGGCACCGCCTTGATTGCGTTCAGCACGTTGACCGGAAAAAAACCGTCTCCAAGAAAAACAAAGAAGCTGTGGCCCGCGGCGACGCTCATCGCGTTCTTGCAAGCCATCTCGACCAGGCTTTCCTCGGTGCCGGAGCGGCGCACGAGGCGCTTGCCTGATGCCTCGCAGAACGCCAGGCCAAACTTGATGCCGGGCACGGTGCCAACCATTGCCTCGTGAATATCCTCGACGGATTTGATGAAATGGGTTTGCCCGAGGATGAAGTTAGTCGTTTCGGGCTTGACGATTGTGACGGCGGACAATTGCATATCGGACCTCGCTCCGTTGCGACAGCACACCGGTAAAGACGCGCAGACGACCGGCAATTGTGACTTCAGAGATTTGCGCCAGCCAGTCCACCGCTTTACCCCATCTTCTAGGCTAGTACTAACCGCCCTTCAGCGGAAGCACAGTTCGCCGATGAGGTCTCGCCAGCCTGCTGTTTTCTCGTTATCAGCCGGCATTCATGTCTGGCGCGGTCCTTTGACAGCCTCTTTCAATCATTCGGGTACAGGCGTTGACCCAGAGGCCGCCGTAACCTCATCGGTCAAGGGACAGTTCTGAACTTTGCGTGCCGACGGCAATATGTAATCGCGGAACTGCTCACGCAGCTTCAGCTTGTGCAGCTTCCCGGTTGCGGTGTGGGGCAGCTCGTCGACGAAGACGACATCGTCGGGAATCCACCATTTGGCGACCTTGCCTTCGTAGAATCCACGCAGCTCGTCCTGGGTCACATCGGTATCGGGACGCTTGACGACCACCAGCAGCGGCCGCTCTGTCCATTTCGGATGCGCGCAGGCAATACACGCCGCTTCCGCCACCGCGGGATGCGCGACTGCCACGTTCTCGATGTCGATCGAACTGATCCACTCGCAGCCGGACTTGATCAGGTCTTTGCTGCGATCGGTAATGCGCATGAAGCCGTCGCGATCGATCGTCGCGACGTCACCCGTCGCAAACCAGCCATCGACGAGCGGCGACGTATCGTGGCGGAAATAACGGTCGATCACCCACGGCCCGCGCACATGCAGATCGCCGAACGCGACGCCGTCCCACGGCAATTCGCGCCCGCCGTCACCGACGATCTTCATGTCGACGCCATAGATCACATGCCCTTGCTTCTCGAGCAGCCTGCGCTGCTCGTCGGGCGAGCGCTGCATCTGCTCCCAGTTGAGTCTTGCGAGCGTGCCGAGCGGCGACATCTCCGTCATGCCCCACCCATGGATGGCCTCGACGCCATAGTCGTCCTTGAACATCCTGAGCATCGCGGGCGGGCACGCCGAGCCGCCGATTATCGTGCGCTCCAGCGACGAGAAGCGCACGCCCGCTTCGCGCACGTAGTTGAGCAGCCCGAGCCACACGGTCGGCACGCCCGCCGAACACGTGACGCGCTCGGCTTCCATCAGCTCGTAGAGCGACTTGCCGTCGAGGTCCTTGCCGGGGAACACGAGCTTCGCGCCGGTCAACGGCGCGCCGTGCGGAATGCCCCACGCGTTCACATGGAACATCGGTACGACGGGCAGCACGGAATCGCGCGCGGACAAGCCCATCGCGTCGGGAAGCGATGCGCCTAGCGCATGCAGCACCGTGGAACGATGCGAATACAGCGCGCCCTTCGGATTGCCTGTCGTGCCCGACGTGTAGCAAAGATTCGAGGCGCTTCGCTCGTCGATGAGCGGCCAGTCGAATTGACCGTCCATCTCCGTGAGCAACGCTTCGTAGCACGATGCGTCCGTCGACATGCGCGGCCTATGCGCCTCGTCCGTCATCGCAATCCAGCCGCGCACGTTCGGACATTGTGGCGCAAGCATATCGACGAGCGGCGCGAACGTGAGGTCGAATAGCACATAGCTGTCGTCGGCGTGATTGACGATATAGGCGATCTGCTCGGGAAAAAGCCGCGGATTGATCGTGTGGCAGACGGCGCCGAAGCCTGTCGTGCCGTAGTACGTTTCCAGATGCCGGTAGCCGTTCCATGCGAGCGTGCCGATTCGGTCACCTGCTTCGACGCCAAGCGCGATGAGCGCCTGCGCGAGTTGCTTTGCGCGCCGCTCGCAATCGCGATATGTATAGCGATGCACGTCGCCCTCGACGCGCTTCGACACGATCTCCGTCGTGCCGAAGTAGCGTGACGCATGCGCCAGCAACGAAGAAACCGTCAGCGGCACATCCATCATCTGTCCATGCAGCGGTGTCGTCATAGCCGCGTCTCCCTGCTGTTCTCAACGCTTCGCTTTGGCACTCGAAGGCTGACTCGTTGTGCTCGAATTGACCGGCTGATGCTTCTATTGGCCTCTGACTTAACCCACCTAGCAATCCCGTTCAGTGATTCAAGATAGGCTAGCCCTGGACCTGTTGCAAATGGCTAACGAGAATATTGCCAGCCTCGATGGCGCCTTCCGGGACGAAGTCCCTTATTCGGCTAATTAACGATACGGCCCTGGAGGGCGCTCTTGTCGCAACCGGGTCCTGCGCCTAATGTTTAGAAGCAGGCACGGGACAAGGGAAGGGATCGTATGCGCTGCACAAACTGCGGATTCGAGAATCCCGCTGGGGCCAGCTTCTGTGAAGCATGCCGTGCCATGCTGGCACGCACGTGTGCGCGCTGTGGACAAGAGGCGGGGTCTTCCGCGAAGTTCTGCAGCGAGTGCGGCGCGCCGCTGACTGATGGGCCCACAGGGGCGTCCGCGCAGTCCCGGTCCGTTTCAGAGCCGTCCCCGGCGCCTGTCCATTACACGCCACACCACCTTGCCGAGCGCATCCGCGCCGAGCAGGCGGCCATGGAAGCCCGGGGCGAGATCGCCGGCGAGCGCAAGACCGTCACGGCGCTATTTGCCGACATGGCGGGGTCCACGGCGCTGGTTCACGACCTGGACCCGGAAGAAGCCCAGCGCCTGATCGAGCCCGTCGTCGCGCTGATGATGGACGCTGTCCACTACTACGAGGGCTATGTCGCCAAATCGCTGGGCGACGGCATCCTGGCGTTGTTCGGCGCGCCCATCGCCCACGAGGACCATCCGCAGCGCGCGCTGTATGCGGCGCTGCGGATGCAGCATGCGATGCGCCGCCACGGGGACCGGATTCGTCTGGAAAAAGGCATCCCGTTGCAAATTCGCGTCGGCATCCACACCGGTGAGGTCGTCGTGCGTTCGATCCGCACGGACGACCTCCACACCGATTACGATCCGGTCGGCCACACGATTCACATCGCGTCCCGGATGGAAGGGATCGCCGCCCCTTCGTCGATTCTGGTGAGCGAGTGCACATACAAACTCGCCACGGGATATTTTGAGTTCAAGGCGCTGGGGGCCACCCAGGTCAAAGGGGTTCCCGAGCCGCTCGTCGTGTATGAGGTATTGGGTCCCGGCGCGTTGCGCACGCGCCTGCAACTGTCGGCATATCGCGGCCTTGCCCGATTCGTGGGCCGGCAACTCGAACTGGACCACTTGCATGCGGCGCTGGAGGAAGTAAAAGAGGGGCGCGGACGGGTCGTCGCAGTGGCAGGCGAGGCCGGGGTCGGCAAGTCGCGCCTGTTCCATGAGTTCAAGGAGCGCTCTCAGGGCAACCGTGTGTTGCTGGAGACGTTTTCGGTTTCGCACGGCAAGGCCTTCGCCTATTTGCCGCTCATCGAGCTATTGAAGAACTATTTCCAGATCACCGCCCGCGACGACGAGCGGCAGTGTCGGGAAAAGGTTATGGGCAAGGCGTTGACTCTCGAGCGAAGCTTCGAGGATCTCGTGCCTTACCTTCTCTACCTGCTAGGCATCGGCGAGCGAGGATCGGCGCTCGCGGAAATGGATCCGCAGATCCGGCGTGACCGGACCATTGACGCAATCATCGAGCTTCTCACGCGGGAGAGCCGCGACCAGCCGATCGAGTTGTTGTTCGAGGATCTGCAATGGCTGGACCGCGAGACCGAAGCATTTCTCTTGAGCCTCATCGACCGCGTGGCGAATTCACGGATCCTGCTGCTGGTGAACTACCGGCCAGAGTATCAGCCTGTCTGGGAACGCGTGGGCCATTGCAGCCAGTTGCGACTCGAACCGCTTGGTCCGGCGGAGGCCCAGGGATTGCTCTCCGCGCTGCTTGGAGACGATCCCACCCTCGTAGCGCTCAAACAGCTCATCCTGGAGAAGACGGAGGGCAATCCCTTCTTCATGGAGGAAGTCGTCCAGACGCTGGTCGAAGAGAAAGCGCTGCTGGGCGAACCCGGCCGTTTCCGGATCGAGCACACCCCGGCTGCGCTGCATATTCCGACCACCGTGCAAGGTGTGCTGGCCGCTCGCATCGACCGGCTCCCTGTCGCGGAGAAGGACTTGCTGCAGGCGCTTGCCGTCCTCGGCAAGGAGTTTTCGTTTAGTCTGGTCCAGCGCATCTGCGAGGGGCAGGGCGCCCCGACCGATGACGCGTTGCGGGAGCTGCTGGCCCGGCTGGAGGCCGCGGAATTCATTTACGAGCGTCCCGCGTTTCCGGAGGTCGAGTATTCGTTCAAGCACGCGCTGACCCAGGAAGTCGCCGGTCGCTCGCTGCTGACTGAGCGCCGTAGCGCCCTGCATGAGCGTGCGGCGCAGGCCATCGAGGCGCTGTTCTCCACCCGTATCGCGGATTACTGGAGCGAATTGGCGCATCACTACAGGCTGAGCGGCAATGTCCCGAAGGCCGTGGAATACCTGCACCGCACCGGGCAACAGGCACTCGAGCATTCCGCCCATCTGGACGCGATGCGTCATCTCGGCGCGGCGCGGGAGTTACTCGAGCATTTGCCTGACACGGCCGAGCGCGCTCAGCAGGAACTGACGCTGCTGCTCTCGCTGGGGCCCGCCTTGGTGGCCGTCCGCGGCTATGGCGCGCCGGAGGTCGTGGCGGCGTACACGCGCGCGCTGACGTTGTGCGAACGGATCGGCGAGACATCGAAGATCTTCCCGGTGCAACTGGGACTGAGGACTTATTACCAGCTGCGCGCGGAGTACCGTACCGCGAACGAACTGGGAGAGCGGCTGCTGCGCATGGGACGGCAGATCGGGAAACCGGCCTTGCTGGTGGAGGCGCATCTGGCGCTCGGGTCAAGCCTGTTTTTCCAGGGCGATCTCGAAGCTGCCCGCGTCCACCAGGAACAAGCGCTGGTTTTCTATTTCCAGGAAAGGCACGAAGAGCAGGTCTACGACCACGTGATCGATCCGGGCGTGCGCGCCCTGAACTTTATGGCCTGGACCCTGTGGCATCAGGGATACCCCGATCAGTCGAGCGAACGGAGTCAGGAGGGGCTTGCACTGGCCCGGAAATATAGCGGTGGCTCGAGCCTCGCGCTGACGTTGGCCTACACGGCGCAACTGCATCAGTTTCGCGGTGATGCGACGCTGACCCGCAAGTACGCGGAGGCCGTCGTGTCGCTCGCGGCCGAGCAGGGGATGTCGTTCTGGCTCGCGTGGGGAACGATTCTGCGCGGCAGGGTGCTGTGCCAGCAGGGAAGCCTCCAGGAGGGAATTGCGCAGATGCGCGAGGGAATGGCCGGCTACCGGGCGACCGGGGCCGAAATGGGGTACTCGTACTTTTTGGCGCTGCTCGCCGACAGCTACCGGCAAGCGGGCGAGACGGATGCGGGCCTCGGCGCGATCGACGAAGCGATGGCGATGGTGAGCCGTTCAGGCGAGCACTGCTACGAGGCGGAGTTGCATCGGATCAAGGGGCATCTGCTGCTCGGTGCGTCGGGCGCTCGCATCGGCGATGCCACCCGCGCGGAAGACGCCGAGGACTGCTTTCATCAGGCGATCGCCGTGGCCCGCCGTCAGGGCGCCAGGTCGTTCGAATTGCGGGCCGCATCGAGCCTCGCCCGTTTGTGGCAATGCCAGGGCAAAACGGCGGACGCGCGCCAGGCGTTGTCCGAGGTGTACGGCAACCTGGCAGAAGGCTTTGACACCGCCGACATGCGAGAGGCGAAAGCCTTGCTCGATGCGTTGGCGTTGTGCGAGGGGTGAACGATCGATGACACGTGGCGCCGACTGGTGTGTGATTGACCGGCGCACCGCGCCGGGCGAGTGCTACCGAATCCGCAGTGACCCAGGAGACGGGAAATGACGACGAAGAATACAAGACGTCGCGGCGATGACGAGCACAAGCCGGTCGCGCTGGCTTTGCAAGGTGGCGGGATGCACGGTGCGTTCACGTGGGGCGTCCTCGACCGGCTGCTCGAGGACGGCAGGCTCGCGATTGAAGGGGTGAGTGCGACCAGCGCCGGCTCGATGAATGCCGCAGTGCTCGCGTACGGGCTGCTGAAAGGGGACGAGGACGGCGCACGGCAGGCGCTGCACGACTTCTGGTACGCCGTGGCGCAATCGGCCGAGCATTACAACCCGTTGCGCTGGATGCCGTGGCTGAAAGGGACGCACAGCTTCGGGTTCGATCATTCGCCGTTATATGCGTTCGCCGACATGGCGCTGCGGATTTTCTCGCCCTACCAGTTCAATCCGAACAATCTCAATCCGCTGCGCGAGGTGCTCGACAGTCAGGTCGACTTCACCGCGTTGCGAAAACAATGTCCCATCCATCTGTACCTGTGCGCGACCAACGTCGAGACGGGGAAAATACGCCTCTTCACGGGCGAGGATATCTGCGCGGACGCCGTGCTTGCATCCGCGTGCGTGCCGACGCTGTTCCAGGCGATCGCCATCGACGGTGAACACTACTGGGACGGCGGCTACATGGGAAATCCAGCCATCTACCCGTTGATTTACCACTGCAATACGCGCGACGTCGTGATCGTCCACATCAACCCGCTCGTTCGCCGGGGCGTGCCGATTACGGCTGCCGACATTCTCAACCGCATCAGCGAAATCAGCTTCAATTCGTCGCTGATGCGTGAGATGCGCGCGATCGCCTTCGTCACAGATCTGATTCAGCATGGCAAAGTGGATGGTAACGAGATGAAGGAGATGCTGATCCATTCCATTCGATCCGACGAGGCAATGTGTGCGCTCAGCGTGTCCAGCAAGTACAACGCCGATTGGGATTTCCTTTGCGGACTGCGCGATAACGGGCGGCGCGAAGCCGATGCGTGGCTCACGCAGCACTACCGGAACGTTGGGCAACGCTCGAGTATCGACATTCGCGAGGAGTTTCTTTGAGCATTGCGAGTCGATCGGCGCACAGCAACGAGGTCGTGATAGGCACGGCACCGGACGCTCACGCGTCGGCGCATGGTGCAAAGGGGCGGGAATGAGTCAGACGCAGGCGCGCTTCATCGCATTGTGGTCACGCAGCGGCGGCTTGCGCGCCGAGGCCGCCTATGCTGAGCTGGCGCAGCTATATGCCGAACCGGCGCGCTATTACCACACGCTGCGTCATATCCGCCGCTGCTTGCGCGATCTCGACCTGGCGCGTAGCGCGATTCCTCATCCCGATGTTGTGGAACTTGCGCTGTGGTGTCACGACGTGATTTACGTTCCCGGCGCGCGGGACAACGAGCAATGCAGCGCGGACTGGTTCCGGCAATGGGCAGATGACCGTATCGCTGCGGGCGGGCGTATCTGCGAAATGATCCTGGCGACGAAGCATACGCGTGTGCCGGCCGGATTGGACGACCGCTTTGCCTGCGATATCGACCTCGCGGTGCTGGGTGCTCGACGCAATCGTTTTCGCGAGGACGGGGTGCGCCTGAGAGCGGAACGTCCCGACCTCGACGACCGCGCCTACGACATGCACGAACGGACGATTCTGGGCAAGCTGCTGGCACGTCCGCGCATTTACTACACCGATTTTTTTCATGCCCGCTGCGAAACGAGCGCGCGGAGCAATCTGATATGGAGGCTTGGCCTGCCTGTGCCGCGATGACCGTGAGGTGGCGTCCGTCAACAGTCTTTGCGGTCAAAGCGCGGACGGTGTGTCTTTCATATCGCCTTCGGCCCACTCCCGAACTGCATTCGCAAATAATCGAAGTGCTGTTGGTGGGTGGCGATTCGCCGGGTAGTAAAGGCAGAGCCCAGGAAATGATGGGCTCCACTCAGTGAGCAACTGGACGAGGCGCCCCGACTGTACGTGCTCGGCTGCAATGTAATCCGGAATCCACGCAATACCTATCCCGTTGAGCGCTGCCTCGATCATGAGGTTGAGGTTGCCGAGCGTCATCGGACCATCGACATCGATGCTCGCGCTCTTTCCGCGACGTTCGAGATCCCATCGATACAGGGCGCCGCTCTCGAAACGAAAGCGGATACATCGATGTTGCGCAAGATCATGGGGCGCCTGAGGCGCGGGATGTCGCCGTAAATAGTCCGGCGATGCCACGGCCGCGAACCGCATATCGTCTCCGAAGCGCACGGCGATCATGTCGCGCGGAACGTCTTGCAGCACGCGAATGCCCGCGTCGAATCCATCGGCAACGATATCGACCAACCGCGTATCAACGACGATTTCGATATGTATGTCCGGATATCGCGTCAGGAAGCCTGGCAAGACGCCGCGCACGAGCGGTTTTGCCGCGGATTCAGACGCGCTGATGCGAATCACGCCCGACGGACGGTCGCGCGTGGAAGCCGCTTCGCTCACGGCGCTTTGCAGATCGGCGAGGGCGGGACCTACGCGCCGTAGCAACCGCTCTCCTGCCTCGGTGAGCGCGACCGAACGCGTCGTCCGGTTGAACATTCGCACGCCCAGACGCGCTTCGAACGCGCGCATGGCATGGCTGAGCGCCGACGGCGACACGCCCAGGTTACGCGCGGCCGCACTGAAGCTGCGCTGATGCGCGATCTCCACGAAGATCGTCAGATCCGAAAGACCAGCTTTCTGCATAGTTGAGAGATGTTCATAAGCCCATGCAATTGTAGGCCGATTGTTGAGTCCATCACAGCAGACTAAGCTTCATCCTTCACATGCCATTTGGCGATCCGAAGGAGATAGAGCAATGCAAAAGCGCAAGCTTGGTAACGGTGGACTCGAGGTCTCGGCGCTCGGTCTAGGTTGCATGGGTCTCAGCTTTGGTTACGGGCCGGCCGTCGGGAGAGCCGACGGCATCGCACTCATCCGTTCGGCCTTTGAGGCGGGCGTGACGTTTTTCGATACGGCAGAGTGCTACGGCCCGTTTGTCAACGAGGAACTGGTGGGCGAAGCGGTTGCGCCGTTTCGTGACCAGATCGTGATCGCGACGAAGTTCGGGTTCCAGGACGGCGATTCGAAGAATCCGTCCGACAGCCGTCCCGAACGCATCCGCGCGGTCGCGGAGGCCTCGTTGAAGCGGCTCAAGACCGATCGTATCGATCTCTTCTACCAGCATCGCGTCGATCCGAACGTTCCGATCGAAGATGTCGCGGGAACCGTGAAGGACCTCATTCGGGAAGGCAAGGTCAAGCACTTTGGTTTGTCGGAGGCGGGCGCTCAGACGATCCGCCGTGCTCATGCCGTGCAACCGGTCGCCGCGCTGCAAAGCGAGTACTCGTTGTGGTGGCGCGAGCCGGAGCAGTCCGTGCTCCCAACGCTCGATGAACTCGGTATCGGCTTCGTTCCTTTTAGCCCGCTCGGCAAGGGGTTCCTGACCGGCGCGATCAACCCGGGTACCGAGTTCGCCTCGAACGATTTTCGTAACGTCGTGCCGCGGTTTTCCGAAGCGAATCGCAAGGCGAATGCGGCGCTCGTCGACTTGCTCGGCGAGATAGCGGCCGGAAAAGGCGTGACGCGCGCGCAAATTGCACTTGCCTGGCTGCTTGCACAAAAGCCAGGGATCGTGCCGATTCCGGGCACCACGAAGCTGCATCGGTTGAAAGAGAACGTGGGGGCCGCAGCTGTGGAGTTGTCGGCGGACAATCTCGCAGCGATCGAATCAGCGTTACAGCATGTTCAAATTGCCGGAGAGCGCTATCCGGCGCATATGCAGCAACGTATTGATCGCTAACGCAAATCAATCGAACAGGTGACAAGGACCCGATATGCAGCAAGTGACCCTGAGCAATGGCGTCGACATGCCTATCCTTGGCTTCGGCGTCTATCAGATGCGCGACCACGATGAATGCGAGCGTTGCGTGATCGACGCGATCAACGCGACAACGCGATCAACGGGCTACCGCCATATCGACACCGCCGCCTCTTATATGAATGAAGAGGCGGTTGGCAAAGGTGGGTAAGAGCAGCTTCTTTTCGCATCAGGATCCGGCGATCGTCAAGTGGATGAGCGAGAGGAAGCTGGAGGTTTAGCGTCTTCGCCTACCGAGTGGATCGTTGACAATCCGCTTCTACGGCGCTGCAGTCCGCGTCCGCACCATGCGGGCACTTATTGGCGCACAATGATCAACCCACGGGTGCCTGCACCGCAGGTGTGAAGGTGCGCATCACTCGCCAGCGTATGGTCGGAAAATCGCCCGACACAGTGACGCGGACATAGCAGCCGGAGTAACGTCCGGCCGCCCGTGGCCAACTCGTCGCTCGCGAGGACCGGTAGGAGCATGGCGACGACGGCCCAGAGCGCGTCCAGGTTTTGCTGACGGATGGACCGGCCGGGCCACATTTCGATTTGGTGCCGCTACGACCGAGATAAAAGACGCAGGCCTGACCTGTCGGTGGAGTCGCGCGTATGGACACGTTCCGTAACATGAAGATTTTCGTCGAGGTCGCGGAAGCGGGCAGCTTCACGGCCGCCGCGCAGCAACTCGATGCGACGACAGGCTATGTGTCCCGTTCGGTCTCCGAACTCGAAGCGCATTTGCGTACGAGATTGCTGAACCGCACGACACGCCGGATAGCGCTCACGGAAGCCGGAGAGCGCTATCTGAACCGCTGCCATGCGATCCTCGCGTCGGTGATGGAGGCGGAGGCCGAAGCGTCCGACGCCCATGCAAAGCCGGTGGGAACGCTGAAAGTGCACGCCATGGCGAGTATCGGGCAGAACTATGTCGTGCCTGCGATCGCTGCCTATCAGGAACGCTACCCGTCGGTGACCGTCGATCTGACGCTGTCGCAGAACGTGCCCGATCTGCTCGAAGAGGGATACGACGTCGCGCTCAGGGTGTCGCCGGATGCCTTGCCCGATTCGAATTACATTTCGCATCAGCTCGGGACTGTCTACAGCGTGCTGTGCGCGGCGCCGGCGTACCTCCAGAAGCACGGCACACCCACGTCCGTCGACGATCTCTCGCATCACATTTGTCTGCAAGTGGCGATGCCCATTTTTCCGTCCGAACGCTGGCTGCTGGTTGGTCCGGACGGGGAGCGTGAATTCCGGTTGCAGAACGCTCGCTTCAAGGTCAACGTACCCGATGCGATGGCGGCCGCCTTGCACGAAGGCATGGGTATCGGTGCGCTGCCGACGTTGACGATAAGATCGGCGTTCAAGTCCGGCTCGTTGATTAGAGTGCTGCCCGACTATCATCTTCAGCTGCTGAATATTTACGCGGTCTATGCATCGCGCCAGTACCTCGACGCGAAGATCAGAACATGGATTGATTTCTTGCGGGAGTCGATCGCACAAGCGTTAAGCGCCGACGAGGCTGCATTCGGAACCACGCCCGTCAAGGTATCGTGAAGAACGGCGCCGTACGGGGCCGTCATTGAGGAGGGAAAGCGGAGAGTACGATCGAGCCGAGTTCATCGAGTATCTCGACATACGGACGCGGCGTAACCCGCGGGTTGAGCGCAACATGATTGACGCCCGCGTCGCGCGCCTGTTCGAGGAACTCTCTCAACGCACGGCTGCCTATGGCGAACCCGCCGCGAATTCGTGTGAACGGATGATCGGGCTTCGGATGTAAATAAAGGAAACCACCAAAGGCGAGTGGTTTGAATGCAGTCGTGTTGGCGGTGGACTGTGTGAGGCTGCGCCATTCTTCTGCGAAGCTGCGCAACTCGGATGGATCCGGCACGAACCCGAGGTAACCATCCATGTTCTCGGCGATCCACTGCAACGTTTGCTGCGAGCGGCCGACGGCAAGGGCGGGCGTGCGGCCATACGGCGGCTTGGGAAGCATATCCAGCCCGCCCGGCGACCGTCCGAAGCGCGCCGACGCGAATTGCGGGAACGCGCTTTCGCTGACATTCCGATAAACACCGTAGGCGTCTCTGAACCGTTCGCCGCGCGTTTCGAAGTCGATGCCGAACGCGGGATACTCCGATGGCCGGTCACCACTCGACATGCCGATCACAACACGTCCGCCCGTCAGTTGATCGAGCGAATTGACCTGTTTCGCCAACAACAGCGGCTCGCGCATCGGCAGCACGATGCCCGTCGTGCCGAGCGTGATATTGCGCGTTGCGGCGGCGAGGTGCGCGATATAGATCAGCGGCTCGAAAATCTGCCCGGTGTCGCCATAAGCGGGATCGAAGAACGGGATGTCGCGTGCCCATAACGCCGCGACGCCCAGGCTCTCCGCGCGTTGCGCCATCGAAATGTGCTCATGCATCGTAGGATGCGGCATGCCGGGGTGCGTTTCCAACGGCAGAATCAGCCCGACAGTGAGTTCGCGCGGCTGGAATACGCGGCTATATCCCGGATGCGACTCAAGTCGAATCGTGGTCGCGGTTGCGTCGGTGCGGGCAGGGGTGACGGACATATCCATGGCGGTTCCTCAGAGCGTGATGGGAGAGTACGCACTTTCACGTCGGGGAAAAACGCAGCCATGCAAACAACACTTGATACACGGAGTCATCAACCGTGTTCATAAGACCTTTTCCATCTGGGCGATGAATGCGCGAATGACGACCTCGTCCGCACCGCGGCGTGAGAGACCGTGGCGTACGGAAAACAGCCGATACGTCTTCCCGGACGCATTTATTCCATCGAGGCAAAACTGTTGTTCGGCGAGGGGTCGTGCCAAACAGCCGCCGTGACTCCTATAGTTCGCTTGGACCGCATGCCGGTTTTATCAGCCAACCTGTACCAAGGCTCTATGTGCGCACTACTGCCCTTTATCGATCTGTTCAAACGGCGCCATGGCGGCGCCGCACGGTGTAATCATGAAACGTTTTAGTCTGATCGCGTCACTATGTGTTGCGTCGCTCATGTCGCCGGCAATTCAGGCGCAAGAACCGCCGCCGTCCGGCTACCACTACAGCTTGCCGCTCGACGTCGCTCTCGAGGCGGCGAAAGAAGCGATACGCGTGTGTGAAACGAAGCATTACTGGGTGACCGCCACGGTGCTCGACATGGATGGCGTGCCGCAAGTGGTACTGCGTGGGGACAGGAGCACGGTACACACCGCTGAATCGAGCATGCGCAAAGCGTTCACCGTCGTGACCCTAGGGCCGGAATTCGGCTTTGACCGGTCGAGTGGCTTTTTCGAATTGATGAAGACGAGTCCGTACGCACCGCAACTCGCGACCGTGCACAACGTCATGGCGTTGCCGGGTGCGGTAGCGTTCAAGGTGAACGGAGAGATAGTAGGCGCGCTCGGTATCGGCGGCGCACCCGGCGGCGACAAGGACGAAGTGTGCGCTGCGGCGGGCGTCGCGAAAGTCGCGGACCGCTTGCCGCACTGAGTCGTCGAGTCTCACCAAAAGTCCGCGATGCATGCCGGGTCGGCAAGAAGATCATCGGGCGAGATCCTGGTAACAGTACGCGCTCAGGCGGCCGCAACTCGTGGATCGAAGTCGAACTCGAGCCGAATTCCGCCCGGTTCGAAAATCATCGTGTGCCGTTTTGGGCCGGCACCCAGGGGTTCGGGCGCAAATTGAACTTCGACACCAGGCCATTTGGACACCTTCGAGAACACGTCGTCAAGCGCTGCTTCACTGCCGACGCGCAGGGCCAGGTGGTGCAGGCCTACGTTCGTTTTGCGGTCGAATTCCACGCGGCCCGCTTGATTCTGCACTTCCCACAGCGTCAGCATCACGTGCCCGTCAGACACGAATGC
This sequence comes from Paraburkholderia sp. RL18-101-BIB-B, assembly GCF_046026985.1. Taxonomy (NCBI): domain Bacteria; kingdom Pseudomonadati; phylum Pseudomonadota; class Betaproteobacteria; order Burkholderiales; family Burkholderiaceae; genus Paraburkholderia; species Paraburkholderia sp. RL18-101-BIB-B. The sequence goes on from NZ_JARESV010000009.1 coordinate 157,212, forward strand.
AGCCGGATAGTCCGGCTTCTCGCCAATTTGCGTCCATCCCAAACAATTGATGAAAAAGTCGCGAGTGAGATTCAGATCACGAACGGTCAAGCCGATGTGATCGATGCCAAGCGTCAGCGGTTTCGCAGTCATTTCGAGCCTCCGGGTTGTGGTGATGATGCTACCGCAGAAAAGCAATGTCGATCGATGGCGCGCGGGGCGGCGCGATCAGATCGCAATGGATGTAGTCGGGACGCTCAGTCGTGCATGGCGAGCCAGTCGATGCGTGCATTCACGCGCACCCGGTAAACGATGTCTTGATTGATCTGGGGTTAACCCCGACAACGTTGAAGCATAGACTTCATTCACCGCTTCAAACAACTGAGTCTGTTGCAGGCAGGTCCAACATTTATCGAGGTGTTTGTCATGAAATCATTTATCCGTGGAGTCCTTATTGCCGGCGCTCTTGTGATTCCCGCTGCGTCGTTCGCTCAATCGACGGAGCACACGACACGTGCGCAGGTCCGCGCAGAACTCGTGCAACTGGAGAGTGTGGGTTATCACGTCGGTGACGGTGATCCGACGCACTATCCTGATGCAATCCAGGCCGCCGAAGCGAAGGTGGCGGCGCGCGATGCATCGACGAGCAACTACGGTGGCGCATCGAGCAGTACATCCCAGTCGAGTGGTGGCGTGTCGGCTGCGGACTGGAATGCAATGTATAGCCGCTGAGCGGCGATGGTGTTTCTTCTGGTACCAGGACGCGGCCATGACGGCCACCCGTCCTGGTTTGCGCTGATGCCCATCCATAGAGTCCGACGCGGACTCAAAGAACGAATACAAGAACTCTTGGCCGGCGGCAATAACTCGATTACTCTTTTCATTGGAATTGCGTAGGCGGTCATAGCGCCCCGTCATTGCCCTGCGCACTGGTGACTGTCGGCCAACCGATGGCGGCGCCCATCAGCATTGGAGGAGGAGCCGCGATGAGCAACGAGTCAGGGCCGGAAGGCGGTACGCCTTCCCCTCAGCCTTCCGCGGATGGAAGCCGTATCGACGACGCATTCGCCGATGACCCGGCCGTGCGCGATCACCCGCGTTACCAACAGATGTTTCCGGTGCTCACCGATGCGGAAGTCGACAAGGTGCGCCGCTTCGGCAGCTTGTCCCGCTACGTCAAAGGCGAATTGCTCTACCGTGCGGGAAGTCTCTGCCCCGGAATGTTCGTCCTGCTGTCAGGCAAAGTTCGGATAGTCGGCCGCGATGGCCTCGGCCACGAACGGATCATTCACACCTATACGCAGCGCGGCGAGTTCACCTCGGATGTCACCCAGCTCTCGAGCAAGCCCGCGGTTGTCGACGCGCATGTCGTCGAAGATGTCGAAGCGGTGTTGTTGCGGCCCGATGAACTCAGCACCATGATGATCAGTGAAGCCGATCTTGGCGAAAAGATCATGCGCGCACTGATTCTGCGGCGTGTCCTCGTGATCGAGCGCGGACAAGGGGTGATTCTTGTTGGCTCATCCAATCATCCGCAACTGCGCGCGCTGCAGAATTTCCTGCGCCGCAATGCTTTTCCGAATATGACGCTCGATGCCGAGCAGGATGCCGAAGCCATTGCGCTGCTCGAGCGCCTGACGCCACAGCCCGATGACTTTCCACTTGTGGTTTGTCCGGACGGTACTGTGCTGCGAAATCCCGACGAGGGGCAGCTCGCATCTTGCCTCGGACTGATCCCCGAGTTCGATCCGACGCACGTCTACGATGTGGCGATAGTCGGCGCAGGCCCGGCTGGACTGGCGGCGGCCGTATACGCGGCATCCGAGGGACTGTCGGTCGCGGCGCTCGACTGTCGCGCACCCGGCGGCCAGGCCGGTACGAGTGCACGCATCGAGAACTATCTGGGCTTTCCCACCGGTATCACGGGTCAGGCTCTCGCGGGCCGCGCGTTTGTCCAGGCGCAGAAGTTCGGTGCACATATCGGCATTCCGTGCGAGGTCAAGGCGTTGTATTGCCATAAGCAACCGCTTGTCATAGAGCTTGCCGATGGCCGCCGCATTGCCACACGCACTGTGGTCATCGCCAGTGGTGCGGAGTATCGGCGACCTGATGTCGAGGATCTCCCGCGCTTCGAACGCTGTGGCGTTTATTACTGGGCTACGCCAATCGAGGCAAGGCTGTGCCGCAAGGAGCCGGTGTTGCTGGTCGGCGGCGGCAATTCAGCGGGGCAAGCGGCGGTGTTTCTGGCCTCACATGCCGAGCATGTGCATATGTTTATCCGCAGCGCGAGTCTCGAACACAGCATGTCGCACTATCTGGCCGAACGTGTCGCATCTCTGGCGAACGTGACGCTCCATACGCGTATCGAACTGACCGCGCTCGAAGGGGCGGCGCGCCTCGAGCGTGTGCACTACCGCGGTGCCGGCGGCATTGAAGGAAGTATGACGGCACATCATCTGTTCGTATTCATCGGCGCGGAACCGAATACTGAATGGCTCAAGACATGCAGCGTGTCGCTCGACAGTAAGGGGTTCGTCTTGACGGGGACCGATCTCGAAGAAGCGGGCGTCCATTCCATGCCGTTGCAGACGAGCGTCGAGGGTGTCTTCGCGATCGGCGACGTTCGTTCAGGATCGACGAAGCGTGTCGCGTCGGCCGTGGGGGAGGGCGCGGCCGTGGTGGCCCAGATTCACGGATTCCTGACCGGTGCGCGGTGAGCCATTCGAACTAGCAAACTTCATATTTAGGCTGACGCCTTTCAGCAAATGCGGCGACCCCTTCGGTTGCATCATTGGTAAGCGACCTTTGACGAAACGATACGTGCAGCGAAGGCCAGGTTCGACGGATCTGAAAAACGGCGTTGACTCGCTGATTTACCACTAAAAGAATTGTCGCAGTCGAAAACAACCTCGGACAGAACCTCGCAGCGCAATACGAAGTGCATACGAGTCTTAACGGCTGGCATCCTGAGGCACAGGCGGAATATACAGCCGGCTGGTCACGAGCATCACCGCTGCCAACACAACAATCCCGGTGAGAATGCCGGAAAGCCGCATAAGCGCGGGTAACGGATCGGCTGACCAATGATGATCCTGGACAAACACCATGATGAACGCGATGGTGAACTGCCGGCCCACGTAGCTTGCGCCTTCCCGTCCCGTTTGCACGTGACATCCTGCCCACACGCCGATGGACAGCGCGAGCATGCACAGCACTGCTTGCCCCTGCATCAGAGGGAGTAGCGCCACACCGATCGCACCGGCCAGCAGACAGCCGGCCACGCGTTGCACCATCTTTTCTATGACCGGCTGCCGCGTACTGTCTATTGCCAGCCCGGGCGGCACGATCAGCACGGCGATCGCCGTGACCATTGCTTGCGCGAAACCCGGCAGATGCAGCACGTAAGTCAGGGAGGCGAGGATTGTGATGGACAGCGCGGCTTGCAAGCACAGCAGCATGCGGGTCGAGCGCGCTGATTCCAATGGCGGCGTCAAAATCGCAGCGGAAGGCACGCCCGAATCGCCCGCTGCGCGAGCGACTGAAGCCGCCAATGACGTTCTGTTCTTTCGGTACCACTTCGGCCCGAAATGAAACACGCTCGCCACCAGCAGACAAGCAAGTGTTCCGACCGCGACCTCGGCGACTCGCAGCGCCGCAAATATTGCGGTCGCCCGAACGGTCGCGAACTTGTGCGCTTCGTACGTCACCATCAAGGCAGTCACGCCGCCCAGAATCCAGGCGTAGGCCGCTTTGGACCCGTTGGCTCGATACACTGTGACAGCGCCGATCACCCCTAACGCGGGCACGAACAGCCACGGGCGGTCACCAATCCAGGGCCCCGCCAGGGTTCCCAGCGCCGCGCCTATCACCGTGCCCATGATCCGGTGTGCGGCACGCTGCACGGAGCCGGCAAAACTCGTTTGCATGACTGCGAAGCCGCTGATTGCGGCCCACCACGTGTCCGATAGATGCAACGCGTTGGCCAGCGCGACAGAGAGTGCGACCGAGAGCATCGCTTCGGCCCCGAATGTCGCGCGCGCTCCGGAAGGCTTCCAGGCCGCCAGTTCACGCCCGAGCCCAAATAGGGCCGTCCGGCAGATCTGAGCAAGCGTGCCGAAGAGCGTCATCTACGCCGCCGCAGTCTCGTAACGCCTGCGCGAGGGACACAGTCGAGCGGAATGGCCGCATCGCGATAAGCGAGTCTTCCGAGCGAGAGTGATCTGCCAGGCTTCGCGCACATGTGGCCCAAGCACTGCACCCGAATAAAGGAGCGCAAGCACAGCGGCAGAAAAGACATAGTGATCCATGGGAACCGGCCTCCGTCGATCGCGCGGGTCATGACACTTACGTCGAGTCATCCTCGCAGTCATGCCGCAGATTATATGGCTGGCGATGCAAAAGGCCATGCGTTATCCGGCGCATGGCCTGGCGGATCCGAATGGGTGGCTGATCCGGGCTTCCAGAAGGTCACGTCAGACGGGGTGACGCGGAACGCCCCATCATCTTCCTGCTAATTCTTGCACGCTACGAAACGGACGTGCCCGTTAGCGCATCTTGCCGGACAGGGCGGGCCGGAAGTTGCCACGCGTCGCGCAACAGTCTCAGGAATTCGGCTTCGCGATCGCAATGGCCACGGTCCGCCATGACGGCCTCGCTGCACAACTCCAAGATGTCGCGCCGGAGTCGCCGGTCCTGCACATCAGCCGCGAGCCAGGCGAGCGTCGTGGGATCGACGTGACATACGTCGCTCCAGCTCAGGTACCCGGAGCGCGTCAGGTCTTCGTACAGCGTTTGCACGATCGAGAGCAGACGGTGTCGATTCAACAACAGGCGCTTTTCCATGCCACAACGATCGAGTGCCTCGAGTTCTGTGAGGCTGAGGTGTCCATCGGTTAGCAGGCATGCCGCCAGGATGCGGCCGGCTGCCTCAGGACTGTTGCATTGATAGTGACGCATTTGCTACTCCTCTCTATATGGGCAAGAACGGATCGGCGAAATGAATCCTGGGATGTTTCAGGTGAATCGCCGTGACAATTCAGTTCACCTCACGCGTTCGCTAAATGAGGAAAACAAAATGTTGGGTGCCTCATGCGGCCGGTTCGGGTTCATTGACGGCGGCATTCTGGCGGCCGCCCAGCCGCCGGTCAGCGGCGAGATTGCCGACCGATTGGAGCGGGGCGTAGCTCGACCGCAGGTCGCCTTGCAGGATCATTTCGATTGCGGTGCGATCGGCTTTTCCCTGTTCAGTAAGCGGCACGCGATCCGCCACGACGATACGAATCCGCTTGGCGACCAAAGGGCCGAGCATGATTTCGAGCCTGCGCATGCATCGCGCAACGTTTGCTTGCCCAGCAACCCACGGTTCGATTAGCGCGTTCCATCCGTATTTGTCGGCAGACTGGTTGGCGGCCAGCGCCACGGCGTAGCGAACGTCGGGTAAGCGGCACAGGGCATCTTCGATATCGGTGGGGCCGATCGCCAGTCCATCGATTTCCGCGACATCGGTCGCGCGGCCGAGAATGTGCAGATTGGCCGCCTCGTCGATGACGCCCGCGTCGCCGGTCAGGCACCAACCGTCCTGAAACTTTTGTGCTTCTTCGACCGGCTGATGGTAGTAACCATCTGCCACAGCGTCCGACCTGACTTCAATGTTTCCGCACTGTCCCGCGCGCGCCAGCGTTCCATCGGCGCGACGCAAACGTACCTCGACGCCGGGTCGAATGCGGCCCGCGCAAGCCAGCAGATCCGGATTCGCCTCGTATGCGGATGGCGGCAGAATGCTGACGAGACCGGTTTCGCTGGCACCGTACATGTGCGTGAGCACAGGACCCAGACGCGCGATCGCGCGTTGCCGCAGTACCGCAGGCGCTGATCCGCCGATGTGCGCAATGGAGCGCAGCGACGACAGGTCGCGCCGGCCGACGTCCGGGTGGTCCATTGTTTCGAACAGCTGAGGCTCGACGAGAAGCACGTCGGTGATGCGATCCGATTCGATCGTTGCGAGCGTCTCCGCGGGGTCGTACCGACGTTTCAGCACGACCGTACCGCCGCCGATGAGCGTGCTGTCGACGAGCACTTGTGACAGGTAGGCGAGCGGGCCATTGATAAGCTGACGCCGGTCCTTGTCGTCCGCTGCGCCGACCATCGTTGAATATGTCGCGAAGGACCGGCGGCTGCATTTCGGCACACCTGTCGTGCCGCCCGACGAGACGACGACCGCGAGGTCATCGGGCCTCAGTCGTCCGCGTAACGGCAGATCAGAGTGCACTTGCGCGAGTTTGTCCAGGCGTGACGACGCGGGACCGACGCCCACGAAAACCACATGGCCCTCGACCGCAACGGGAATGAGGTGAAGGGTTTCCGGGAAGGCTACGAGAAGCGTCGGTTGAACGCGGGCCAGCAAGGTTGCGCGCCGTTCGGCATTCGTAGACGCAGGCACGAACATCGTAGCCGAACCAAGGAGGTTTGCGGCGTAGCGAATCGCAAGCGCGTCAGGGCAATTGGGTGCGAGCAGTGCGACCAGCGAGCCCCGGCCGATGCCATGCACCGCAAGCGCCCGCGCATAGCGAAATATTGCGCTTCGCAGGGTTCTGCCTGTGACGTCATGATCGAGATAGCGCAATACCGCACGATCAGATTGGTTTTCCAGTTGATCGAGTAAGGCGTCAACATAGGGCCGAAAGGCTGCATTCCCGTCGTTTTGCATGATTGCTCCGCTCCAGTGATGCGTGATTCGATATGCGAATCAGGCTGTGCTGTGAAGCATTGTGCGTTTGCAAAATGAGCGGAGAATTAGCCGGTGCGGAAGGGGCGCCACCTCCCGTCTTCCTTTGCGAGTCGATGAGGGGCCGTCGGCCGGCGCGATCGCCGGATTGAGCAGCAGCACCAGTGGCTCATCGTAAAGATGCTCCCACGACTCGGGTAGCGTCGTCGCGCGGGGTTCGCTGACGATCACCGCCGCGTCGATTTCCCCGGCGCACACCTGGCGCTCCAATTCGGCGCTGTTGCCGTGCGCGAGGCGCACCTTCAGGCCGGGGTAGGAGACCCTTGGCCGGATCACGTTGGCCGCCAGAAAACCCATCGACGACACGGTCGAGCCGATCGTGATCGAACCTTCGATGCCGAGTTTGTCGGCCACGCCGCGCAACAGCGAGTCATCCGCGGCCACCACCGTGCGCCTGCTCGATGATCGAGCGGCCGGCATCGTTCAACTGGATGCTGCGCCCGCTGCGGTCGAACTCAAGTCGATATTCATCTTCGCTGTTCGGATCGGCCGCGGAGCAGCCAGTCGTTAAGCACCGGTATTGCTCCGCTCTACCTCATTCGCCGAACGGATGTAGCTCACCCGGATAGCGTCGGTTCATAGCCCTAGCTCCGCCTATACTGAGTAAAGTTCGTACCCTGTACGGGCTTGGATTCTGGCTGGAGAACGAGGTGAACAACACCAAAGTCTGCGACACTGATCCGCCACTATCGAGCGCCCCGCTGAATGGCCGCTTTGATGCTGTTGTCATAGGTGCGGGTCTCGCCGGGTGTACGGCGGCGCGGTTGTTTGCGCTGCAAGACCTGCGTGTCGCGCTGGTCGAACATCATTCCGACATGGCTGCTTTCAAACAGTTATGTACACATTTCATCCAGGCGTCAGCCACGCCAACGCTGCGGCGTCTGGGTCTTGACCGGCTGATTGAGGACGCTGGCGGCCTGCGTAACGGCGTTGATATATGGACTCGCTATGGCTGGACCGGAGACGTCGCCCCGCTTGATGAGAACGGTGAGCCTGCCTTCGGGTACAACGTCCAGCGCCGAACGCTTGATCCGATTCTGCGGCAACTTACGATGAACACCCCGGGCGTCACAACCCTGTTCGGGTGCGGCGTGCGTGGGCTCGTGAAAGAAAACGGTGTCGTCACAGGCGTCGATCTCGGCGGGAACCGCACGGGTATAGTTTCGGCCCCCCTGATCGTCGGTGCGGACGGCCGAAGCTCTCCGCTGGCGACGCTCGCCGGGATCAAGCCTGCCGCGTCGGAGAACTGTCGCTTCGGTGCGATTCGCGCTTATCGCGGCGTGGCACTGCGGCGGGGAACCTGTTCGCAAATGTGGTTGCGCGGTCCGGAGACCGGCTACGTATTTCCCAACGACGGTGACGTTACCGTGATTGCCTACATGGCGACCAAGGACAAGCTCGACGGCTTTCGCGCCAATCCGGGGGAGGCACTTGAACGAAGCATGGCTGGGTTTCCGGATTCCCCCGATTTGGCTTCCGCCGAGCCGCTCAATAACGCGCTGCTCGTCAAGGACTATCCGAATTTGTGGCGACAGCCAGCTGTTGGGAACATCGCGTTCGTCGGCGATGCCCTAATGAGTATCGACCCCCTGTGGGGCGTCGGTTGCGGGTTCGCGTTCCAGACGGCGGAGTGGCTCGTTAACACTCTTACTCCAGCCCTACGACAAGGGCGCCCGATTGCGCCGGCCCTGCGCAGCTACGCGAAGCGTGTGCATCGGGAACTCAATGGACATCGATTTCTTATAGTCGATTTTGCACGCCGACGCGGACTCAACGCGATTGAGCGGCTTAACTTCTCGGCCGCGGCGAAAGACGTAGCAGCAGCGAGACATCTGCACGCCTTTGGCGCGCGTCTGATAGGGCCGGCAAGGTTCTTGTCACCCGGCGCTCTGCTGAGGGCCGCTTGGGTCGATCTGCGTCGGCCCGCCGCGCGCTCCGCGCAACCTGACGCACCGGTCTGAATGATGCGTCCGCCGTCGCTCCGTAGACAGCCATGAAAGAGGGCTCCGTCCGCGTCGATGGAATCCGTTCCCCCCTGTTGGAGGCAGGACCGCCCGACGCCATCGAGGCAATCGTTTTCGTGCACGGCAATCCTGGATCGACTGCCGACTGGACGCGGCTCGTGGCCAGGGTGGGTGAATTCGGTCGCGCCCTCGCCATGGACATGCCAGGTTTCGGCAATGCCGACAAACCTGAACAGTTTGACTACAGCGTGCGTGGCTACGCACACCATCTCGGTCGTCTGCTGGTTGAGTGCAATGTCCAGCGTGCCCATCTCGTCATGCACGACTTCGGCGGCCCTTGGGGCCTTGCGTGGGCCGCTGCCAATCCCCGCGCTATCGCGAGCGTTACATTGATCAACACAGGCATCTTGCTTGATTACCGATGGCACTATCTCGCGCGTATCTGGCAGACGCCGTGGCTAGGCGAATTGTTCATGGCCACGACAACGCGTGCCGGGATGCGGCTCCTGCTTCGACACGGGAACCCGCGTGGCTTGCCCGTGGAGTACATCGACCAAGCGTTCAACAACTTCGATGCTCGCACCCGGCGCGCTGTGCTGCGGCTCTATCGCAACACCCGCGAGACGAATGGCGCCATGCAGGACATCGCTAACGCGTTGCGTCCGTTGGATCTGCCTGCACAGGTTGTGTGGGGTGCCCGCGATCCCTATATTTCCGTGGACTTCGCCGATCGGCAATGCGAGGTCTTTCCCCGCGCCGAGGTGCTGATTCTGCACGATAGCGGGCACTGGCCTTTCATAGACAATCCTGACGCCGTCGCGTGCGCGATCGTACCGTTCCTGCGCAAGCAACTGGGCGCGAGTTGAAGCGTTCGGAGCCACAGGGAAGATTCAGATATGTTGAATACACACGAGGAAATAGCCTTAACCCAGCGCCTGATATACCGGTTGCGACATCCCGCCGGTCGTTGCTATGCAAGCCAGGCATTTTTCCGGGACCTCTAACTTGGGCAGCACTGCCGAAGCAATCTTGACCTAGCAGCGAATCGACTCGCTACTACACGACCATATCGTGACCGCCTTCATTCATGAAGGTTACGGTCCAGCCAACGAGCAACTGGCACAGAAGGTTGCGTCGAGCGTCGACGATGTAGAAGCTGGGCTGTTGCGCCTTCAGGCCTCTCATGGCGTCGTTGCGATCGCTTTGAAGCATATAAGCTCGCTGCAAGTCACCCTTCATGCGGTTTGTGCGAGGACCGCGCGAAGGAGGCGTCACTCAAGACAAAAAAAGACCAGTGACCGGCTTGCGCCCGTCGCTGGTCTTTGCGATTGTCACGCTTTAATTGCGCAACGAACTCCGACTAGAACTTATGACGAATACCGAGGCTGACGATTTCTTGCGTGCGCGAATCGCCCGTGAAGCCGTAGTCGGCCACCGAAGCAACTGCCGGTTGTAGTTGCTGCGGTGGCGAGCTGCGCGGGTTGCGCTGCGTGCCGCTCGCGCGCTGCCAGGCGCCTACCAGGTAAAGGTCCGTGCGCTTCGACAGGTTGTAGTCCGCGCCGAGCGAAACCTGGTTGTACGATGCAGACGTGTCACCTGAACCGTGCGTGTAGGTATAGCCGAGACCCAGCAACGCAGCCGGCGTCACCTGGTAGCCAAGATAGCCGCCAGCCACGTTGTAGCGCTCGGTCGAGACGAACGTCGACGCTCCATCAGGCTTGTATTGTGCATTGCTGTAACGCACGCCGGCCGTGAACGGGCCCGTGACGAATTGCACTGCAACCGACGCGATGCCGATCGACTTCGCCGTTGCGTATGCGCCGTTGACGATCGAATCGATCGTGCCGTCAGACGAGCTCGTGAAGGCGTTGTTCGGGCGCACCACACTCGAGCTGGCGTTGTTCATGCGGATGTAGCCTGCTGCCACGCTGAACGGGCCCGTTGCGTAGGTTGCCGCACCCGCCCACGTTTGCTGCGAACCCGTCTGGCCTGCCACGCCGCCGAACGCGTACATGCCTTCGAACTGGAAGCCAGTCCATGTTGGCTAGGTGTACTTGACCGCGTTGTTCGTGCGCGAGCTGTTGTCGTTGTTGTCGACGTCGCCCGGAGTCGTGAACGTGCTGCCGAAGTAGTTGTCGGCCGTGAGCGGCTGAACCAGGTCGACGAGCGGGTCATATTAACGGCCAAGCGTCACGGTACCGTACGCCTGATGCGCGAGGCCGACGTATGCCTGTCGGCCGAACATGCGACCGCCCTGGCTCAGTTGGCCGTTGTTGATGTCAAAGCCGTTTTCCAACTGGAAGATCGCTTGCATGCCGCCGCCGAGATCTTCCGTACCCTTCAGGCCCCAGCGGTTGCCCTGGAGGTTGCCGCCAGCCAGCTGGTACAGGTTGTTGCCCGCCGGATCGGCGTTGTGCACGTACTGAAACGCTTCATCGATGACGCCGTATAGGGTGACGCTGCTTTGCGCATGGACTGCGCCGCTTGCGCTGAGCAGCGCAAGCGAAACCGTAGATAAAGCGATTCGTTTCATCGATTTCTCCACGCAGACGACTGGTTTGTCGTTGCGAAGCTGAGCGTACGCCCACACCTTGTGATACCGAAGCAAAACCGAATTTTCTGTCGCTACCCCTGTTGGATTACCGCATACAGCGGGTCGAAAAAGCGTTCGATACAGTCAGACATCGCCTCTTTTTAGTTTCACCAAATACCTTCCTGGCGGAGATCAACTCCTGTTTATTTTCAGGTGGTTACGGTCGGTCAGCGGGTGGACGGATCGGACTTGGCATAACCCGTGCATTTGTAGTGGCGGGCAGAACGACGACCGGTTTCGTGCTTTCGCCGCGGCGTCAGCAATATTGCTCACATTTAAAGGGAAATGCGTTGTTCGTTTGAGCCTCTTTGTCAGCGCGCGGCAAGCCCTTTGCCTCTTCGCATCAACGTTGAATAGCGCGCCGAAAATGGACCTGATCCGGGTGCATTCGAGTATTCAACAAACTTATTATTGGAGTCGTTATGAAGGTGAAACTTATCGTCAGTCTATTAGTCGCAAGCTCTGCCGTGTTGGCTGCTCCCGCGTTTGCGAGCGGTTACGGCCCTGCACCTTTCTATCGCCCCGACGTCGGCGAGCCTGCAATGCAACGCAGTCAAACTGCTCAGACGATGGCTGCGGCAGTGAGTCCGGCAAGCATGGTAGACGAAAACAGCAGTGGCGTTGGCGGTAACGAATCGGTCAGATCGCAGTCTGGCGGGCCTGCCGCGGCTGATAGCGTCGGCGTGATGTATCGCGGCAATTGATAAGCCCGGTCGCGGGGCGCGAGTCAGCCAGCGCTCTGCGACCGAAGTGATGTCCGTTGCCGCGGCTATTTCAGTTTGCACTCGCGTTTAGTAAAACCATCCCGTGTATGCCCGAAAGCGTCTGTTGCCAGGTGCTGCTGTTCTGTGCGGCCTGGTTATCGTCAAACAAAGGTTGCAGCAACGTAAGCAGATCTTTCGAAACCGATGTATTCGTTGGCGTGGTGACGTCCGACACCAACACGCCTCTCACGTATTCGGATTGTCGTACAGACTGATTGGACGCCTGGTTCAACGTCGCCTGAAGTAGCTTGCCGCGTTTCGTTGCGATGTCGACTGTGCTGCTTGCGTCGTCGTTGATCTGCACATAGTCGTAGTTCTGTGATGCTAACGATTTGCGGAGTTGTAGCGTGCCGCCGGCTAGCGCCTGGTGGTAACTCGCTTGCAGATGCGATCGCTGCGTTTGCGAAATCTTGCCGTCCAGCAGATTGCCTTCGGTTCGCGTGCTCTGCGAGACCTGATAGGAAAAAGTATCCGTTTGATTCACCAGCATCGGATTGGAGGACACCGGGTTATCGGTCATCGAGCCGGTGAAATCGGCCAGACCGGTCAACATGGCGTGATCCGACTGCGCCAGCCACGGTGCATAGGCCGTACCGGGAAGCTGCTGCGACGACGTCCCATAGTCGCTGTTCAGTTGCGTGAACGCGTCTTTGAACATTGACATCAACGCGGTGTTCCCGTGCCCTTTCGCGTTGGCGTTGTCGAACTGCGTCAGATAGCTTGCGATGGCCTGGTCGCGTTGCGCGCCCGAGCCCCAGACTGCGGAATCGCTCGTATCGACCTTGAGATTGATCGTGCCGGCGGAGTCTGTGAGGCTCACGCTCCTCGCTGAACTGTCCAGTGAGATATTGGCTGACACGTTGTTTGGGCCGTCGCCTGTCACATCGAACTGCATATTCACGGACGACAATACCGATGTGTCGTACTGCGTCAGACCGCTCATGTCGAGCGTCGGTGGGACAGCGCTGATGCCATCGATTGCTTTCTGAAATCCATCCGCCAGCTTGGCCAGGGCACTGCGCTCGGTGCCGCTCAACGTCCCGCTGCTCTTTACGCTGACCGCCAGCGTCCCGTCCCCGCTGTCCATTTCAATATCAACCTTGACGCCGCTCGCGGTCTGAACGGTCAGTTTGATATCGCCCTGCGGACTTTGTCCCGATAGTCCGATTGCACCGGCTCCGCCGGCTGCGCCCGCCGAAGCGACCGTGACCGACTGCGAGAAATTGCTACCCGTGGTCTTGAAGCGATCGAGCAGAGCGCTTCCCAGATTGTAGAACTGCCCGGACATCGCGCCGGCCATGTAATCGCCCGCCATCGCGAGAGAGACGGCGTCGGTGTTGCTGTGAGCCCAGGTGATGTTCGGTCCCGCGCTCGCCAGCGTTCCGTGCTGCGTGTACACGATGGGTGATTCGACGCCCGCGTAGGGGATCGTGACAACTGTCGACGCGGTCTCGGTGACGGCATCTTCCGATACGACGCCGGCTGTCGAAGCAAGGCTGTTCGCCGTGCTCGATGACGGCGTCATAGTTAGAGGAAGGCCTACATTCAATGACGATAAGGTGGTCATGGTGCCGTGCTTTGCTATTTTTTCGATGCGGGATTGTGGTCATCTGCGCGACGAGCGGCTTCCGTCGATATATCGACTGCAAACTGAAAATCTTTAAACTTAATACTTGGTTTTATGGAAACTCGGGGCGAAAGAGGGGTTAATCCGCTGTTTCGCTCCGCATCCGTGTAGCTCGCTTATAGCCCAATGCCTTTGCCGGGCTGACCCTCGAACTGCGCCATTTCGTCATACTTTGGGCCACCGAGGCGAGGTGTCCCAAATGCGGTCAGCGGCCGCCGGCGCGTCCCAAATCCTCCTGTGTCGATGCCTTGGCAGTGCAGTCGCCGAAGCACGAGTCACCGCGAGTAAAATGATGCGACTGCAACGCCAACCAGTTAACACCATGAACCTCGGCCGGATCGACCTTAATCTCTTGCGAGTTTTCGACGCAGTGTTCGAGGACCGCAATCTGGTCCTCGCCGGAAAGCGATTGAATCTTAGCCAGTCCGCCGTGAGTCACGCTCTGGGGCGGTTGCGGGACGCACTGGAGGATGACCTGTTCGTCCGGACCTCGAAAGGGATGGAGCCGACCGCGCGTGCAGTCGCGATGGCAGCCCCGTTGCGCAACGCACTCCACCAGATTCAAGTGGCGCTGGGCGACGAGCCGTTCCGGCCGGATGTTGCCGAACGTGAGTTCGTCGTCGCGGCGAACGACTACATCACGATGCTTCTTCTCGGCCGTCTCAGTCAGAGACTTGCCGCCGAAGCTCCGATGGTGAACCTCGTGATACGACCGTCCACGCGGCTGGATCTCGCCGGACAGATCGACATCGGCCGGATCGACATCGCCATTGGAATCTTTGCGGAGGTGCCGCCGCGCTTTCAGTCGATGATGGTGTGGCAGCAGAGAGACGTGCTGGTGATGCGTCAGGATCATCCCATTGGCGACCGCACGGTCACTCACGACGACCTGTTGAACTACCCACTTGTCGCCGTCTCGCTCGGTGGTGCGGAAGAGGGCGCCGTTGGCGGCTTCATCGTTGAACGGGGTTTGGCGCGGCAGTCGGAAATGTTCGACCGGCAGGCGTTGGAAGATGCCTTTCCAGAGGGATCGGCGCGACCGCGGCTGAGGGTCGCTGTGGCTCATTCGCTGGCGATTCCTGCCTTGCTGCGTCACAGTGAGATGTTCGCCGTCGTACCTTCCCCATTGGGACGCGAGTTCGAGCGCTACGGCGAGCTGAAAACGCGGGCAACGCCGTACCCGCCTCCGGAGTCCGCGGTCAGAGCGGTGTGGCATGCGCGAAACGCCCACGACCCGGCGCTGCAATGGCTGCGGGCCCAGATACTCGACATCGGCAGGCAGGTGCGAAGCTAGCCGGTCCCGTTTCCTTCAAGATCATCTTGCAGTCTTTTCACCGCGCTTGATGTTCTGGCTATGCCATCATGGGGGCACTATGCATATAGATATCCCTAACGCCGCGGAGACCGGTCATCAAATGCATTCGGACGCTCAAGTCGTCGATTCGGTTATCCGGTCACGGAAAGCCGTTCGCGTTTTCCGTTCCGATGCAGTCTCACAGAAAGACATCATAGACATTCTCGATGTCGCTCGCACAGCGCCAAGCAACTCGAACATGCAACCGTGGCGAGTTCACGTGCTGCGTGGGCGTAGCAAGGAGTCGCTGAGTGAGGCGCTTGTGCGCGCCCATGTTGCCGATTTACATCCGCCGCTACAGCATGTTCCGGACCCCATGCCGGAGGCTTATCGCCCGATGCAGGAGGAGTTCGGCGCGCGATACTACGGTGCCCTTGGTATCGACAAGGCGGACGTCGCCGGTCGCGCCCGCGCCACAGGCCGAAACTTCGGTTTCTTTGGGGCACCGGTCGGCCTGATCTTCACTATCGATGCGAGACTGAAAAAGCACAGCTGGCTCGACTATGGTCTCTTTCTGCAGACGGTCATGATCGCAGCCCGTGCTCGGGGCCTCGATACGTGCCCGCAAGTGTCGTTTGCACGCTATCAGACGATCATCGCCGAGCATCTTTTACTTGAACCGGGCTTTGACGTGGTGTGCGGTATGTCGCTGGGTTACGCAGACCATGATTCAGTGGTCAACAGGCTCGCAATTCCGCGCGAGACGGTCGAAAGATTTACTACGTTTGTCGGCTTCGACGAAGAGGCATAGCGCCGAAGGCCGTTGTTTTGGACCGGCTAATCGGTCGCTCTCCATTTCAGAATTCGCGTGCGTTGCAGTTGCGGCGCGCGCAATCGCCTTGCCGAAGACCCACGAGCCATGTGCACCGGGCAGGCGTCCCAACGTGTGTACGCGACATGATCGCGGATCATCTAACTCACGTTGAGGATCAGCCGGCAATAGTTCAATCAGTTCACTTCAATCTCTTTTTTTGACTCCACTACTTTTCAAAATATGACAGTAAAGATCCTTGCCTTTTGTGGGAGTTCCCGCCGTGATTCCCTTAATCGAAAACTATTGGAAATAGCTGCGTCTGCTGCACGAACGGATGGCGCGGAGGTGACGTTTATCACACTCGCTGACTTTCCCTTGCCGATTTACGACGTTGATGTCGAAAGTGCGCACGGTGTCCCTGAGCGGGTTCGAGCGCTGCAGGAATTGTTCGCCAGACATGACGCGCTGTTAGTCGCTTCGCCTGAGCATAACGGCGGCTATACCGCTGTGCTCAAGAACATGCTGGACTGGGTAAGCAGGCCGACCGCGACGGGAAGTTCCGGCTTGACACTCTTCGCCGGTAAGGTCGCGGCGGTTGTTTCGGCATCACCGGGGCCGATGGGCGGGATTCGCGCAATGCTCGGAATGCGGGGTGTTCTCGAGAAGATGGGCGCGATCCTGATTCCTCAAGTGTTCTCGCTGGGTTCTGCCCATCAGGCATTTGCTGAGAACGGCGGGCTCGTCGATGAGAAAGCGGATGCCGAAGTGCGACGTGTCGGTCTTGGCCTCGTTGGCGTGACGAAGCAACTGACCACCCACTGAATGTTGGTGCCCGGGCGCAACTCAACGCGCCCGGCGTGATGCCGGTTTGGTGTCCCAGCTTCCGGGTTGAAGGGGAACGGGTGTCGACGCGGCGTAAGCGCAGAACGCGCCGTTACCGACGGGTCCTGCGCATGATCAGTTTGCGTCAGGCGCCTTGACGTTGTACGCAATGCGCCCTGCGGGCAGAAAAAACAAAGCGATAATTGCGCCGCCCTTTGCTTCCGGATAGTGATGACTGCCCGGCGCCGGCGCGGTCCATCCGCCATAACACCAGCCGTTCGGACCGGCGAGGGCCGCGCCTTCGTTTAGCGACACCACCATGTTGAATTCGCCATAGGGATGCGCGTGGTAATCGCCCCGGAAGCTTCCCTCCGGATTGTTCCGGTCATTGCCGGTGCTATCCATATAGACCGCCGTAATGCTGAATCCAAAGGTCTCTTCTGACGGATCGACAAGACGTGCGCGCCGATACCTGCGCCCGGAGATCTCGATGTTGGCCGCCCAGCCTTCTTCCACTACGCCGATCGTAATCAGGCGCTCGAGATCTTTATAGAACTCGCTCGATGTGCCGTATTTTTCGTTGAGCCACTGTTCGACCTCATTGCCCGTAGTCAGATCCTTGACCTCCTCGAGAAAGGGCAGGCATTTCGCTATCAGTTCATCTCTACTGCTTGAGTTATTGGCTTGTGACAAGTTGGTCCTCACTGGTCTGAAGGGCTGCGTGTGCAGCCCGGATCGACGACGCCGCGTCGAAGATGGTGGGCTTTGCCCGTCGACGCATAACGACTGGGCGCTCACCGCTGCGGTCACGATGCCACATCGCTGCTGGAGGACGAAGGGGATAGTTTTCAATATCACATTGAACGATGTTCAAGTGCCGCACACCGCTGTGTTCAATAGGCAAATGAACACAATTCATCTCGATACTCGAGGCCTCCGGCGCTTCTCTCTCAAGCACGTTAGCGCATGAAAATCACCGCTGATCACGCCGTGAAAAGAAAAGTACATGCGTCTGTGTCCTGACAGGAGAATTTAAATTTTCCAAATGTCCGGCGAATACGCTTCGTATTTTCGTGGCCCCGTGTTTCACCGTGTTGTTGCTTTTTATTTGCAAACATAAGCTCCGCACCAATGATCCGTATCACATAAAGTACTTTGGATAACGAAGCGAGTAGCCAATCATTGGGAGGAGTATGAAGCGTGGAAGGGTTGCAGCGTTCGGTCTCGGGATGTTGAGTGCATCGGCCTTCGCACAAAGCAGCGTCACACTGTATGGTTTGATCGATACCGGCATCGAGTACGTGTCTCATGCAAATTCCGCCGGCGACCACGTCGTTCGGATGCCGGCCATCAGTGGGGAATTGCCGTCCCGGTGGGGGATCCGCGGCACCGAGGACCTCGGGGGCGGCTGGAAGGCGATCTTTACCCTGGAGAATGGCTTCAATACGAGAGCCGGAGACATTGGGCAAGGAGGGCGGTTGTTTGGGCGCCAGGCGTGGGTCGGCATTGACGGGCCGTGGGGGGCGCTAACCTTCGGGCGCCAGTACAACATGGTTTACTGGGCTTTGTCTGACGCGGACATGCTGGGCCCCGATGTCCACGGGATCGGGGCGCTGGACAATTACCTGCCCAATGCGCGTAGTGATAACAGTATCGTCTACAAAGGCACCTATAAAGGGGTGACAGTCGGCGCCTCGTATTCGTTCGGACGCGATGCGGCCGGCACCGGCAATTCGCCGGGACAGGGCACATGCGCCGGTCAGGTTCCAGGCCAGTTCAACCCGTGCCACGAGTGGAGCGCAATGCTCAAATACGACGCGGCAAGCTTTGGCGTTGCGACTGCGTACGACGAACAGCGGGGCGGTGCGAACGCCGCAGCTAATTTCTTTGACGGCATCGGCACTTTTCCCATTGCGTCAGGCGCAGACAAGGACACGCGCATCGTGGCGAACGGCTACGTGAAGTTTGCCGGGTTGAAGGTCGGAGCGGGGTGGCTCGGGAGACACGTCGAGACGAACTCCGCGGCGGCGCCCGACGTACGGTCGAATCTTTACTTCGTAGGCGCCCAGTATTTCGTGACCCCGAGTTTTGTGATCGATGGCGAAGGCTTTCGGATCGTGGTCCGGGAGCAGGATGCGCGGGCAACGATGACAACGCTGCGCGCCACTTACTTCTTGTCGAAAGCCACTGCTGTCTATATCGGCGGTACGTATTTGTGGAACAGCGCCAAGGCGCGCTTTTCCGCGAGCGTGGGCGGCGGGGGCACAACGCCGGCGGCGGGCATGGGTCAGTTCGCTACGATGGCGGGAATTCGGCACTTGTTCTAACTGGGCACGTGCGCGAAGCGCGATTTGCCCGATAGAAGCGACGGGCATCGTGCTCCGTGAATCCGCAGGGCAATCATTAACCAAGGCAGGCGGACAGTGTTCTTGCGAACGCTCCGCCCGTTTGATCACGGAGTTTGCATGAGCACACGAGATATCGGCGAGCAGAACTTACTCAACGTGGAACAGTTCATTGACGAACGCAGGTTTTCACCCTATCAGTGGTTGATTCTTTTTTTCTGCTTTCTGATCGTCGCGCTGGACGGATTCGATACCAGCGCAATCGGCTTCGTTGCGCCGGCGATCGCGAAAGAGTGGGGAGTAACAAAAATCGCGCTTGGGCCCGTACTAAGTGCGGCGCTCGTGGGTCTCGCGATCGGTGCGCTGATTGCTGGACCCGTTGCCGACAGGATCGGGCGTCGCAAGGTTTTGATCGGCTCAGTCTGTTTTTTCGGCGTGTGGACGATTGCCTGCGTATTCGCTACGGGTGTTTGGCAACTGTCGGTCTTTCGCTTTTTAACCGGAATTGGGCTTGGCGCGGCACTTCCCAACTCGACGACGTTATTGTCGGAATACGTGCCGGCGAGATGTCGATCCTTGCTGCTGAACGTCATGTTCTGCGGATTCACCTTAGGCGCGTCGGCCGGTGGTGTCGTGTCGGCTGCATTGATACCAGACTTCGGATGGCGCTCGATCTTCCTCGCAGGCGGCATTGCGCCCGTCCTGCTTGCATGTGCCCTTGTTGCGCTGCCGGAGTCCGTGCGATTCATGGTGATCAAAGGCTGGCCGGATGATCGGATTCGTCGAGTACTTCGAAGAATTGCCAGTGGTGAGCTGGTGACTGCTTCAAAGTTCTCTGTATCTGATCGGGTAGGGGAGAAGGAAACCGCGCCACTTGCTCTCATCCTTTCTACGCGTTACAGGTTCGGCACGTTGATGCTGTGGCTAGCGTACTTCATGGGTCTGCTTGTCTATTACATGCTGACGAGCTGGATGCCGACGATGATCCATGACGCGGGCTTCACACTGCGCCAGGCGTCGTTGGTGTCGGCACTGTTTCCGGCAGGAGGCGTAATCGGCGCATTGGGTTGTGGCTGGTTGATGGACCGCTTCAATCCGTGGCGAGTGGTCGCGCTCGCATTTCTGTTGCTGGGCGCCGCTGTCTGCGCGATGGGACAGGGCACGGCCAATGTTCAGTCGCTTGCGATCGCGACCTTCGTGGCGGGTGTCTGCATGACGGGCGCGCAAATGTCGATGCTGGCCCTTGCGGCGCTGTTCTATCCCACGCACGGGCGCGCTTCCGGCGTGGCGTGGATGCTGGGTATCGGGCGCCTGGGAGGCATTCTCGGCGCGCTCGGTGGGGGAGCGCTTTCTGCTGCCGGCTACAGCATGATCGCCATTTTGACGTCGATGGCCGCGCCCGCATTCATCGCAGCCTTGGCATTGCTTTTCGCGGTATCGGTCAGTAATAAGCAGGGAAGCCTGCAGGCGGCGGTTGTCGAACCGAGTCCATGAGAAGGCGCGTGCCATCGAATTCGCGATAGGATCTCGGTACAGACCGGATGGTGCTCGCCCCGGCAAGAGGAGACAGCATGGACCTATTCATGTCGATGGAAGCGTTCGTACGCGCCGCGGAAGCGCAGAGCTTCGCCGGCGCGGCGCGTCAGTTGGGGGTCGCCAAATCGGTGGTGACCTCGCGCGTCAAGCAGCTCGAAGACCATTTCGGCGTGCCGCTCTTTCATCGTTCGACCCGGGCGGTGCGCCTGTCCGAACTCGGCGAGACCTACTACCGCGAGTGCGCCGAGCTGGTCACCAAGGTTCACGATCTGTCCGGCCGCTCGCGTGGCGATCCGCAGGCGCTCGCGGGCACGCTCAATATCCACGTCCTGCCGGGCTTTGCGCTCGGCCATTTTTCGCAGACGCTGATCGAATTCCGCGCCGCGTACCCACGCGTGGAGTTCGTCGTGACCGTCAACGACCGCGTCATCGATCCGGTTCAGGAAGGTTTCGACCTGGCGTTGCAAATCTATCCGCCGGCATCGAACCTGCTGGTCGAGCGGCGTCTCTTTCCGGTGCGCGGCGTGCTCTGTGCCGCGCCCGGCTATCTGAAGGAAGAGCCGCTGATCGAGACACCGCTCGATCTGCTGCGGCACGATTTCGCCCGCTATTCGTACTACCCTTGGGGCGACAAGTGGCCGCTGATGCGCGGCAACGAGTGCTTCGAAATCGCGCTGAACCCGGTGCTCAAAACCAATAGCGTGCATCTGCTGCTGGAATTCGCGAGGGCCGGCGCGGGCGTCGTCTATCTGCCGACCATGGTCGCCGCCGCCGATCTGCTCGAACGCCGGCTGGAACGTGTGCTGCCGGAATACGCGGCGCCGCCGCTGTGGCTCTCGGCGGTGTATCCTGCGTCGCACCGCTCGACCACCAAGGTCAAAGCCTTCGTCGACTTCCTGCGCGCGCGCTATCTGCGCGAACCGCAGTGGGACCGGGCGCTCGGCATTACGCCGCCGGACGACGAAACGAAAAGCGTCGGCGAGGAACTGTCCGACAGTTGAGCCCTACCCAAGGCCGATGAGGGTTCGCCACCAGGTAGTTTCCCTGGCGCGATTTTGGAGCACCCAAGGTTCGCGTTTCCCGACCCTCAGAACATTGCTGTAGTGCCTGTCGCCGCTTAATCTTCGATGCAAGCAACGCATTCGTGGATCAACTGGAGGCAGACATGCAACAAACCTGGTTCGGCAGCCTGGACAACTTTCGGAAAGGCTCCATCGAAATCATCAAGGGCAAACCGGAACATTACGCCATGTCGAATGTGTTCGACGTCGCGAGCCGCGCTGAGCCCTACGAGAAAGTCGTCGTCGGCAAGAATCTCAAGTACGTGATCGAGACACTGCGCGCGGAAGGTTCGTCGCCGTGGTTTGCTGCGTCGCACGATGAGTTCGCTGTCGTGCTCGACGGCGAAATCGACATCTATTTCATCAAGCCGTCGGACGGCCCGCTGGTCGACGCACAGACCGAAGGCAGCGTGCGCCTCGAAGGCCAGCCCTCGGGCCAGTCGATGGGCCATGTGCGGCTGCGCCGCGGTCATCAGGCGCTGCTGCCCGCCGGCGCCGCCTATCGCTTCGAAGCAAAGACAAAAGGCGTGCTGCTCGTGCAGACGATCCTCGGACGCTATTCGGTCGAGAAGTGGGCCGACATCTGCATCCACTGAATCCCTCTACACGATCGATCTTTTCGGAGCCCATCATGGACAAAGTCAGCACCCTGCAAAACGTCACCGCGAGCGAGGCCGACGCGGTGACCGGTTATCGCACGTTCTGTCTCGGCGACTTCGAATTCAGCCGCGACGCTTATTTCGCCACCGTCAGATGGCCGGCCAAAGGCCAGATCCGCTCGCACCAGATGCACGCCGACGACTTCCTGCGCGCGATGATGCGCGACGTGGCGTGGGGCTTCTTCTACGGCTGGGTCAACTTCGACGAAGTGATCGGCACGCGCAATCACTACGGCAAGGTCGACATGTACGCCGGCGCGTATAACGCGAGCTTCAAGGAAGCGGGCGTCGACCATATGCAGCAGTTCGACACGCCGCTCATCATGGCGACCTTCAAGGCGATCCTGAAGGACTGGGTCAACGAAGGCTTCGACCCGTTCGCCGCGCCCGAAGAAACCGGCTCCGCGTTCGGCACGAAACATGGCGACAACATCGCCGCGATCGAGCGCACGCGGATTGCCACCAAGCGCATGCCGGGCCTCGAAGGCGACTCGCCGTTGCGCGACGATCTTCCCGTCAATCGCCAGTTTGCCGACGTCGGCCAGGACGAACCGGAGATTCACGCGGAGCCGGGTTTCGAAGGCGCTCTGCATGCGTTCAGCCTCTTCAAGTACCTGTCGCGCTCGGACGTGACGTGGAATCCGTCGGTCACGTCGGTATGCCAGCAGAGCCTGTTCTGCCCGACCACCGAGGAATTCGTGCTGCCGGTGTTCCACGGCAACGACCGCGTCGAGTGGTTCCTGCAACTGTCCGACCAGATCATCTGGGACGTCGCCGACAAGGACAGCGGCGAGCCTCGCGCACGCATCACGATGAACGCGGGCGATATCGCCGCGATGCCGGCCGATATCCGCCACAAGGGCTATTCGCAGAAGCGTTCGATGCTGCTGGTGTGGGAGAACGCGACCCCCGATCTGCCCAAGCGCTACGAAAGCGGTGAGCTGCCGCCGTATCCGATTCAGATGTAACTCCCCGGCATTCCCCCCGATCGTCGATCGAACGGCGCCAGACCGCTGGCGCCGCGGGGAAAGTCGCGTCCAGGTTTTACTTGCACAGGACTGACATGCAAACGCAACTCTTCATCGGCGGCCGCTTCGTGCCGGCTGCAAACGGCGAAACGCTCGCCTCCCTCAATCCCCACGACAACTCGGTAATCGCCGACGTCGCGATGGCGGGCCCGGCCGATGTCGATCGCGCCGTCGCGGCGGCGAAGGCGGCGTTTCCGAAGTGGAGCAACCTCGCCGCGATGGAGCGCGGGCATCTGCTTCTCAAGCTGGCCGACGCGATCGAAGCGAATGCCGACAAGCTCGCGCGCCTCGAATCGCTCGATACCGGCCACCCGATCCGCGATACACGCAACCTCGACGTGCCGCGCACGGCGGCCACGTTCCGCTATTTCGGCGGCATGGCCGACAAGTTCGAAGGCTCGGTGATTCCGGTCGAGCAGGGCTTTCTGAACTACCTGACGCGAGAGCCGGTCGGCATTGTCGGGCAGGTGGTGCCGTGGAATTTCCCGCTCATGTTCACGAGCTGGAAGATGGCGCCGGCGCTCGCCGCGGGCAACTGCGTGATCATGAAGCCCGCCGAACTCACGCCGCTGTCGAGCCTGGCGATAGCCGAACTGATGGCCGAAGTGGGTTTCCCGGATGGCGTCGTCAATATTCTGCCGGGCCTGGGTCATGTGGCCGGGCAGTATATCGCCGAACATCCGGAGATCAGCAAGGTCGCCTTCACCGGTTCGACCGCGGTGGGCCGCAAGGTCGTGCAGGCGTCGAGCGGCAATCTGAAGAAGGTGCAACTCGAACTCGGCGGCAAGGGCGCGAACATCGTATTCGGCGACGCGAATATCGAGGCGGTCGTGCAAGGCTCGGCGTTCGCGATCTTCCACAACCAGGGGCAGGCGTGCATCGCCGGCTCGCGGATGATCGTGCACGAATCGATCGCCGACGAAGTGCTCGAAAAGTTCGCCGCGTTGAGCCGCACGATCAAGATTGGCGATCCGCTCGATCCGTCGACCGAGATGGGCCCGCTCACCTCGCGTCAGCACCGCGACCGCGTGCTTTCATTTGTCGATATCGCCCGCGAACAGGGTGGCCGCGTACTGGCGGGAGGCAAGGCGCCGGACAATGCCGCGCTCGCAAATGGCTGCTATGTCGAGCCGACTATCGTCGAAGCGAAACCGGAGCATCGGGTGTCGCAGGAAGAGGTGTTCGGGCCATTCATGACGGTCACGACATTTAGCACCGACGAAGAGGCGCTGGCGATTGCGAATGGCACCGAATACGGTCTCGGCGCGGGTCTCTGGACACGCGATCTCCAACGCGCGCATCTGGTGGCTCGCGAGATTCGCGCCGGCATGGTGTGGATCAACTGCTACAAGCGCGTGAGTGCCGCTTCGCCATTCGGCGGCGTCGGCGCAAGCGGCTACGGCCGTGAAATGGGTTTCGAAGCGATGCGCGAATACACGCAGCCCAAGTCGGTCTGGGTCAACGTGGATGCGCAGATTCCGCCTTACTACCCGCGCTGAACCGCCATGGAACCGTTCATCTATAACGGCCTGCCGTCACGCGTGATTTTCGGCGCGGGCAGTCTCGACCAGCTTGATCGCGAGATCGGTTTGCTCGGCGCCACGCGGGCGATCGTGCTGTCCACGCCGCAACAGCGTGCGCAGGCCGAAGCGCTCGCGGCGAGTCTCGGCTCGCGGGCGGCAGGCGTCTATGCCGAAGCCGTGATGCATGTGCCGGTCGAAACCGCTCGCGCGGCGCGTGATTTCGCCGCAAGCGTCGGCGCCGATTGCGCGATCGCGATAGGCGGCGGTTCCACAACGGGTCTCGGCAAGGCGATCGCGCTCGAAACCTCCCTGCCGATCATCGCAATTCCGACTACGTATGCCGGCTCCGAGATGACGCCGATTTACGGCCTCACCGAGGGCGGCGTCAAAAAGACCGGCCGCGATCTGCGTGTGCTGCCGAAGACGGTGATCTACGACCCGGCATTGACGACGTCGCTGCCACCCGCGTTGTCGCTGACAAGTGGGATCAACGCCATCGCCCACGCGGCGGAAGGGCTCTACGCGCAGGACGCGAATCCGATCATCAGCCTGATGGCGCAAGAGGGCATTCGCGCGCTCGGCCAGGGGCTGCCTCGCGTAATGCAACAACCAGAAGACCTCGCGGCGCGTGGTGACTGCCTGTATGGCGCGTGGCTATGCGGCGCCGTGCTCGGCAGTGTCGGCATGGCCTTGCATCACAAGCTGTGCCATACGCTCGGCGGCACTTTCAATCTGCCGCACGCTGAGACGCACACGATCGTGTTGCCGCATGTGCTCGCCTACAACCGTGCGGCTGCACCCGAGGCGATGAAGCGTATCGCCCACGCATTGCACGCCGACGACGCCGCGCAAGCCGTATTCGATCTCGCACACGATCACGGTGCGCCGACCGCGCTGAAAGACATCGGCCTGACAGCAGCCGATCTCGACATCGCACTCGATCTCGCGTTGAAGAACCCGTACTGGAATCCGCGGCCAATAGAACGAATACCGCTGCGTGCATTGCTCGAAGCCGCCTTCGACGGGCGGCGCCCCGACTAGCACGCCCAATTCACTCATACAAAAAAATTCAGGAGACAACCATGGACTCACATACTTTCGATGCGAGACGCCGCCGCTTTGTCAGCCTCGCGGCAGGCGGTGCGCTCGCCGCCACGACCTCGGCGTTCTCGCCGCTCGTCTTCTCGGCCGGCCCGCGCACACTGAAAATCGGCTACGTATCGCCGCAAACCGGGCCGCTCGCGCCGTTCGGCGAAGCGGACCGTTTCACGATCCAGCAGATGCAGACGGCGCTGAAGAACGGCATCGTGATCGGCGGCAAATCATATCCGGTATCGATTGTCGTCAAGGACAGCCAGTCGAATCCGAATCGCGCCGGCGAAGTCGCCAACGACCTGATCCTGAAGGACAAGGTCGACATCATGCTGGTGTCCGGCACGCCGGAGACCGCCAATCCCGTGAGCGACGCGTGCGAGCTGAACGAGATGCCGTGCGTGTCGACGGTGGTGCCGTGGCAGCCGTGGTTCTTCGGCAGAAAAGGCGATCCGAAGAAGGGCTTCCGTTTCACCTATCACTTCTTCTGGGGACTGGAGGATGTGATCGCCGTCTACACCGGCATGTGGCAATCGGTGCAGACCAACCACAGCGTGGGCGGCCTCTTTCCCAACGACGGCGACGGCAACGCCTGGGGCGATGCGAAGCTCGGCTTTCCACCGGTACTCGCGCAGAAGGGCTTCACGCTCAAAGACCCCGGCCGTTTCCAAAGCATGACGCAGGACTTCTCCGCGCAGATTTCCTCGTTCAAGCAGTCGAATGCGCAGATCGTCACGGGCGTCGTGATACCGCCGGACGCCAAGAACTTTCTCGTTCAGGCGCGTCAGCAAGGCCTGAAGCCCAAAGTCATTTCGATCGGCAAGGCGCTGCTGTTTCCGACCTCGATCGAAGCGCTCGGCGATCTCGGCAACGGACTGTCCACCGAGGTGTGGTGGTCACCTTCGCATCCGTTCAAGTCGTCGCTGACGGGGCAAACCGCACGGCAAGTCGCGGATGACTACGAGCGCGTCACCTCGAAGCAATGGACCCAACCGATCGGTTTCGCCCACGCGCTATTCGAAATCGCCGTCGATTCATTGAAGCGCGCGAAAGACGTCGACTCGAACGAAGCCATCCGCGACGCGGTGGCATCGACCAAGCTCGATACGCTGGTCGGCCATGTCGCCTGGGGCAGCGGCCCGGTGAAGAACGTTGCCAAGACGCCGCTTGTCGGCGGGCAATGGGTGAAGGGGCAGAAGCATCCCTTCGATCTCGCCATCGTCAACAACCAGCTCGCGCCCAGCGTGCCGCTGTCCGGCCCGCTCAAGTTGATTGCCTGAATTCAAAGCGGAGAGCAGTGATGAACCCAGTGCTCAGACTCACCGGCGTGTCGAAGCGTTACGGCGCGCTGCAGGTGACCGACGACATCAGCTTCGCGGTGGAACGCGGCGAAACCTACGGCATCCTCGGCCCGAACGGCGCCGGCAAGACCACGCTGTTCAACCTCGTCAGCGGCGACGTGCGGCCCGATCAGGGCAGCGTCGAATTCGACGGGGCGGATGTGAACCACTTGCCGCCGCATCGCCGTTGCGCGGCGGGGATCGGCCGGTCGTATCAGGTGCCGCGGCCGTTCGGCGGCATGACGGTGTTCGAGAACCTGCTGGTCGGCGCCACCTTCGGCGGCGAACTGACCGGCCACGCGGCGTACGACGTCTGCGTCGACGTGCTCGAACGCACCGGCCTCAAAGCCCGCGCCAACCAGTTGGCCGGCACGCTGGGGCTGCTGGACCGCAAACGGCTCGAACTGGCTCGCGCGCTCGCGACGCAGCCGCAACTGCTGCTGCTCGACGAGATCGCCGGCGGCCTCACCGAACCCGAAACGCACGCGCTCGTCGACGAGATTCGCCGCGTCAAGGAGCGTGGCGTGACGATCGTGTGGATCGAACATGTCGTGCATGCGCTGCTCGCGGTGGCCGACCGTCTGCTGGTCATCAACTTCGGCAAGCGGCTCGCGGAGGGCTTGCCCGCCGCCGTGATGGACGACCCCGACGTGCGGCGCGTGTATCTCGGACTGGAGGCTTGACCATGTCGGCACTATTGGAGACTCGCGCGCTGAGCGCGTTTTACGGCGACTTTCAGGCGCTATTCGGCATTGACGTGACGGTGGCGCCGGGCGAAGTGATCGCGCTGATCGGGTCGAACGGCGCGGGTAAATCGACCTTTCTGAAATCGGTGGCGGGCCTGCTGCGCCCACGCACCGCCGAGCAGATTCTGTATCGCGGGGAGCCAGTGGGCGGTGCGGCGGCAGCGAGCATCGTGGGCAAGGGCATTGCGCTGGTGCCGGAAGGGCGGCGTCTGTTCGCGAGCCTGACCGTCGAAGAGAATCTGCAACTCGGCGCCTTCAGCAAGCGGCCGGGGCGCTGGAACCTGCAAAGCGTCTATGCGCTGTTTCCCGCGTTACAGGCGCGCCGTCATCACGCGGCCACCGCGTTATCGGGCGGTCAGCAACAGATGGTGGCGATCGGCCGCGCGCTGATGAGCAACCCCGATCTGCTGATGTGCGACGAACTTTCGCTCGGCCTCGCGCCGGTGATCGTCCGCGAAATCTACGCGGCGCTGCCCGACATCGTTTCGCATGGCATGAGCGCGATCGTCGTCGAGCAGGACGTGCAATTGGCGCGCCGCGTGTCGTCGCGTTTCTATTGCCTGCAGGAAGGGCGCGTGTCGTTGACGGGCGTGTCGGCAGAAGTGTCGGACGAGGCGATCACGCAGGCATATTTCGGAGTGTCGGCATGAACACGTTCATCAATATCGTCGTGCAGGGCGTGCTGTTGGGCGCGCTTTACGGCCTCTTCGCGATGGGCCAGTCGCTGGTGTTCGGCGTGATGCGGCTCACCAATACCGCGCACGGCGACTTCATCGTGCTGCTGGTGTTCGTGCTGTTCGCCTTGACGAGCTTCGCCCATCTGCCGCTCGCCGTCGCGCTCGTGCTGTTGCTCGTGATCGCGTTCGGTGCGGGGTATGCCGTGCAGTTCGCGCTTCTGAACCGCGTCAGCAGCCGCGATCCGCTGCCGTCGCTGATCGTCACGTTCGGCCTGTCGATCGTGATCCAGAACGTGCTGCAGCAGATGTTCTCCGCGGATCCGCGTTCCATCGCCACCGGCAGCTTCGAATCGCGGAGCATCACGCTCGCGGGGGGCATCACGCTCGGCTATCTGCCGCTCGTCACGCTGGCGGCGACGGTGGCGCTCGCCTTCGCGATGCAGTGGCTGTTCGGCCGAACGCCGCTCGGCCGCGCGTTTCGCGCCACCTCTGACGATCGCGAGATCGTGCAACTGATGGGTGTCTCGTACCGCCGTACCTATGCGCTCGCGATGGGCATCGCCTTCGTGCTGATCGCGGTAGCCGCGGCGCTTTACTCGATGCGCACGGCGGTGTCGCCGACCGACGGCCCGGCGCTGCTGCTGTATGCGTTCGAGGCGGTGATCATCGGCGGAATGGGGTCGTTCTGGGGCACCTTCGTCGGCGGCATGGCGCTCGGCATTGCGCAGCAGGTGGGCTTTTACTTCGACCCCGGCTGGGGCATCTGGCTCGGCCACGTGGTGTTTCTCGGCGTGCTGGTGGCGCGGCCGCAGGGCTTGCTGCCCAAAACCGCATAGAGGCTTCGACATGACCATGCAATTGAACCAGCCCGCAGCGGGCTTCGAAGTGCGGCGCGCGACGCGTGCGAGCCGCGTGGCGGTGATCGTGCTGCTGATCGTCGCGTTGGCGGTGGCGAGCGCGCCGTGGTGGGCAGGACGCGATGCCATGCGCGACTTCGTGCAACTGGCGTCCTACCTGGTATTCGCGTTGATGTGGAACCTGCTGGCGGGTTATGGCGGGATGGTGTCGATCGGCCAGCAGGCATTCTTCGGCATCGGCGGCTACGGCATGCTGATTCTCGCCAACTATTGCGGCATCTCGCCGTTCATCGCGGTGCCGATTGCGGCGGTGATTGCGACGGTCGTGGCGATTCCTGTGTCGATGGTGGCGTTCCGGCTCGAAGGCGGCTACTTCGCGATCGGCACCTGGGTGATCGCCGAAGTGTTCCGGTTGACGGTGGCGAACGTCTCGGTGCTCGGCGGTGGTTCCGGCACGAGCCTCACCGCATTGCAGGAGGTGCCGCGCGCGCTGCGCGAATCGCTGACGCTGTGGCTGGCGCTTGCCATCGTCGCGGCGGCGATCGGACTGCTGTATCTGTTTCTGCGCTCGAAAGCCGGTCTCGCGTTGACCGCGATGCGCGACAACGCGGTGGCGGCCAGCAGCCAGGGTGTCGACGTGAAGCGCGCGCGCCTGATCGTCTATCTGGTGTCGGCGTGCGGCACCGCGCTGGCGGGCGGCCTGTACTTCGTCGGCAATCTGCGCATTTCGCCCGACGCCGCGTTCTCGGTGAACTGGAGCGCGTTCGGTATTTTCATCGTGATGATCGGCGGCCTCGGCACGCTTGAAGGGCCGATTGTCGGCGCGCTGATTTTCTTCCTGTTGAACCAGTTCCTGTCCGATTTCGGTACCTGGTATCTGATCGGCCTGGGTGCGCTCGCGATCGTCGTGACGATGTTCTTTCCGCAAGGACTGTGGGGCTTCGTCTCGCACCGCTATGGCCCGCAACTGTTCCCCGTGGGCCGGCGCGTCGTATTCCGCGACGCCGGTCCGTCTCAACAACGCTCGCCGGACGGCGCGTCCGATTCGCTCGACGCGGGCTCGGCGGCACACCGTGCATGAGGCCAGGCATGAACGATAAAACCATCCACCCGTTGACACAGAACGTGCTCGATACGTTTGCCGATTGCACCGATCCGCGCCTCAAGCAGATCATGACCGCGTTGGTCACCCACCTGCATGCATTCGCCAGCGAAGTCGAACTGACCGGCGACGAATGGCGCCGTGGCATCGAATTCCTGACGGCCACCGGCAAGATGTGCAACGGCATCCGCCAGGAATTCATTCTGCTGTCGGACACGCTCGGCCTGTCGATCATGATCGATGCGATCAATCACGGGCGCGGCAGCGTCACCACCGAGAGCAGCCTGCTCGGCCCGTTCTACCGCGAAGGCGCCAAGGAAGAAGAATTCGGCGCCAACATCGCCCGCACGGAAGGCGAGCCGACGCTGATTCATGGCCGCCTCGTCGACGAAGGCGGCGCGCCGGTGGCCGGTGCCTTGATCGAGGTGTGGGAAACGGCGAACAACGGCATGTATGAAGGCCAGGATCCCGATCAGCCCGAGAGCAACCTGCGCGGTAAATTCCGCTCGGGGCCTAACGGCGAATACGCATTCAGGACCATCAAGCCGACTAGCTATCCCATTCCTACCGACGGCCCGGTCGGACAGATGCTGATGGCGACCGGCCGTCATCCGATGCGGCCTGCCCACATCCATTTCCTGATCGTCGCGCCCGGCTACGAGACGCTGACCACCGCGCTTTATTCCGAGGGCGATCCCTATGTTCACTCCGATGCGGTGTTCGGCTCGAAGCCGTCGCTCGTGATCGACTACGTGCCGAATCACGACGCGGCCGCTGCCAAAGAGTGGGCGCTGCCGAGCCCGTTCTTCGAAGTGCAGCGCGACTTCGTGCTGTCCGCGCGGCAGGCATGAGGAGGCGAGGCGATGAACGCGGCGAATCCCGAACCTCATCAAGGCTTTCTCTGCGCGCTTGACGACATTCCCGATGGCGGCGCGCTTGAAATTCCCGCTGATCGTGCCGGCGCACCAGGCGTCATGATTCTGCGCCGTGGCGATGAAGCGTGGGCGTACCGCAATGTGTGCCCGCACTTCTCGATTCCCCTGAACTACGAACCGAACACGTTCTGGGCCTACGACGCCGAATTGCTGATGTGCGCGCATCACAGCGCGATGTTCCGCTTCGAAGACGGCGTGTGTGTCGATGGACCGTGCGAGGGCGCGTCGCTCACGCCGGTCGAGATCCGCATCGAACAGCGACAGATATTCAACAACGACTGGAGGAGACAGCTATGAAAGGGACCAAGCCGAAGCGCCTGGCGATGGCAGGGTGCACGTTCGCATGCATCGCGCCGGGTATCGTGCCAAATATAGCCTGCGCGCAAAGCAGTGTGACGCTGCAAGGCGTGATCGATGCGGGCGTCACGTATGTGAACAACCAGCATGGCGGCGCCGCGACGCTGTTCGACAGCGGCGTGCTCTCGCCGGACCTGCTGACGTTCAAAGGCAGCGAAGATCTGGGCGGCGGCAACAAGGCGATTTTCGAACTCACGTCGCAGTTCGATCTGGGCAGCGGCGCGACGATTCCGGGCGCCGGGCAGATTTTCAACCGCACGGCGCTGGTCGGTCTCACCAATGACCGCTTCGGCTCGCTCACCTTCGGCACCCAGTACGACTTCATGTTCGAGACGTTGACGCTCGGCCTGTATGACGGCGCGTTCCTGTTCGGCGGCATCTACGATTTTCGCCAGGGGCCGTTTACCGCGCTGGGTGTGCCGAACAATCCGACCGGTTCATTCGATTTCGACCGCATGGCGGGCGCGACACGCGTAGGGAACTCGGTCAAATATCGCAGCCCCGATATCGCGGGGTTCACGGTCGGTGCGCTCTATGGATTCGGTGGCGTACCCGGCTCGTTCTCGTCGGACTCGACAATGAGCTTCGGCGCGAACTATGCGAACGGTCCGTTGGGCATCGGCGCGGCATATGTCGAGGTGAAGTATCCGCAATTGGGCGACGGTCACGACGGCATCCGCAATTTCGGTTTCGGCGCGCACTACAACTTCGGCAGCGTGCTGGGGATGTTGCTCTACACCAACACGAAAAATACGGCGAGTGGTGCGAAGATCGACGTCTACAAAGGCGGCGCGTCGTGGACGATCTCCGGCCCGTGGACACTCGGTCTCGACTACGCGTACATGAAGGGCAACGACGTGCTGCTGAACAACAAGGCGCAACAGGTCACCACCGCGTTGCAGTACAGCTTTTCGAAACGCACCACCGCGTATGTCGAAGCGATCTATCAGCGCGCGAGTGGCGACGCGGCTGTGACGCGGGCATGGATCAACGGTTTGCTGCAACCGGACGGCGCGGCGAGCAACCGCTCGCAGACGCTTGCTCGCGTCGGTTTGCGTACCAGCTTCTGACGGTCTGGGCTTGCGCGGCCCAATCCAAGGGTCGTCCGAATTTCGAAAGTGGTTGTCAGGCGTACCATCCGGGAAACGATACTCTTATCGAGGGTCTCACTGACCCGGTCGTTACGGCGTCGCTCGCACGGCGTGACGGTCGGTATTCCATTCATGCGTAGGCGTTGAAATGACGGCACAGTCTCTGGAAGGGAAGGTCTGCGTGATACTCGGCGGGTCCGGTGGTATTGGCAGCGCGACGGCGCGGCGCCTGGCGGCACTGGGCCCGCGCATCGTCGTGACCAGTCATGCGGATTTGCAGAAGGCGCAAGGAGTTGTCGACTCGCTGCCGGGGAGCGGCCATCTCGCCGCGGCGGTTTCGATCACCGACAGTAGCGCGCTCAACGATCTGGCCGTGAAAGTGCAAGCCGAATATGGGCGCACGGATGTGCTGGTCAATACGGCCGGCATCACGCAGGCCGTGCCGCACGCGAATCTCGATGCACTCACGGACGAGCTGATCGACCAGATATTTGCCGTGAACTGGCGGGCGCAGTTTGCGGCGATCCGCGCTTTCCGTGCGCTACTCGAGTCAAGCGGCGACGGCTTGGTGATCAACGTCTCGTCCATCTCGGGGACCACGGGGCAGGGCAGCAATATCGCCTATTGCGCCGCCAAAGCGGGGCTCGACGTGATGGCGGCTTCGTTGGGCCGCGCGCTGGCGCCGCGCATTCGGGTTTTGAACGTTTCTCCGGGAGCCGTCGATACGACTTTCGTGCCGGGGCGCGGCGCCGACTTCAATGACAAAGTCGCGGCGACGACACCGCTTCGCCGCATCGGCACGCCGGACGATGTGGCATCGGCAATCGAGGCGTGCGCGACGCATCTGACGTTCAGCACGGGCGTGACCATAGTCGTCGACGGTGGGCGGCGTCTGAATTGAGCCGGCTGGTCGAGAGGAGCGTTGCGACACTCGCGCAGAAACTTCACATGGGTTCTATATATCGGCGCGCGTCGTCGCTCGACAATACGCCGCGGTCCATGCGATTCGCGGCGCTGGCCGCGTAGACGTTCTTGCGAGCGTGTGTGATGCCCAGCGGTTCGAAGCCGTTGGCCGGGTTGAATGCCATCTGGTTGATGCGCGCTTCGTCGTCGGCGGAGGGCAGTGTCGCGATCTCCAGCACGCCTATCGCAATCGGCGTCTCCGCCCATGCGACCGATGCGTCGTTGACCGGCGTGCTTTCCTCATCCACGAAGAACTGCACGCAGAGTTGCCATTTGAGCGGACCGGTTTTCAGGCGATTCAGCAGGTCTTCGCGCAGATAGTCGTCGCCGTGGCGATCGCCGTTTGTCCCTTGCACGGTTGTATCTTCGGGTTGAAGCGAGTACTTGATGGCCGCGGCGCCCAGCTTGACGACCGAACCCCAGAACCGCTCGGTCGTGAGACTTTCGACGGAGCGCAGGGTCGTCTCCTTTGCCAGGATCGCGACGATGCGGGCTGTCTCGACGGGGCCGAGTTTGCCGCTCAACACTTCCATCGACGCCTGCTCCAGTGCCCCAAGCGCGCCTCTAGCGATCTGGGCGACGAGGATATCGGCGAAGTCCATGAACTGCACGGCATTTCTCGCATGCGAGCGGCCGCCCTCGTTGGTCATGAGGAGATCGGTTTCAATGCCCTGTGCGGTGAAGAACTTGATGGCGACACCGCGAACGTCGGCGGCTTGGTCGGAGAAAGGACAGGGCTGTCCGTTAGAAAAGCGGCAGGCGACCCGATAGCAAAGCGACGGTCCCAGTTCGTCCTGTTTCGCAAAAGGGCCATGCTTGAGCGCAGTGGGTATCGTTTCGAAGATCCGCAGCGTGCCGAAGGCGCCGAGCGTTTGCTTCTGATGCTGACCGCGGTCGACGCGTCCGTCCAGATGAGTGTTGCTACTGGCTGCGATCGCCGCCTGCTGCGCCTTGATTTTCTCGACGAGAACGGCGATAACCTCTGCGTCTTCGGGCTGGTCGATCCAGCCTGTGCCGCGTTCTGCTTTGTCGGGGGAGTCGTTGGTCATGCTCGTCCTCCATCAAGGTTCGCCGCGATGGAAATGCGTCCAGGCCTGCGCTGAGGTGGCATTCGTGTTGCTGCCTCAGCGCATGGATCTGAACTACATCGTAGACTACCGCGCAATCGAACGCATGACCGCTTCAGCATCTGGCGCGCGAGATCGCGGTGACATCATGATCACCACGATTGAACGAGCGGCGGTTCCCCCGTTTAGTGCATGCCCGACGGGTTCGGCGGCGGCAATGCCGGATCGAGCTTGGCGGACTCTTTGACGAGCTGTTGCGTCATCGCGGCCGCGACGGCGTTCGAGCCACGATGCGGCTGATCGTCGTGCACAAACGGCGCAGGTTCAGGCGGCGGGAGCGCCGGATCCAGCTTGGCGGATTCCTTGACGAGTTCGTCCGTCGCCGCGGACGAGACCGAATTCGAATCGCGGCGGTGCAGACCGTCACGGCCGCGGCCGGGTTGCACAACGGTGGCTGTTTTTGAATCGGTGGCGGCCAGGACGGTGGCCACCGCGGGCGTTTGCACGGTTTGCGGGTGCGGTTGTGCCGGTTGCCGTGGCAATTGCGCGGCGTGCTCCGTTGACGGTTCGGGCGCGGGCGCGGACGTGATGTGTCCCTGCGCAGCTTGAGCGGGGATTTGTGCGGGGACGCGTGCGGCGGTCTCCGTGCTTGCGGCGGGCGACGACGCGCTGAGAGCGTTGTCGGCGCTCACATGTAACGTGCCGGACTGAACCTTGTCCGAAGCCAGCGCCGCAGAGCCGTCCGTAACGGCCCCGGGATCGCGGGTCGACGGATCACTTTTTGGGGACAGTAGGTAAACGGCGAATGCGACCTCTGCGAGCACCAGACCGACCACCAATGCTTTTCCGATATTCCTCATAATTAGCCAACGGGTACTCAGAGCGATGCGATCGCACATGATAACCAACCGGCCGCTGGCGGTTTGTAACGAGAGGTATGCGGAAGTAACCGGAATACTCGGCGCGGAGCATGCTAGATTTGACTTATCGCGCCATCAACGGAGTTTCTTCCATGGACACTCATTCGATTCTGGGCATGATTCACGCCGAAGAGGCATTACTGGTCTCCATCGTGCGGTCGTTGCCACCCGACGTGCGACGCACAGTGGCTAACGATTTCCACGAGCAGGCTCAACTCGCTGAGACGTCGCATCTGAATCCCACCACCGATCGTGAGGCGAGCATCGCGTTCAAGGCTCACATCAGACGGCTGTCGAACATGCTAGCTTCGCTATCCTGAGGGGATATGGGGCGCTGCCGAGCGTGCATGTCCTACAACAAAATTTTAAACATGGAGCGACACAGCAGCATGCTCAGAATATTCACATCGATCCTCGTATCCACTGCGGTCTTGCCCGCATTCGCGCAACCCAACGACGCGAGCGCCCAGCCAGCCGCAACCTCGAAACCGGCAAGCGCATCGATGGCCGCCGTATTCGCGCCGAGCGGCACCTTGCGCGCGTCGATCAATCTCGGCAACCCCGTGCTGGCCGCGCTCGATCCGGCGACGGGCAAGCCGGTCGGCGTGTCCGTCGATCTCGCCAGCGAATTCGCCAGACGGCTTGGCGTGCCGCTGCAACTGGTCGCGGTCAAGTCGGCGGGCGCCTCGGTCGAGAACGTCAATCAGGACAAGGCCGACATCGGTTTCTTCGCGGTCGATCCGAAGCGTGGACAGGAAATCGCTTTCACGAAACCGTATGTGCTCATAGAAGGCTTTTATCTCGTGCGGGCGGCCTCGCCGATCACCAGCAACGAGCAGGTCGATCAACCCGGCGTAACGGTCGCGGTCGGCAAAGGCAGCGCCTACGATCTGTTTCTGACGCGCGAACTACACCACGCGACAATCGTGCGGATTCCGACTTCGCCCGCGGTCGTGCAGGGGTTCCTCGATCAGCATCTCGACGTGGCCGCCGGCGTCAAGCAACAGCTCGAAAAGGACGCCTCCAAAACTGGCGGAGTGCGCATACTGGACCAGCGCTTCATGGTGATCCGTCAGGCGATGGGCGTACCCAAGGCAAAGGGCGACGACGCGGCCGCATACCTGTCGAAGTTCGTCGAGGACATGAAAGCGTCCGGCTTCGTCACGGCGTCGCTGGCGCGGCATCAGATCACCGGCGCGGTGGTGGCGAAAGACAACGACTAGCACGGCTCAGGGCGACGCGTTCTGTTGCACTGGTTTCCGTGGATCAGTCAATTCGCTAGCGGACCAGCCGCCTCCCAGGTCGCCGATCAACGAAGCCGCATCGAGCAACCGTGTTTGCTGCACGTTCAACGCGGTCTGCTGAAGATTCAACTGCGTTGCCTGCGCCGTCGCGACCGTCGTGAAGTCCACCGTCCCCGCCTGGTATTCATTGCGCGCGATCTCGGTGCCGCGCGTCGCATCGCGTACGGCACGCTCCAGCACCTCGGCTTGCTGCGCGAGGATGCGCAAGCCGGCGAGGTCGTTCTCCACACCCTGGAACGCCGTCAGGACGGTGCTGCGATAATTGGCCACGGCCGCTTCGTAAGACGCTCTTGCCGCGTCGACCTGCGCGCTGCGCTGGCCGCCGTCGAAAAGCGTTTCGCTCGCCTGCCCGCCCAAAGACCACACATAGTTGCTGATGTGCAGCAGGCCGGCCAACGGCGACTGCGTGAAGCCATCCAGCGCGGATAGCGAAATCGTCGGGTAATACGCGGCGACGGCCACGCCGATCGCGGCATTCTGCGCCGCCATCTGACGCTCGGCGGCGGCAATGTCGGGCCGGCGCTCCAGCAGCGTGGACGGCACGCTGACGGGAATGGACGGCAGCGTCGGCAGCGTGGTGTTCGGGGGGATGTCCAGCTCTTCCGGATTCTTGCCGACCAGCACGGCGATCGCATGAACGTTTTGAGCCCGCGCGACGCCCAGCGCAATCAGACTCGATTGCGCCGACTCCAGTTGCGTCTGCGCGGTCACCAGATCGGAAGGCGGCACGGTGCCGGCCTTGTCCTGCTCGGCGACGACGCGCAACGATTGCTCGAACGCATCGACGGTGTGAGTGAGCAAGTCGATATTCGCATCCGTCACGCGCAGGTCGATGACCGCGTTCGCCAGCGCGATCTGTTCGGAGAGCGTGGCGTTCGCGAGCGTCGCCTGACTGGCCTGCGCGGTGGCGGCGCTTTCCTCGATGTTGCGGCGCACGAGGCCCCACAGGTCGGGCGCCCAACTGGCGTTGGCTTCGAGCGAGCCGGCGTTGTTGATGCGCTGGAAGCTGCTCGCGCCCGCGCCGGCCAGTGCGCTGCTGTTGAAGTTGCCGGTCGACGAACGTGCGCGGGTCACCGATCCGGTCACGCCGATGGTCGGGAACAGGGCGCTGCGCGCAAGCCGCACTTCGGCAAGAGCCTCCTGATAGTTCGCATAGTCCTGGCGCACGGTCTGATTCGATACCGACACGAGCGGCTCGAACTCGTTGATGAGCGGGTCGTTGAAGCCCGTCCACCAGTCGCCCTTCGGACGCTCGGCGGCGGGCTGCGCTTCGGTCCAGCCGGGCAGTTCCTTCCATGTGGCGGGCGTGGCGACGGGCGGGCGATGATAGTCGGGGCCGACCATGCAGCCGCCTGTCAACACAGTCGATAAGGCCAGCATCGCGCCGGCCAGTCGGGTGGGGGAGATCGTCTTCATCATGCGCTCGTATCGGGTGCTTCGCCGCGGCGATTCCACGGCAGGCGCGCTGACCATTTCGCGAGTCGCGCGCGCAGCCGGTCGAGGTACAGATAAATCACCGGCGTCGTGTACAACGTGAAAACCTGGCTCACGAGCAGCCCGCCCATGACCGTCACGCCGAGCGGCTGGCGCAGCGACGCGCCCTGGCCGATGCCGATCGCAAGCGGCACCGCGCCCAGCACGGCGGCCGCGGTCGTCATCATGATCGGGCGCAGCCGCACCACCGCGGCCTCGTGAATCGCATCGCGCGCGTTCATGCCGTCGTGGCGCTGTAACTGGATCGCGACATCGACCATCATGATGCCGTTTTTCTTGACGATGCCGATCAGCAGAATGATGCCGATCATCGCGATCACCGAAAAGGGCGTGCCGAAGATCAGCAAGGCGAGTGTCGCGCCGATGCCCGCCGACGGCAGCGTCGACAGAATCGTGAGCGGGTGCACCGTGTTCTCATACAGCACGCCGAGCACGAGATAGACCACCACCAGCGCGGCGAGAATCAGCAAGGGCACGGCGCCCATCGACTGCGCATACGCTTGCGCGGCGCCCGCGAACGCGCCGTGCACCGACGCGGGCATGCCGATGTCGCGCTCGGCCTGCGTGATGAGTTGGCCGGCCTCGCTGAGCGATCCGCCCGCCGGCAGATTGAACGAGATGGTGCCGGCCACGAGGCCGCTCTGGTGGTTCACCTGGGTTGCGGTGTGGCTGTTCGAGAAGGTCATCATCGCGGAGAGCGGGACCATGGTTTCGGCGGCGGTGCTGTCCGCGCTGCCGCTGGAATTGCCGCCCTTGCTGTTCGAGATGCTGTTGGTCTGCTGGTTCGCTTCGGCGTCGGCGTTCAGCGAGTTCGTATTTGCGCTGGTGCTCGACGCGCTGCTGACCGCCGCCGCCTGTTGCACGGCGCTGACGGTGGCACGCGACATCTGCGTCTGCTGTGTGCCGTTCGCGTTGCCGGCGGCCGTGCTGAGGTAGATCTGATTGAGCGCTTGCGGATACTGCCAATAGGCCGGCGCGACTTCCATCACGACGAAGTACTGATTCAGCGGGTTGTAAATGGTCGACACGGTGCGCTGGCCGAAAGCGTCGTACAGCACGTTGTCGATCTGGTTCGGCTGGAATCCGTAACGCGTGGCGGTCGCGCGGCTGAAGTTCACGTAGGTCTGCAAGCCGTTTTGCTGCAGGTCCGAGTTCACGTCCTCCATCTTGCTATGGTATTTACCGAGCTCAGTCACGAGTTTCGGCACCCAGGTGAAGAGTGCGTTGGCATCGTCGCTGGTGAGCGTGTACTGGTATTCGGCAGCGGCCTGGCGTCCGCCGATCTGTAGATCCTGCTGCGCCTGCAGGAAGAGCCGCGCGCCCGAGACGGCGTTGAGCTTCGGCCGCAAGCGGTTGACCACCTCCGTCGCCGACAGATGGCGTTGCGCGAGCGGTTTGAGTTCGATGAACACGTTAGCGGTGTTCAACGCGCGTCCGCCGGTGAAGCCCGCGACCGACGCCACCGCCGGGTCCTGCTTCACGATCGCCTGCAATTGCGCCAGCTTCTTTTCCATCGCGTTGAACGAGACGCTCTGGTCGGCGATGATCTGCCCGATCAGAATGCCGGTGTCCTGCTCCGGGAAGAACGTCGCGGACAGGAAGCGGGCCAGGAACACGTTGAGCACGAGCAGGCCGATCAGCAGCAGGACGACCACGAGTGCGTGGTCGAGCGCCGCCGAGAGCGAGCGGGAATATGCCTGTTTGAAGCGCTCGAACTGCGCCTCGACCCAGCGGGCCCAGCGCGACGGCGAATGCATTGCGCGCTCGCGGCTGAGCAGGTAGGCGCACATGACCGGCGTGATGGTCAGTGAGATCAGCAGCGACAGCAGGATCGCAATCGAGAGCGTGACGGCGAACTCATGAAACAGCAGCCCGACAATGCCGGGCATCAGCAGGATCGGCAGGAACACGGCGATCAGCGAGAGGCTCATCGAGATGACAGTGAAGCCGACCTCGGCGCTGCCGCGCAGCGCGGCTTCCTTCGGATCGAGACCGGCTTCGAGATGACGCACGATGTTCTCCAGCACCACCACGGCATCGTCGACCACGAAGCCGGTGCCGATCGTCAACGCCATCAGCGAGAGGTTGTCGATGCTATAGCCGAGCAGATACATCGGACCGAAGGTGCCGACAATGGAAAGCGGCAGCGCGACCGCCGGAATCAGCGTGGCGCGCGGCGACAGCAGGAACACGAAGACCACGCCCACCACCAGCAGCACCGCGATGAACAGCGTGCGCTCGGTATCGGCCACCGAGGAGCGCACCGACTCCGAGCGGTCGATAGCGACATTCACGTGAATCGTGCTCGGCAACGCGGCTTCAATGATCGGCAGGCGCGCGCGGATCTGCCCGACCGTCTGCACGACGTTGCTGCCCGGCGTCGGATAGACGATCACGAGCACGGCCGACTTGCCGTTGTAGAGGCCGGCATTGCGGATATTCTCGTTCGAGTCGCGCACCTGGGCGACGTCGCGCAGCAACACGGGCGCGCCGTCGCGATAGGCGATCACCACGTCGCGATACGGCGCGGCCTTGCTGATCTGATCGTTCGACGTCACCACGTAGCGCTGCTCGCCCTGGTCGATATGCCCTTTCGCGCTGTTCGCGTTCGCCGCGCCGATCGCCGCGCGCACGTCTTCGAGGCCGATGCCGTAACTGTTCAGCTTGCCCGGCTCCAACTCGACGCGCACCGAGGGCAAGGCGCCGCCGCCGAGCGTGATCTGCCCGACGCCGTCGATCTGCGACAACTGCTGCTGGATCACCGAATCGGCGGAGTCGTAGAGCTGCGCCTTTGTCAGCGTGTCGGAGGTCAGCGCGAGCACCATGATCGGCGCGCCGGCCGGGTTGTACTGGCGATACGTCGGGTTGCTGCGCAGCGTGGTCGGCAGATCGGCGCGCGCGGCCTGGATGGCGGCCTGCACGTCGCGCGCCGCGCCGTTGATATCGCGGTTCAGGCCGAACACGACGATGATCAGCGACGAGCCCACGTAACTGATCGAGGTCAGCTGGCTCACATCGGCGATGGTGGCGAGGCGCCGCTCCAGCGGCTCGGCGACGGTGGCGGCCATGATTTCCGGACTAGCGCCCGCCATGTTCGCCTGCAACGCGATCACCGGAAAGGCGATGTTCGGCAACGGCGCAACCGGCAGGCGGAAATACGCGAGCGCGCCCGAGATCAGGATCGCGACCGCCAGCAGCGCGGTCGCGACCGGGCGCCGGATGAAGAGCGCCGAGATGTTCACGGTGCATTCTCCGGCGGCGCGGCGGCGCCGTCATTCGCGGCGCGGCGCCGGTTCTTCACGCGCTGCGCGGCGCGGTCGAAGAACAGATAGATCACTGGCGTGGTGAAGAGCGTCAGCACCTGGCTGAGCGTGAGTCCGCCGATGATCGCGAGACCGAGCGGCCGGCGCAGTTCCGAGCCGGTGCCGGTGCCGAGCAGCATCGGCAGCGCGCCGAGCATGGCGGCAAGCGTGGTCATCAGGATCGGCCGGAAGCGCAGCAGCGACGCTTCGAAGATCGCTTCACGCGCAGGCTTGCCATGCACGCGCTCCGCCTCGAGCGCGAAGTCGACCATCATGATCGCGTTCTTCTTGACGATGCCGATCAGGAGCACGATGCCGATGATGCCGATCACGTCGAGATCGCTGCCCGCGATCATCAACGCCAGCAGCGCGCCGATGCCGGCCGACGGCAGCGTCGAGAGAATCGTCACCGGGTGGATGTAGCTTTCGTACAGCACGCCGAGCACGATATACACCGCGACCAGCGCGGCGATCAGCAGATACACTTCGCTGGAAAGCGAATCTTCGAACGCCTGGGCCGCGCCCTGGAACGATGTCGTGATCGACGGCGGCAGGTCCACCGCGTGCTCGGCGTCGCGGATCTGCGCCACGGCGGCGCTCAGCGACGCGTCCTGCGCGAGGTTGAACGAGATCGTGACCGCCGGGAACTGCGCGAGGTGGCTGATCAAAAGCGGCGATTGCGTGATGCTGATCTTCGCGATGCCCGACAGTGGCACCTGGCCGGTGCTGCTGGTCTGGCTCGGCAAGTACAGATTGCCGATCGATTGCACGGTGGGTATCGTCTCCGGCTTTGCCACGAGAATCACGCGGTACTGATCGGACTGCTGGAAGATGGTCGAGACGATGCGCTGGCCGAGCGCGTCGTACAGCGCGTTGTCGATCGTGGCCGCCGTGATGCCGTAGCGCGCGGCAAGCTGCCGGTTCACTTCGACGTTCACGCTCAGGCCGTTGGTGTTCAGATCGCTCGTGACGTCCGTGATGGCGGGAATCTGCTTCATGCGCGCAATCAACGCGGGCACGTACTGATCGAACGCCTGCTGGTTCGGCCCGCGCAGCACGAAGTTGTACTGGTTGCGCGAGATCGACGTGTCGAGCGTCAGATCCTGCTCGGGTTGTAGATAAAGGCGGATGCCGGGCACGTCGGCGACTTCCTGCTGGATGCGGCGGCCTATTTCTTCGGCCGTGAGCGAGCGGTCGTCGCGCGGGCGCAGATTGATCAGGAAGCGGCCGTTGTTCAGCGTCGGATTGGTGCCGTCGATGCCGACGTACGAGGTCAGCGACACCACGTCGGGATCCTTCAGAATCGCGTCGGCGAGCGCGCTCTGACGCCGGACCATGGCTCTGTACGAAACCGAGTTGTCGGCCACGCTGATGCCCTGGATCACGCCGACGTCCTGCACCGGGAATAGTCCTTTCGGAATCACGATGTACAGGATCGCCGTGAGCGCGACGGTAATGAGCGCGACCACCAGCGTCAGCGTCTGGTGATCGAGCACCCAGCGCAGGCCGCGTTCATACGCGGCGAGCGTCTTGTCGAACAGGCCCTCGCTGAACCGCTCGAAGCGGCTCGGATGGCGTTGCGCCTGCGCGCGCAACAGACGCGCGCACATCATCGGCACGACGGTCAGCGAGACCACCGCCGAAATCACGATCGTCACCGCGAGCGTGATCGCGAATTCGCTGAAGAGCCGGCCGATCACGCCGCCCATGAACAGGAGCGGGATCAGCACGGCGATCAGCGAGACCGTCAGCGAGAGGATCGTGAAGCCGATCTGCCCGGCGCCTTCGAGCGCGGCTTCGAGCGGCGTCTTGCCTTCCTCCAGATAGCGCACGATGTTCTCGATCATCACGATCGAGTCGTCGACGACGAAGCCCGTCGCGATGATCAGCGCCATCAGCGAGAGGTTGTCGATCGAATAGTTGAGCTGGTACATCACGGCGAGCGTGCCGATCAGCGAGACCGGCACGGAGATGCTCGGAATGATGGTGGCGGGCACGTTGCGCAGGAACACGAAAATCACCAGCACGACCAGCACGACGGCGAGCACGAGTTCGAACGCGGCGTCCGAGACCGACGAGCGGATCACGCCGGTGGTGTTCGCCACCACCGTGACCTGCAGGCCGGCGGGCAGCGTCGATTCGAGCGCCGGCAGCTGCTTCATGATCTGGTTGACGGTGGCGA
This sequence comes from Paraburkholderia sp. RL18-101-BIB-B, assembly GCF_046026985.1. NCBI lineage: Bacteria > Pseudomonadati > Pseudomonadota > Betaproteobacteria > Burkholderiales > Burkholderiaceae > Paraburkholderia > Paraburkholderia sp. RL18-101-BIB-B. The sequence goes on from NZ_JARESV010000009.1 coordinate 201,434, forward strand.
TCACGTTCGCGCCCGGCTGACGCTGCACGTTCAGCACGATGGCCGGCGTGCGGCCGTACCACGCGCCGCGTCCCACGTCCTGCGCGGCCTGGCTCACGCGCGCGACATCGCGCAGATACACGGGCGCGCCGTTCTGATACGCGATCACGGTGGCCAGATAGTCCTGCGGGTCGACGATCTGGTCGTTCGCGTTGATCGTGTAGTCGAGCTCTGGCCCGTCGAAATTGCCTTTCGGCTGGCTGACGTTGACGTTCGCGAGCAAGGTGCGCAGATCGTCGAGATTCAGGCCGTAGGCCGCGAGTTTTTGCGGGTCCGCTTCGACGCGCACGGCCGGCACGTTGCCGCCTGCCGTCGTCACGAGACCGACGCCGGGGACCTCGGAAATCTTGGTGGCGAGGCGATTGTTGGCCGTGTCCTGCAACTGCGTCAGCGACATCGACTTCGAGGTGACCGCGAGCGTGAGGATCGGCTGATCGGCCGGGTTGACCTTTGCATAGGTCGGCGGCGCGGGCAGGCCGGTGGGCAGGAAGCTGTTGGCGGCGTTGATCGCCTGCTGCACGTTCTGCTCGGCGATGTCGAGGTTCAGCGAGAGATCGAATTGCAGTGTGATGACCGACGCGCCTTCCGAACTGTAAGACACCATTTGCTGCAAGCCCGGAATCTCGCCGAGCTGGACCTCGAGCGGCGCGGTGACGGTGGTCGCCATCACGTTCGGGCTCGCGCCCGGATAGAAGGTCTGAACCTGGATGGTCGGATAGTCGACGTCGGGCAGCGACGAGACCGGCAGGAAGCGCACCGCGACCAGCCCGACGAGCACGAGCGCGACCATCAGCAGCGACGTCGCTACGGGTCTCAGGATGAACAGGCGGGAGAAGTTCATCGACGGGGCGGCGTGTTATGAGGCCGTGGACGCCGTGTCGGGCGCGGACGCCGGACGTGTGCGCCGCGCGGTGGACGCGGACCCGGGCGCCGCCGGCGTCGCAGCCGAAGCGCCCGCGGCACCCGAAGCCGGCCGCGTCGCGGACGCATTGATCTTCACGCCGTCGCTCAAGCGGTCCATGCCGTCGGTGACGACCACGTTGCCCGCGGCGAGCCCCGAGGTGATCACCGTATGCTGGCCGTCGCCCGGTCCGAGCGTAACCTTGCGCACCGATACCGTGTTGTCGGCGTTGACGAGATACACATAGTCGCCGGGCGCGCCGCTCTGCACCGCGGGTGTCGGCACCAGCACCGCGTTTTGCAGCGTATCGACCAGCAGCTTGACGTTGACGAACTCGTTGGGGAAGAGCGCCTCGTCATCGTTGGGGACGGTTGCGCGCAGCGTGACGGTGCCGGTCGCGGTCGCCATCTGGTTGTTGATCGCGTACAGCGTGCCAGTGGCGATTTGCCGGGAATTGTCGCTGCTGAATACGGCGACAGGTAGCTGCGCGCCGGCGTTGATGCGCTGCAACACCTTGTCGAGCGCGGTTTGCGGCACGGTGAATTCGACGGTGGTCGGCTTCATCGTCGTGATCACCGCAATGCCCGGTTGGCTCGACGCGGTCACGTAGTTGCCCGGATCGACGAGGCGCAGTCCGACCCGCCCCGACACCGGCGCGGTGATATGGCAGTAGAGCAGGTCGAGAACGAATTGCGCGACGTTGGCTTCGTCGGCTTTGACCGCCGCTTCGTCCTGCTGGACGAGAAACTGCTGATCCGCATAGGTCTGCTCGGCGATCGACTTGCGTTCGTTGAGTTGCGTAAAGCGCGCGAGATCGGCGCGCGCCTGGGCGAGCGCCGCTTTGTCCTTGGCGAGTTGCGCCTCGGCTTGCCGCTTGCTGATTTCGTATTGGCGCGAGTCGATCTGCGCGAGGAATTGCCCTTTCTCGACGTCCTGACCTTCGCGATAGCCGACGGCGGTCAGGTAGCCGCTCAGTTGCGGCAGCACGGTCACGGTGGCGACCGGCGTCACGGTGCCCAGTTCGCTCAGCGTCTCCGGCATCGGTCCCGTGGTGGCGGCGGCGACCGTCACGACCTGGGGTGCCACGCCGGGCTTGGGCGCCTTCGAGCGCAACAGATGAAACACCACCAGCGCGATCAGCGCGAGCACCACGAGCGCCAGCACGATACGGCCGCGCCGCGGACGCTTGACCGGGATTGACGACACTTCGCTCATGACGGTCTCCCGCCGGATCCGTGGCACCCGGCGACCGCCGTCGAGGAACGGCCCGGCCAATTGCTGTCGAAGAGCGTCATACGAACTCCCAGGATGGGGCATCGCCGTCGCCGGCGACAGGAATCCAGACAATCACTAGCAGAGTCTATCCGACTGTGGAGCTAGTTCTCACGACAGTACCTTGACGGGCGTTTCGATTTGTTACGGTCGGCCAGGCCGTGGCGCCTTACCGTCTGTCCAGGCGCGAGCGCGAGCATACGGAAAAAAGTAGCGGCGACGCGGGACGTCGTCGGGCACCAGCGAAGCACGCGCGCCGTGCCGACATGTAACCACGTAACTTGGCGCAACAGAACCGTAGCCTGAATGTCGGACTCGCGAACTAGCATCACGGCATTGTCCAGTCTCAACCGACGAGGTAACCGATGCTGAGCCATCATGAACTCGCGACACTGCTGCGTCTCGCGGACACCGAGCGGCGTCCGGAGGCGATCGATCCCGACGTGCTCGCCCTGAGCCGATACGATCTGATCGAAATCGACCGGCGCGAGGAGGGCGTGATAGTGGGCGGCACGTCGACGCTGCGGTTGACGAGCCGGGGCCGTGAACTCGTGCGCCGGCTGTTCGGTGGTGGCGACCGCGACGGCGCGTGAACGGAGTCCCTTGCGCCGTCGCGTGCGTCCCGCATCACATGAGATCGGGACGCGGAGCGGGCGTGCGTCTGATCTGCCGCGCCAGCGTGTCGCGATAGATGCCCGGCACGGCGGCCAGCTCGGCCGGCGTGCCTTGCTGAACGACACGGCCGCGGTTGAGCACCACGATCCGGTCGAAGGACTGCAACGTCGAGAGCCGGTGAGCGATCGCGACGACGGTGCGATGCTTCATGAGCCGTTCGAGCGCCGCCTGAATGGCGATCTCCGATGCGGTATCGAGCGCCGACGTCGCTTCGTCGAGCAGCAGGATGGGCGAGTCTTTCAGGATGGCCCGGGCGATTGCGATGCGCTGGCGCTGTCCGCCAGAGAGTTTGGTGCCGCGGTCGCCCGCGACGGTGTTGAGCCCTTCGGGCATCGCGTTGATGAAATCGAGGCAATAGGCGTCCTCGCACGCGCGGCGCACGTCGGCCTCGCTCGCGTCGGGACAGCCGTAGCGGATGTTGTCCAGCAGCGAGCGGTGAAACAGGGAAGCGTCCTGCGGCACGACCGAGATGGCGCCTTGCAAGCTTTGCAACGTGACATGCGCAATGTCCTGGCCCGAAATCCGCACGTACCCGGAGCCAGGCTCGTAGAAGTGCTGCAGGAGCGCGAGGATGGTCGATTTTCCCGCCCCCGAGGGGCCGACGAGACCGACGCGCTCGCCCGCGCCGATATGCAGGTTCAGACCGCTCAATACCGGGCGGCGCCCCGGATACGCGAACGTCACGTCTTCGAAGTCCACGGTGGCGCGCCGGACTTCGAGCGCCGCCGCCCTGGTCGGCTCGGGCATGGCGTGCGGGATCAGCAGTGTCTGCGACGCTTCGCCAAGCCGGGCGACATGCTGGGTCAGGTCGACGAACGCCACGGCAATATCGCGCGAGCCGTGCAGGATCGAGAAACCGAGTGAGCCGACCAGAACGACGTCGCCGGTGGTCGCACGGCCGACGCTCCACAGCCACACGGTCCACCCGAGCACGCAAGCCGACAGAATGCAGGTGGCGAACGCGTGCAACAGGCGCAGCTTCTCGAGGTAAAGCAGGCTGCGCTTGCGGGCATCGCCTTCGGCGGCGAGCAGCGCGTCGAAGCGCCCCCGTTCCATCACCACGGCGCAGAAGGCGCGGACCAGCCCCATATTGCCGATGACGTCCACGAGTTCGCCGTCGACCGAGGCAGCCTGCGCGGCGAACGCCTCGTGCCGGGCGGTGCCTTTGCGCGCCAGCAGGAACAGGCAGAAAGCCAGCCCGACCGAAATCGTGACCAGCGTGAGGCTCATGGGAATGCTGACCACGCCGACCATGACGATCGCCCCGACCACGGTCAGGCACGGCGGAAAGGCCGTCCACGCCACCGTGTTTTCGATCACGTACACCGCGTTGGCCGTCGCCGATATCCGGCTCGACAGGACGCCGGGTTGCTTGTCGGCGAAGAAGGTCGGGGCGTGCACGGTGAGATAGTCGAACATCTCGCGCCGGATGTCGCCTGTCACCGCCACGAACGTGCGCGCCGAGATCCATCCGGCAATGCGCCAGAAGAGATTGTCGGCGAGGATCAGCGCGACGAGCACGGCAAACGCGTGAATCACCTGTTGCGGATGGGCGCGGCCGCCCGGCAACGCGTCGATCAGATTGCGGATCCCATATTGCGATGCGAGTGCACAGCCGACCGCTGCCACGACGCTGGCCAGCACGATGGCGTGCGCCAGCTTGCGACGGGCTACGTAGCGCCAGATCAGCCGGATGGGCCGCCCGGCGTATCGCGACAGCACGCGGGACTGCCGCCGCCTGCGCACGCGCCCGGCCCGGCCGGTATCGCCATCGTTGGTCAATTCCATGACACCGCTTCCCCTTGGTGGAAGGAGTCGGGCGTCCATGCTGTGCCACCCCGACGGGCAGCCGACAGTCGAGAAGTCCGGTTCCGGCAGCACGCAAGCGGCGTGCCTTCGCAAGCAGCGAGCCGGTCTGACCGGCGGCGATGCATATTGGGTAAGGGCGTGCGGTGTTTCCCCCGGTTTTTGTCTGACGCGATACCCTATACTTCCAAACTCCAAATCGGTTCGGCGCTTGTCACCGGCAAGCCGTTTTTATCATCCGCAACGTGGGCTCCGTGCAATGTCGACCCGCCGCCATCCGCTGGGAATGCGATGAGTGACCCTATGCAGCCGCCGTTTTCCATTCTCTTCGTCGACGACGACGAGATGTCGCGCAACCACTTCGCGCGCGCGATGAGTGCCGATTACAAAGTGTATGTCGCCCAAAGCGCCGACGAGGCGATGACGGTGCTAGGCAAGCACGCTTCGGAAATTGCGGTGCTGGTGACGGACTTCCGCATGCCGGGCCGCGACGGCGACGATCTGTTGCGCCAGGTGGCGCAGGAGTATCCGCAAATCGTGCGCATTCTCGTGACCGCCTATGCGGACAAGGACATGCTGCTGCAAACGGTCAATACGGGCGACGTGTTCCGCATTATCGAAAAGCCGCTGCGAACGGACATGGTGCGCGAGGTTCTGCAACTGGCAACCGCGCGCTATACGGAGCGGGAAACGCGTCAACAGCGGCTGCTGGCAATGGACGAGACGCTCGCTTTTCTCGCCCACGAGCTGAATACGCCGTTGGCGACGATCTCGCTGTTCGCGCGCTCCGTCGAGAACGACGTGGCCGAGCAATACGACCCGGAGCGTCAACGGGAGATCGGCCTCGCGGCAAAGTCGATGCTGAACAACGCCCAGTATTGCCTGACGCTGATCTCGTCTTTCTGGGCGACGGTGCACAAGAGCGGCGGCCAGAAGTCCGCCTCGGGCGGTGGCACGCGCGCGGTCAGAGCGACGCGGTTGATCGCCACGCTGCTCGACACCTATCCGTTTGTCGCGTCGCAGCGCGATTGGGTGAAGGTCGACGTGGAAGGGGATTTTGTCGTGCACGCCATGCCCAATTGCGTGGCGCTCGTGCTGTCTTCACTGCTGTCCAACGCGCTGCGCGCGCTCGACGGCACCAGCGCGCCTTCGTTGCGCCTCGAAGTGGTGGCTTTCCCTGAACCGGAGATCCGCATTCGCGACAATGGCCCGGGAATCGCGCCAGAGGTCAAAGCACGTTTGCTGCAGGATCCGGTCACCACTTACGCCGGCGCCGGCGGCCACGGCATGGGCATGATCTTCTGCAACCGCATTATGCAATCGTTCGGCGGCTGCCTGCGGATCGAATCCACGGTCGGTGCGGGGACCACGGTGACCATGGGCTTTCCCAGTTTCAATAGCCACATGCACACCGCTGACGACGAAGAACCGTCCGACAGTCAGGTGGCCTCGCGATGAAATCGAATGGCCTGGATGGCCGCTTGTGTCACCGCTTGCATCACCACTAGTCGCTCAGAAAATCCCGATGATCGCGGCGTGCCTTGGCCGTGGCGAAATACGTCTGCAACGCATCGGTTGAACGCTCGCTCAAGATGCAGATGCGCGCGAGCCAGTCGGTTTCCACCGGCCATTCGCCTTCCACCACGCGCGGATAGATTTGCCGCGCGAACTGATGCAGCGCTCTTGCGCCGATATTGCCGCTGACGCCCAGCAGGAGGTGCAGCGCGCCGTGCGTCGATTCGAGGTCGACAGCCGCGACACTGGCCGCCAGCCGGGCCACGAGCTGGCGAATCTGCTCGATGCCTTTGAGGAACGATTCGTCGAGCAGATCGAGCGACGCCAGTTCTTCGAGGTGTTTCTCGTCGAGCAGTTCGCTTTCGCTCACGATCGGCAGCTTGCCCGCCGGCATGGCCGGTGGCGTCGGCGGTAGACCGGCTTCCGTCGGCGCGTTCGAGCCACGTTGCCGTGCAAACTGTCTCGCAAGGCACGCATAGAGAGAACTGGCTTGCACGGGTTTGATCATGACTTCGTTCATGCCCACTGCCAGACAGGTCTGGACCGCCTTGATATCGGACTGGCTGGTCAAGGCGATGATCGGCAGGGCGGCGTACGAATCGGCACGGGCGCGAATCGATGCGGTCGTTTCCAGGCCGCCCATTCCCGGCATATTCATATCCATGACGATCGCGTCGATCACGCCGTCCGCCTGCAGATGCGCGAGCACGGCCTGCCCATGCTCGGCCTCGACGACGCTCGCGCCGCATCGCTCCAGATAGGCTTTGGCCACCAGCCGGCTGTAGGTGTCGTCGTCCGCGACCAGGATCGATTTGCCGGAGAACGCGTCGGATTTCTGGCTCAAGTGGTGCCGGTTGCCGTTTTCGAAAAGCGCCTGGAGCGTCGTGATCAATTCGAGCACGCTGCAGGATTTGCTGATGATTTCGTCCATGCCGGCTCGGCGGGCGAGTACGCGCACCACCGTGCCGGGCTCGGCCGTATAGGCGGCGATCAGGACATTCCAGCTCGGATAATCGTGACCGGCGCGAATTCTCTCGGCGGTCGCGTAGCCATCCAGAACCGGCATGTTGATGTCCATCAACACGAGGTCGTAAGGGGCCGATTCCCGAAGCACGCTCAACGCGATCGCGCCGTTTTCCGCTTCGCTCAGGTATGCGCCCACTTTCGACAGCGCACGGCAGGCTCGCGCGCGCTGACCCGCGTCGTCGTCCACGATGAGAATGCGCTTGTCTTTGAAGACAGGCGTGGCGCGTTCGAAAATCTGCCGCTCGTGGTCCACGATTTCGCTCTTCGGGACGACGGGAAATTGCAGCGTGAATTCCGTGAATTTGCCGACTTCCGAACGGCAACTGATGCTGCCGCCGAAGGCGCGCATCGCGCGCTGGCAATAGGCGAGTCCGAGTCCTGTGCCGTCCGAATTGCCCGCTGTACGGAAGGGCTCGAACAGATGCGACAGCATGTCGGGCGCAATGCCGGGACCGGTGTCGCGAACCATGACCGACTGCTGCTCGATCGTCAGCGTGAGCGTGGCCGCCGGGTGCGTAGCGATGTGATGTAGCGCGTTCTTGATCAGGTTGAACAGGGTGAACAGATAGACGGTTTCGTCGACCTTGAAGGTGAAGTCTTCGCGCACCACGAGCCTGACCTTGTCGCGCTCCTTTTCATCGCCGAAGCCGTATTCTTCCAGCGCCTTACGCGTGGTGCTCGTCGCACTCAGATACGTGAGGTAATCCGGGCGGATGGGTTTGGCGCTGACTTCGTCGAGCGTCATGGCGATGATGCGCAGGCCACGCTCGATCGACAACTGCCCTTGGGCGAGATGACGATAAAGCCCCGCGGCGCTCTCGGCCCTGTCGTGGCTATCGTGCCTGTCGTGTGTGAGTGCCAGCGGCCGGTTGGAGCCCATTGTCACGGGCAGGGCTTCTTCCACGCGATCCAGCACGTAGCGCAACTGGCTGAGAGGGTTGCGCATTTCATGAGCGATCGAACCCGCGAGGGCCTGCAGCGCACGGTTCTTTTCGACGAAGATGCGCCCTTTGCTGATCGCATGGCTGAAGGCCATGCTGCACAGAACGACGACCGGCAGCAAGGCGAGATTCGATTGATCGGCGGCGGTCACGACAATCGGAACCGGCGAACTGATCACCGCGGCGAGCGCCCCGGAGAATACGCCGATGCCGATGCAGCCCATCAGCAAAAGCGGATTGTCGATGCACAGCGCCATGATGAAGATCATCATGACCTCGGTCATCATCCACATGGTGGAGAATGAATTTCTGATCGCGAGAAAAGTGCAAACGAATGGCAGTACGTAGATCAGGCAGCAATGCCAATAGATCAGCAGGTAATGGTTGAACCGCTTCGGCCAATGCGCCTGGAAAATCAACGGAATGCAGACGAGCGCCGCACTCAATCGAAGGGAGAGGTTGTCGTAAGGTTGCGGCAGGACATAGGTCCAGACTACGTAGTAGATGGGGTGGCACAGGAGGCCCAGTGCGCCGCCCCATCGTATTGCAAACCGGCTTCGTTCCAGCACGTCCCGCATGCTCTCGCGCGGTATTACCATCAGGCCTCCAATGACGTTTACGAGCCCATCAATTCTCGCTTGCCGCGAAGTTGTGCATCCAGTTCGATCGGCGAGCCGTTTTTCCCATGGAAAGGGCCGACCGCAAAGCCGTACTTCTTCAGCAGGCTGTGCGTGTAGGAGACGGACCACACGGGCGGGCTGCCGATGATGAAGTCGGACGCAATGCCTTCCTGCCAGGCGGAGTAGCCTTCGGCGAAACAGGTATAGCAATCGCGCGTGGTCGGCAGCCGGAACGGGAAGGTGGTGTTGAGTCCGGCCGGGCCACGGGCGAAGCACTCAATATATAGCGTATGACCGCGTGACGCGAGTTCAGCCTCGACGCTCGCCGCCCGGGGGTGCGAGTCGTCGATCCAGAACTGCGCGCGCTTGAGGTCGGCTGCGGTGAGGTAGGGCACGCTGGTGCTGCTCGCCAGAATGGCGCCGTCGAAGTCCGGCAAGGGTGTGTTCGGACTGAACGTGTGCACGGAAACCCGCGTTTTGCCGAGCAGGTCCGAGGCCATCAACTCCTTGGCTTGTTCCGTGAGCAGGTTCACCTTGTCCGGCAGATCGATCAGAACAAGCTCGCGCGGTGCATCTTTGTAGAGCGCGTATTTGGCCACCGTCGTGCCGAGCCGGCCGGCCGCGCCGAATAGAGCAAGCTTGGTCTTGCCGAACTCGAGGTCGAGTTCATTGCAGCAGTGCATGGCCCAGTCTTTCAGCATCGCCGCGGTGGCGGCGTGACCCGTGGTGATATGCGGCGGCTTGGTATCGCGCGGCAGTGCGCCGTAGTTGCAGGCGTACGGCGTGGAAGCGCCCATTGCCACCATGTTCAGGCCCGCTTGTCTTGCCAGCTCCAGTGCCGGGAAAAATTGCGTCTCGCGGAATCGCTTGATGCCGCGCGGGCTGCCGAGCCATAGCTCGAGCGGAACCGGACAGGCAATATTGGCCCCGATGATCTGGGAGCCCGAATAGATCGGTGAGGCAATGAAAGGCTTGGTGTTCCAAAGCTCTTCTTCGAAAGACGCGTTTCTGTGCTTCACATTGTGAAATGAAAACGAAAGTGTCTCCCAGTCGGTAGCGTGAAATAAAAACCCGACGCCGCCTTGGCCGGCGGGCAGGTTGTCCCGGATCTCGTCCGGGCTGATGGTGTGTTTAAGTGCCAAGGGGGCGCCCGTTTGAAGTTGACGAACCCCGGTTTGCTCTTCGGAATAGGCCATTACTTCGTGGTGAACAGAAGTTCTCATTTGATTTTCCCTTTGATTGAATCTCACGCTGAACAGTTAGCGCGACAAAGCCGACCGGCGTGTTGGATGGTCGACCCTTCAACTCTAGAGAAAACTGATGCGATGTGCCCGTCTGTTGGTTCGCATTGCCGAGAATGGGGGGCGTCGCGCGATCAGGTCGAACACGGTTGCGTGTGCATTCGAGTTCTTGACGGGTCGGCCGAGCGCCGCTGCCGGCAAGCCAGGCAAGCACCCGGCCGTGTCTTGCATGGCAGCGCTTCGATCTGGCAGATGTTTCTAGTGAGAAGATGGTTGACCAGACGGGTCGCTGAAATCAAAATCTTTCCATTGGAAAATTTTGGGCGGGCGTATGAACGAACGTTTGAAAATGAATGGCTACCGCGCCAACCTGGCGCCGATCGATTTCGAAGTCGACTGTGGCCCGCTGCCTGTGCGCGGCGAGTTGCCCTCCAGGCTGGCGGGCGTGCTGGTCCGCAACGGCCCGAACCCGCTTCGTCCCGATCCGGTGCAGCACTGGTTTGCGGGGCATGGGATGGTCCATTGCTTCGAGTTCGCGAACGGCGACGTGACGTACCGGAACCGCTGGGTACACACGCAGCGCTGGCTTGCCGAACAGGCGGGCGTGGTTGCGGACGTCGGCGCCTTCGGCGCGCGGCCGCAGCAACGATGGAAATCCGCACCGCGTGCCGAACGGTTTTCATGGCAACTGGGTGGCGGCGCGCAAATAGCCCGCGTGAACGGCGCGTTACGCCGGAGCACGCGAGCTAGTTGATCCACCCGCATTGGCAACGTTTGCACGAGCCACGCATTCCAGCGTGGGCGGGAACACGCGCTTCAAATCCTCCATTCGTGCGGCGTGCTGGACGCATACCAGCGCGCCGGATCCGCATGCGTTTCGACGACGTTGATGCGGTGTTCCAGATCGACCAGATCGACCGACGACGCCAGATAGGACTCGCGTTCGTAGTCCTCGGTGGTGATCAGCAAGGCGCTCAGTTTCTTCGCAAGTTCAGTAAACATGATTTTCTCCAGTCCGTGTTGCAACGAGCCGTTTCGGTCCGGCTGTGGGAGCCGGCGTTGCCCGTCGATGGAATGAAGCTTAGGCGCGAAGAATGAGCCGGAAATGAGCGCTCGAAACCGGCGATTAACGCCTTGGCAATGCGCAAATTTCGAACTGACACCCGGCTAATTTCCCCCTCATTCTGCGTGACCACAATGCAGTCATTCGATGCAGCCAACCGACTCGCACCGATCGACAAGGGGAACAGAAAATGAAAGTCATTCGCCATCTGGTAGTCGCTGCGGCGCTCGGTGTCGGCCTGGTGAGTTGCGCCGAAGCGCATGTGTTCGTCGGCGTGGGCGTAGGTGTAGGCGCGCCGGCGTTTCCGATGGTGCCGGTAGTGCCGGTAGTGCCGGCTTACGTGCCGCCGCCGGTCTACTACGCAGCGCCGCCACCTCCGCCGCCGGTGTACACGGCGCCTGTCGTGATTGGGTACTACGGGCATCCGCAGTATCCGCGCTATTACGGCGGGTGGGGTTACGGCTATGGCTACTGGCGCCGTTAGGACGCGTGCCTGAACCGGCAGTACCACGAACCAACAATCAACGATCAAGAGGAATATCAGTCATGAAGCAACGTCAATGGGCTTTTGTCGCCGCTACCGCGCTGGCGCTTTCACTCGTATCCGGCTGTGCGGTCGCCGACGATGGTTACGGCTACGGCTACTACATGAGCCGTCATCCGAACATCGAAGCCGCGGACTTCAACGCGCAGCAGGCGATCGAGCGGATGCGCGCCGCACAGCGCGCCAACGGCTACGACATGGGCGGCCATGCAGGCAGGGCGATTGTCTTGATGCAGCAGGCTCGCGCCGAGATGCAGGTCTCCGCCGAAATGGCGACGCGTTGAGCGCGTCGACTTCCTGGACAAGCGGGGCACATGCACGTCGAATCCGCGATGAATTCACGACGAACAGCCCCGCTCGCATCGCGCGAGCCGCGCTGACCACGGCGTCCGCGGCCGTTTCTTTCCGATCAGATCATCATGAACGTCCAGCAATCCCAAACCACTTCGACCGATGGCGTGCCGCTCGACACGCTTACGCGACCGCGTGCCGAAAGCTGGCAGGCCGCCTGGGTGCGACGCGCGATTCCGCTAGTGATGGCGCTGCACTTCAGTTCGAGCCGCCGCCCGGCGCCCGACGTGCAGGCGCTGCGTTTGCGCGCGCATCGCTACACTTTGCCTAGCCGGCTCGCCGCGGCATGCCTTTATCCGCGCGTGCGCCGTCACGCCGATGCCGAACTGAAGGGCGAATGGATTCGTCCGCCAGGCGCTTCACAGGAATCGGAAGAGACAGTGGTGCTGTACCTGCACGGCGGCGCGTACTACTTCGGCTCCCCCGCGACGCATCGTGCGTTGACCGTCGAACTGGCCCACTCGACGCAATCGGCGGTGTTCGCGCTGGACTACAGCCTCGCGCCCGAACATCCGTTTCCCGCCGCGCTGGAGGACACCTTGCGCGCCTATCGGGCGCTGCTGGCGCGCCGCATCGCGCCGAGTTCGATCGTGTTCGCCGGCGACTCGGCGGGCGCCGGGCTCGCGCTCGCCGCGCTGGTGGCGCTGCGCGACGCGGGCGAGCCGCTGCCCGCCGGGGCCGTGCTGTTCTCGCCTTGGGCGGACCTGACGACGATCTGGCGCGCGAGCCATAACGCGTTGTCGATGAACCGCACCGCGATGGAAGCGGCCGCCGACATGTATCTGCGCAACGTCAGGCGCTTCGAGCGGCTGGCGTCGCCCGCGCGCGCGAAGCTGCATGGCTTGCCGCCCATTCACGTGCAGACCAGCGACGCCGAGGCGTTGAACATCGACGCGCGCGAGCTCGCGGCAAGACTTCAACGCGCAGGCAATGCAGTGGAGTTCGCACAATGGCATGCAATGCCGCACGCGTGGCAGTGCTTCGCGCCGTTCGTGCCGGAAGCGCGCGCGGCGCTGGCCGAGGCTTCGCGATTTATTTGCCGCTGCTGGGCGGGTGCGACCTTGCGATGAACGCGTTGATCGCGGCGGCGAGCGCCTGCGGGTATTGATACATCATCGCGTGGCCCGCCGAACGCACGACGAGCAGTTGCGCATGCGGAATCTGCTCGGCGAGCGCTTCCGAGTTCTGCTTCGGCAAGACCTGATCGTCGGCGCCCGTGAGGACCAGGGTAGCGAGGCGCACGTTTTTCAGCGCTGCTGCGGCGGCCTCGTCGCCGGCCCAGTCATGTAGCAGTGCGGACTGGCCTTCGGTCACCGTCGCCGAAATGGCCGGCGACTGGTAACCGGCCGGCTGGAACATATTCTTACGGAAGCACCGTTGCGCTGCGTCCACCGCAGTGGGCGGAAACAGGACCCGCATGACATCCATGAAGCTGGTGCCCGGCTTGCCGGACAGGGTGGCTTCGACGTCGGGCGTCACCGGCACGCCGAGCGACCCTGGTGCGGGCGCGCTCATGAGGACGATGCGCCGCACGGCGAGCGGCGGGTCGAACGCGAGTTGCTGGGCAATGGCGCCGCCCATCGACCAGCCGACGAAGGTGACGTCGGAGAGGTGCAGTGTGTCGATCAGCGCGGCGGCGTCGAGTGTCATGTCCCGTGCGGAAAAGCTGGATGCCGCCGGTTCGGAGCGGCCGATGCCGCGGTTGTCGAAGACGATCACTTCGTGCCGCCTGGCGAGATCGGTCAGAAAGGCGGCGTCCCATTCGGCCATCGTCGCGCGAAAGCCGGTTTGCAGCACGATCGGCGTGCCGCGGCCGAAGCGGTAGTACGCGATGTCGCCGTTCACCGTATGCGCGATCTGCTCACGAATCGATGGCTTTTGATCCGGGCGATCGGCAACGACCGGGCAGGCCTTTTCGTTCGCGTAGTGGACGGTTTTCGCTTCGACGAGCGCGGCCTGCGTGGCGCCGAATAGCGCCAGCAGCGAAGTCGCCGCGATGAGACTGCGCAGGCGTGTCATGAAGCCGGTCCTTTGCCGGCTTCGCCGAGCATGACGGTCCAGCCGAGCCCTCGCACGTTGCGAATCACGGTGAGCCCAAACTTCTTGCGCACCGAATGAATCAGCACATCCACCGCGTTGCTTTCGACCTCTTTGCCCCAGCCGTACAAACGGTCTTCGAGTTGTTCGCGCGACAGGATCGTGCCGGGGCGTTCGAGAAACGCGAGCATTAGCGCGAATTCGCGTGCGGAGAGCACCGTGGTGGTGCCGTTGCAGGTCAGCGTGCGTTTGTCGAGATCGAGGCTGAGCGATTCGTCGCCGAGACGCGACGACGCGTAGCCGGCCTTGCGGCGGATCACTGCACGGATGCGGGCGAGCAGTTCGGGGACGTCGAAAGGCTTGAGCAGGTAATCGTCGGCGCCGACATCGAGACCCTGTACGCGCGAATCGAGATCGTCGCGGGCGGTCAGGATCAACACCGGGACCGCGTTGCCGGCCGCGCGCGACGACTTCAGCAGCTCGATGCCGCTCATGCCGGGCAAGCCCAGATCGAGCAGCACGACAGTGTATTCGGCGTTGGCCATGGCGTCGCGCCCGGCGATGCCGTCCCTGACCCAGTCGACGCTATAGTCGGCGTCCTTGAGTGCACGCAGCAGACTTTGGCCAATCTGCAAATCGTCTTCAACGAGGAGAATTCTCATGATCGTCCTGTCGGCAGCAGTCAGGTTGTGCCTGGCTCGCAGCTCGCGGGTGCGTGGCCGGGCCACGACAGGCGAGCGATTGAATGATAACCGACGCACGCGCGGCGGCATGATCCGCAGTGCCGATCTGGTCGAATGAGTGAGGGGGTTTGTGCGTGCCGACGCAAGCGTGGATGCGGGACGATTCGAAGACTTCGCTGCGTGCGCAGCGATGAGAGGCCGGGACTCGTGGCGTGCCGAAATCCTGCTGGCGCAGGTGGCGGATCGAGACGCCACATAACGCGGTGTGGCGGCTCGCTGTGTCGTCGTCAATAAGCGCCGGCCATGGCGAGCAGATAGAACGGCAGCAGATCTTCGTTCGATGGCGGCGGCTCCAGCGCTGCGCCGGCTGCGTCAGCGGGTGCGGTGGCGGTGTCGTCGGACTGGGTGGAAGGGACGGTTTGCGTGTCCATGATGCTAATCCTCGTGATGATCGAACCGCATCTGCGGAGAGCCGAAGGGGTCTTTCCGTGCGGGATAGAGTCATCGTGAGCCTCGTGAATTAGCGTGAAATTAGTCGATGTTCCGAGCCCTGCGATGCTGAAGCGCAGGGCCGCCAAACGCCATTGCTAGCGCGATGCCTGCCCGGCCGCGTGCTGTTCCGGATACCACGACGTGAACTTGACCGCGGCGACCAGCGCGGCCACGGTCGCCATCACGCCCACCGAATGGGGCAGCGCCGGCGCATAAACCATCGCGATGTCCGCGAGCACCAGCATGCCGAACGCGAGCGCCCAGGCGGCGCTGATCACATAGTTGACGTGGATGAAACGCTCGCTGTTCCACTGCTCGCGATCGACGGTCTCGCGTGCGTATTGCAGCGTGAATGGCCGCCGCAATGCGATCGACGCCAGCACGACCAGCGCAAGCCCTGCATCGACACGCAGCCGTACCGCGGCGATCGACCAGTGCACGTCACTGGTCAGCGCATAGATGGCCAGCGCCCCAAATAGCAGGACGGTGCAGGCGTCCAGCAGCTTGACGTGGCGAGCCGGGCTTACGAGATCGCGCACCAGCAGCGCGGCGGCGACGAGCGCACCGGCAAGCAGTCCCGCCTGCGCGCCGGCAAGGCGTTCGATCACCGCAAAGGCTAGAAACGGGGCAAAGCTCAGCAAGAGATTCATCGTGGACTCCAGAGTTGGGGGAGGTTCGCGTGATGGCAGCCGGCCGTGCGTTTCGCGTAATGCGGACTACGCATGACGGCCATGCGAAGCCAAATGCCGATATGTTTACAGTGGAAAGATATTGCCTAAATTTTCAGCGCGAGTCAAGTGGAGATGATTGGCAGCCAATTCATTCGTTCGCCGGGCAAATCACCTCGACGTCGATGCCGATCGACCCGCGGACGAGCGTCGTCCGAGTGCTCACTTTCACCTAACTCTCGAAGCCGATCATGCGTCCTGCAGCACACGAAAACGACGCTTATCGAAAACCACCAGGGTGAAGGAGAATCATCATGTCAACACTTCGTTCAGCATTGGCCGTCGCCGTCATGGCCACGTCCGCTCTTGTGGTGAATACCGCTCACGCCGCCCAGGGCTGCGGTCCGAACGGCTGGCGCGGTACCTGGGGCCATTGCCATTACGCGCCGCCGGTCTATGTCGCGCCGCGTCCGGTGATCTATGCAGCGCCGCCGGTCTCGACCTACGCTTGCCCTCCCGGCTACTGGCTGGGCCCGTGGGGCCATTGCCGCGACACGCCATATCACGGCCGCCTGCCGAACGGCGGATGGCAATGAGCGGGCGCAAGCCTGATCCGTCGCCGGCGATGGGTCCGACGGCGGATCGTTCCAGGTCCGCCGCGTGCACAGACCTTATCCACAGAAAATGTTCGCAACCCTGTGGACAAGTCCTGGCCAAGCGAGATAACTGATTGAGTGCAGAAGGATTTCTTCGCGGGAGCAGCGAACGCGCTCACTCCATCGGCGAGGCGAGCAAGGACACCGGCACGCCATGGCAACTGACCCGGGCGACGAGCGCTGCGCCCAGGCCCGCACTCGACTTCTCGTGCGCATCGAATGAGGTCATCTCCCTGTCGACCCGCAGAATGTTGATGGGCCACGACGGCCGGGACAGCCGTTCGTGCGCGAAAGCCCCGACCCATAGCGGCGTGATGGACGTGCCGTTGCCCACCGCGTAACCGCTGGGCCAGAAACGCAGCACATCGCGTTCGTCGCGCGAGTCGCCCGGACGCATGAAGACCACCGAGGACGGCACGCCGTTGTTGAGTTTCGGCAAGACCGGCAGCGACACCGCGGCCACGTTGGGCGAGGCCAGCGAGAGCAGGCTGTGCGCCGAGACGTCCGTGCCCTCGACCCACCCTTGGGCGCGCAACTGTCCGCGGATCGAATCGAGATTCGAGACCCACTGCAGCGTGAGCGGCTCCTTGCGGTCGCCGCCCATATCCGAGCGGTAGCACGGCAGGCGCTTCCACAGGGACAGTGTCCATTCCGATTGCGTGACCAGCACGGGCGACGGACGCAGCGCGCTATCCGGCGGCGGGGTGGGCATGTTGAAGCCGATCTGCACGCCCACGCTGACCAGCACGACCGCCAGCACCATGACGGGCATGAACGCGCGTTCGGGCGGTGCTTCCGGGTGCCGCCACATCGCTGTCAACGCAACGATCGCCACCCAGATGTACGCGAGCGCGGCGCCGCCGATCGCATCCGACACCCAGTACCTGCCGAAGTACAGTCCCGCGAGCGCGACCACGATCACCACGATCGCACTCGCGGCCGCCACCAGCACGCCCTCCAGCCGGCCGACCCGGCGCGCGAGCAGAAACGCGAGGAAGCCGTACACGATGACGGTCGCGGCGACGTGATTGCTCGGAAACACATAGGCGCCGACCATCAGCTCATTGGGAGGCGCGCGGCGCATCGCGAACTGCAGCGCGAAGATCAGCAATTGGGAAAACACCACAGCCGCCAGCCAGTAGCCGATGGTGCGCCAGCGCCGCTCCAGCAGCATCCACACCGCGACCGTCACGACCAGCGCCGCGAGCGTGAGGCTGCTGCCGAGCGTCGAGAGTCCCGCAAGCACGGTGTCGCTCCAGGGCGTGCGTACCGATTGCAGGAAGTGATAGACGGAGAGGTCCACTTGCGTCAGCGGATCGCCGCTGATGACGTCGTCGAGCACGCCGAAAAAAAGCGCGCCCGACACGAGCACGACCAGCGACGTCAGCAGGATGCTGCTGGCGTCGGGTGTGCTGGGATCGAGCATCCTGCGCGCGAAACGGCCGAACGGCCCCGGATGCCGGCACGCCCAACTTCCGAGCTGGCGGCCCGCCGCGCCCGACCACGCATTGGCATGCGAGAGCAGAAAACGCGCGGCGCGAAAGCTCAGCCAGACGATCCCCACCAGCAGCGCGATGATCACGACGAGCCGGAACGATACCGCGCCGGCCAGCAGCACCGAGGCGCCGAATATCATGCCCGGCAGGATATGGGCGGGCGCCCAGATCAGCGCGGACAGCACGTTCATTGCGTAGAAGCGCAGCGGCGACATGCCCAGCATGCCCGCCACCACTGGCACGATCGCCCGCAAGGGGCCGATGAAACGCGCCAGCACGACGCTCTTCGCGCCATGTTTGCGGAAGAAGCGGTGACCTGCCTCAAGCAGCTCGGGATGTTTGCGGAACGGCCAGCACTGGACGATCCGGTGCTTGTAGCGGCTGCCGATCCAGAAGCTCATGCCGTCGCCGGCGATGGCGCCCGCGATCGCCCACACCAGTGCCCAACCCAGGCTCAGCGAGCCGGTGCCGACCAGCGCGCCGGCGAGGAACATCGCGGTGCTGCCCGGAACGAAAGTGCCGATGACGGCGAGAGACTCCAGAAAGGCCGCCAGGAAGACGACCGTCAGCGTCCAGCCGGGATGACCGGCTAACAGATGCAGGAGGTGGATGTAGGCGTGCTCCATCGTGCGCGATCAGCCGTTCTGGCGTAACGATTGATCATAACGCGCGAGGGAGCCGTCTTATTCCTTTTTGGGGACCGCTCGCATGTTCACGAAGCGCTAAGCGAATCGCCGGAGACGTGAACGCGTTCGCCGATCTGCACGGCCGGTTGCGTCGGGTAGCTGAAGTTGCGATAGCTGCCGTCCTGCATGCGGACCTGGACTTCGTAAGTGGTCTGCTTGCGCACCGCGTGCTCGATGCCGTTACCGGCGAGTCCGCCGCCGACCGCGCCCGCAATCGTCGTGAGAATCTTGCCGCGGCCGCCGCCGATCTGATTGCCGACCAGCCCGCCCGCCACCGCTCCGCCCAGCGCGCCGAGCCCCGTGGTCGGCTCGGGCGCCTGCACCGTATTGATGGCGACGACTTCGCCCGCGTACGGATCGGCGGCGACCGGCCGCGGTGTCGCGGCGTCATAAGGTGCCTGGTAGCCCTGATTGTTTGCGTAGTTCGGCGCGGCCACCGGGTTTGCGCGGCGCGGGTGATGAACCGGCGGCCGGGCAGGGGCGGCTTGCTGCGCGGTCTGCTGAACCGGAGCCGGTTGCGGCGCCGCGATCGGCGCGCTGGCGATCTGCGGCGCCGCCGCCGTGACCGGCAGCGCCGGTTCCGTGACGGCATGCGAAGTCGGCAGCAGGCCGGTCATCGCGGCGATGCCGGTTGCGCTCGCCAGGATGACGGCGACAGCCGCGCCGGCAACCAGCGGATGAATACGGCTGCGTTGCGCTTGGCTGGTAGTAAGGTTCGTGTTCATGGCGGACTCCGCGGGTAGGTGCTTGCAATAACGCCGCGAAAGTGCGCCCGGTGGACACGGGTCGCGTGCTCCTTTGTAAGGATTTGTACAACTTCGCGCGTCCGGTTACACGTTCAGATTTCGTCGCTGAATTCGTCGAGGAAACGTTGCAGGCGGTCATGGCGCAGGCTCGCCAGACGCGCGCCGGTCGTCGTTTGAAAACCCGCCGAGAGTTTCAGCAGCTTGGTGTGGAAATGGTCGAGCGTGTAGCGCGTGTCATCCAATGGACGCCGCGTTGCGTGCGGATCAGCCGGATCGTACAAGGCGCGGCCCATCCGCCCTGCGACGTAGAAGCAGCGCGCCACGCCCAGCATGCCGAGCGCGTCGAGCCGGTCGGCGTCCTGCAGCGTTTTCGCTTCGAGCGTAGTCGGCGTGACGGCGGCTGAAAAACTGTGCGCCTCGATCGCGTGCGCCGTGGCCTCGACTTGCGCTTGCCGCCAGCCGAGCGAGGCCAGCACGCGTGCCGCTTTTTCCGCCGACAGGCGCGACGCCTGCGCGCGCAGCGGCGAGTTTTTTTCGACCGCGACGCAATCGTGCAGCAACGTGGCGGCGAATAGCACCTGCGCATCGCCGCCTTCTTCCGCCTGAATGGCCGCGGCGTTTTTCCAGACGCGTTGCAGATGCGAGGTGTCGTGCGAACCGTCGCCGTTGTCGTCGTAAGCGTGCGGCAGGAGAGTTCGGGCCAGATCCTGAAAGGGGGCGAAGGCGGGTTGTGTCATCGGTGCAGTCTGTGAAGAAAGCCGTCGATTATCGCGCATCGTTCGCCGAGTTCTGATCTGGCGGCGGTGAACGAAGCGGGTCGGGCGTCGTCATACTATTTGAGCGGCCGGCAATGCGGACACCGCGGCCGCGCAATTCGACGATGTAACGGAGTGGGCTATGAAGATCGTAAAGGGCAGTATCGTGACGTCGGCACTCGTGATGGGTGTCGCCACGGCGGCATATGGGCAGTCGGTCGGCCTGCCGGGCAATGCCGGCGCGGGTGGCATGAATGGCGTGCAGTCCAGCGGGATCAATAACATGGGCGCCGCGGCGGGTGCCGGGCTGGGGACGGGAGCCGGCACGGGTCCGACACCGGGCGTCGGAACGATGGGCGGAGCGGGGGCCGGTCCCGCGCTCAACACCATGCGGGCAAACGGCACGAGCCTGAACATGAATCCGGACCCGCGCGTGCCCAATCTCGCCGGCAAGGGCATGCCGGCGCGGAATTAGTCAGCAAGCTGCGCGCGTCCATCGTGTGATGGCCGCGTATAAAATGCACGCCTCGGCAAGCGGATCCGGTTCGACAGCAAGGAGATGGGCATGGCGTACGGCGAGCACAAATACAAGGTCTCGGTGCAGTGGACCGGCAATCGCGGAAGCGGCACTTCCGGTTATCGCGACTACGGGCGCGATCACGTGATTGCCGCGGGCAACAAGCCCGAGATTCCAGGCTCATCGGATGCGGCCTTTCTCGGCGACGCCGAGCGCTGGAATCCGGAAGATCTGCTGGTCGCCTCGGCCAGCGCCTGCCACAAACTCTGGTATCTGCATCTATGCGCGGATGCCGGCATCGCAGTGACCGCGTATCGTGACAACGCCGAAGGCACCATGCTCGACGATCCGAACCAAGGCCGTTTTTCCCAGATCGTTCTGCGTCCGCATGTCGTGATTCGCGCGGGCGGCGATGTCGAACTCGCCGCGCACCTGCATCACGTGGCGCACGAGAAGTGCTATATCGCGAACTCGGTCAACTTTCCGATTCTCTGCGAGCCGGTCATCGAAACGGATACGCATTGAACGAGGCGTTCTGGCCGCCGCTCGCGGGAGCGTGCTGCGGCTGGGCGCTATCCATTCAATGCAGCAGTGTCATCTGCACGACCTTCACGATTACCAGCGCGACCGCCACGATCAGATAGCCGCGCAACACGCCCATCCAGACACGCTTGGACATCGTCAATTGCGGCGCCGGCAGTTCGTCCAGAGGCGGCATGCGCCAGTTTGCGCGTGTTTCCTTCGACAGCCTGAACTCGCTTTCGTGAGTCGCGGAGTTTTCTGATTCCCGCCGTAGCTTGCGGACCACGACGGTGGCCGCATAGCCTGCTACGGCCATCAGTGTGCCGCCTGCGAGCACTTCAAGAATCGCTTCGCCCGTGATGTCCGGATACATCACCGATGCCGTGAGAATGATGGATAGCATGACGAGCACCCAGACCACTGCGCCTGTAAAGACGTTGAGCTTCTTCGAGTTGACCCACGGTCCGAGGACCGCGCGGTCGTTGCACAACAGCAGCAGAAACACGGTCGCGCTCGGCAGCAGCACGCCGGCGAGCGTTTGCACTGCTTCCGTCAGAAGGCCGAGCGGGCTGCCCGGAATCAGCACCAGCGTCGCCGCGGCCGCCACGATGCCGAAATAGACGAGGTAGAAGCCCTTCGCGTCCGACACGCCGCGATGCAGCGAGTGGCGAATCTTGAAGACGTCGCCGATCGCGTAGGCGGTGGACAGCGACACCGCCGCCGCGCCGATGATGCATGCGTCGAGCAGCGCCACGGCGAAGAGCACGGCGGGCGTGCGGCCGGCATATCTTTCGAGGTCGGCGATCACGCCGCCCGCGTCGGTGAAATTGCCGGATTCCGGTTTGCCCGCGTAGAGCGCCGCGCAGAACGAGATCATGGCCACGGCGCCGATCATCACGAAGACGATACCGATCCACAGGTCGGCTTTTTCGTACTTCATGAAGCGCGGCGTGATGCGCTTGTCGACGATGTAGCTCTGCTGGAAAAACAACTGCCACGGCGCGACGGTGGTGCCGACAATGCCGATCACGAGCAGCATCACGTCGCTTAGTTTCGAGTGGGCGGGCCAGCCCGGAACCAGAAAGTCGTGTGCCATCTGGCCGGCCGGCGGATGAATCGACACCAGCACGGGCACCAGCAACAGGCTCATCAGACACAGCACCACGGCGAAGCGTTCGAAGCGCCGGAAGTTGCCCGTGCTGACCGCGGCCATCGTTACCGCCGCCGCGATGCAAACGCCGGCCACTTTCGAAATGCCGAAGAACTGAAGCACGAACGTAATGCCGATGAATTCGGTCACGATCGTGAGCGCGTTCAGGATGAACAGATCCACGACGCTGAAGGCGCCCCAGAACTTGCCGAAGCGCTCGAAGATCAGCCGTGCGTGACCGACGCCGGTCACGGCGCCCAGGCGCAGCACCATTTCCTGATTGACGAACAGCACGGGCACGAGCAGCAGCATGGTCCACAACAGGGTCGTGCCGTAGTTCTGTCCCGCTTGCGTGTAGGTGCCGAAGGCGCCGGCATCGTTATCGCCGACCATCACGATGAGGCCGGGCCCGAGAATCGCAAGCAGCGTGCGCACGCGGGCCCACCAGCTGTTGCGCGCACCCGTGTCGTGGTGAGCGATGGTGCCGAGCGCGCCTTTGATGTCGCCGAGGTGCGCGTCGTCGAGAACGGCGCTGCGCGGTGGTGAGACGTTGATTGGAGTGGACATGCTAGCCGCCTGAGTAGGTTTGATTGGATTGAGCGGGGCGCCTTCGGGATTCGCTGGGTGTGCGCGGTCGGACGACGGCGGCGCGGGCGGATCGCGAAAGCGCGCTGAGCTGGGCGTGCGTAGTTACGAAGCGGTGTGCGAAACGGGCTGTGAAGCGCGGCGCGACGCGAGCGCCTTGAGGCGTTCCCAGGATGCGGCGAGCCAGTGCGGCTTGATGCCGTGCAGTGCGAGAGCGGCGTCGCTGTGGGTGTGGGTTTGCTGCAGGGTCGGTACGAGGATGGCGAAGTACATGTTATTTCTCCGGGCGTATGGCTTGACGCGGATTGCGGAAAGCCAGCAGACACGGAGCGCGGCGCATCGGGCGCACGGCGAAAGGACGTCTACTCGCTTTCCTTAGGCAAATAAAGCTTTGCGTGCCTGCCCGGTCGTGACTGAGCGGCACCTAAGCGGCATATGGGATAACTGTCACTGTCCATGGCGGCTCCTTATCGGCGTTCAGTACGCACGTGTTCGTCCACGCGTCCGGCCGCGCCGTTTCGAGCGAATCGAAACGGCGCGAGCGAACGCTGTTGCGAGCCGAGGCTCGCAACGCAATGCCATTCGGTAAGACGCACGTGCGCAAGCACGGCGCGGCCGGATGGCGCTAATCAAGGTGCACGGAGAGAGTTACTGCGGCGCGCACCGTCTGCCTGCTGGCAAGACGGCGGCTAAGAAAAGAGAGCGCGGGCGTCGGGCCGGTCAGGCAGTGAAGCTGTTCGAAAGTCGACTACTGCTGGTGTCCAAGGCATGGGCCCCGTTTGTGAAGACGGCGAATTTTAGGCACTCCGGCAAGCGGAAGTCAACATGCTTCGTTAAACGAAGCAAATATTCTTTGATGGGGCGTGGGCTAGGCCACGTTGTGGTTGCCGGAGGTGTCTTGTCTTTCAGTTTGGACAGAAAAGAAAGGCAAATGAATGGTGTCTTTTTCGTCGCCGGTGCGGAGCGGTTGCGGCTGATATCGCGGGCCGGGTTCCATGTGCAACTCGGCCTGATCTGGCGACTGCGCTTGCAAAAGCATGATGCGGTTGCAGCGCGTGTTCGTGACTCGCGGGTACAAGCGAGCGTGCCCAGTGGATGGAGCCGAACTTCGGGCGCGCTTCGCCGTCGCTACACGGGCAGAGCGCGCTTCGAGGCGTCTTAACGATTGCCGTCGAGCAGATCGCCAAGCAGTTCGTCGAACGAGGCTTGCGCGTCTTCGAGTTCCTGCAGCGCGGCGTCGAATGTTTGCAGCGCGAACTGCGAAGGCTTGCCGCTGCCGGCCGGCGGGAATTGCGATTGCAGCGACGCGAACGCCGACTGCACCCGCTGCGTCGCGGTCAATACGCGCTGCATCGCCGCGGTTTCTTCGGCTCGCGCCTGTTCGTGATCCATGAGAACTCCGTATTCGTCTGGTCGGCTCGCGCCGTTTTCAAAGGGGTGACTATGCCACGTTCGCGTTCAGGACAGCGGCAAGCCGCCGTTGGCCTTTATTTCGCGCAACGACAGCGCCGATTCCACCGAAGTCACGCCAGGCAGGCTGCGCATCTCGTCGCGCATGAAGGTGCCGTAGTCGTCGAGGTCGCGTGCCACCACCTGCAAGATGTAATCGGCGCTGCCCGACACGTTGTGACACGTGAGGATTCGCGGGATGGCCTGCACCTCGCGCTCGAAGCGCGTCGCCACCGTGCGGTCGTGCACGGCAAAACGCACGTAGACAAACGCCACCACGCCGAAGCCGAGCGCGGAGCGTGACAGCATCGCGCGGTACTGGTCGATATAGCCGTCGTTTTCGAGACGCTTGAGACGGCGCGCGCAGGGCGTTTCGCTCAGGCCGACCGTTTCGGCCAGCCGCGCGTTCGACATGCGGCCATCTTTCTGCAGCGCGGCGAGGATCGCGCGGTCTGTTTTATCGAGGTCGGTTGTCATAGCTCAGGTGCTGATGGCGGATTGGAGGAAAGCATGGTCTTAAGCCGCAATGTTAGCGCATTCCTCCAAACATGCAGTCAAGAGGCCGGCAATTCGCCAGCAAACCCTCCGCCGGCGATAGCAAGATAGAGCCTTGAAAACAGGAGAATTTCATGATTTCCGCACACCTGCTGGCCGTGTATATCGCAGCGCTTTTCGTCGTCTATGCCGTGCCCGGACCGGATATGGCGCTGGTGCTGCAAACCAGTATCGGACGCGGCGTGCGCAGTGGTTTCGCGGCCGCCGGCGGCCTCGGTCTCGCGCGCGCGACGCACGTCACGCTCTCGGCATGCGGGGTGGCCGCGCTGTTGCGCAGCGCGCCCTGGCTGTACGACGTGGTGCGCTATGGCGGCGCGGTTTATCTCGCATGGGTGGGCATTCAGATTTTTCGTTCGCCGGTGTTTGCGCTGCCTGACGGCACGACAACGGCAACCCCTGCGGGTGCTGCGGCGAGCATCGAGTCACGCCCGCTGCGGGCCGCCTTTGTCAAAGGCCTGCTGACCAACCTGCTCAACCCGAAAGCGTTGCTGTTCTGCTCGGTGTTGCTGCCGCAATTCGTGCGCCCGGAGGCGGGGCCGGTAGCCTTGCAGATGGTCGAACTCGGTCTGGTGCTGCTCGCTATCGGCGCCTGTTTCGACGTGATGTACGCGATCGGCGCCGCGCGGATCGCCGGCTGGATGCGGGCCCATCCGCTCGCGCAAGCGCTGCAGCGCTGGACCTTCTCGGCGGCGCTGATCGGCTTCGCGCTGCGGCTCTCGCTGGACTGACTCTGGCTGGGCATCACGTGGCGCGTTATCGGACCGCCACGCGCCCAACCGCGCAAGAGGGGCCGCCTACTTGCTCAGCTTATGCTCGCGCCGCGAGCGGTCCTCGATGATTTTCTTACGATGCTTGTCTTTCATCTTCTTCCAGCTTTTGCATTCGTCGCGCGTGCGCAGGCAGCCGATGCAGAAGCCGGTTTTGCTGTCGAACTTGCAGATGTCGATGCAGGGTGACGCGATGCTCATGGCGAATGGCAATTAAAGTAAATGCGAGGACTCTCGCATGCGCCATGCCCGCACGCAAAGTGATTGTGTTAATAAAGCCAATAGAGAGCCACAGCTTAGTCGTGGCATCACAATCACTCGCTTTCACTCTCAATGAAAACTTTTCTGCTTTATGCCGTGACCGCCATTGCTGAAATCGTCGGTTGCTATTTGCCGTGGCGGTGGTTGAAAGAGGGCGGTTCGATCTGGCTGCTGGTGCCGGGCGCGCTCAGCCTCGCGCTGTTCGCCTGGCTCCTGACCTTGCACGGCACCGCCGCAGGCCGCGTATATGCGGCTTACGGCGGTGTGTATGTGGCGGTGGCGATTGCTTGGCTATGGTGCGTCGACAAGGTGCGGCCCACGCTGTGGGACGCCGCCGGCGTGGCCTTTACGCTGGCCGGCATGGCGATCATCGCATTCCAGCCGCGCGTTTGAGCTGGCCGGGGCGTGGGTCTTTGCGCACCCCAACGTGCATCTTTCTGTGAGCGCTCATTGCCTTATCTGCGCAACCGTCAAAGCCACGCAGGCACGCCCTTTTACTTGATGCCGCCGAGATAGTCGAGCTTGCCGAGTTCGACGCCGTTGTGACGCAGAATGTCGTACGCCGTCGTGACGTGAAAATAGAAGTTCGGCAGCACGAAACCGAGCAGATACGACTGGCCCGTGAACTCGACCGGGCCCGTGCGCATCTTCAGCGTGATCGCGCGTTCTTCCGAGCCGTCGATCTGCTCCGCATTGAATTCCTTCAGATACTCGATCGTTTTTTTAAGGCGGCCAATCAATTCTTCAAAAGTCTGTTCGACATCTTCGTACTTCGGCGCTTCGACGCCGGCCAGACGCGCGGCGCAGCCCTTCGCGGTGTCGCTGGCGATATAGACCTGGCGCGTCAGCGGCAGCATGTCCGGCGCGAGCCTGCCGGTGGTGAACACCGACGGCTCGATCTGCTTCGCGGCGGCGTGCGCCTCGGCTTTGCCCAGAATGACCTGCAGGTTCGTCAGGCCGCGGATCAACAGGGGCAGTGATGCTTGATACATCGAAATTGACATGGGGCTTCCTCTGATTCTTTTGATCGTGCGCGCGGATGGCGCGCGAGGCAACGTAGCGGCTGGATTGCCGCTGCAGCATCATAGCGCGAGCGATGCAGGATGCGCATCGACGCGACACGACGTTAGCCATTCGGACAACTGCCGCGCGCGCCGGAACTGTGTTTGAATGGATTGGTCGGACGGTTTGACGTCCTTGATCAGCAAACTTGCCGCCGGCCTTAGGCAATGAGGTTGTGCAGGCGCGTGGCGTGCCGCGTCCACCCCGTGGAGCGCGCCGCCACGCTAACCGGAGAATCGACACCATGGTCAATAAGCACCCGCTGCCTGGCAGCGAACGCACAGTGGAACAGGGTTCGAAAGTCGTAGGGCAATGCGATCCGGCGGAGCGCATCGAAGTATTCGTCATGTTGCGCCGTCAGCAGCAGGCGCAGTTCGACGCGCTGATGAGCAAGATCGAAGCCGGCGACCCCAGCGTCAAGCCCCTGTCGCGCGAGACGCTCGCCAAAGATTACGGCGCCGCGCCCGACGACATCGCCAAGGTCAAGGCCTTCGCCACCGCACACGGCCTGACGGTGGTGCGCGAAGATCCGGCCGCGCGCACGGTGCTGCTGAGCGGCACGATTGCCCAGTTCCAGGACGCGTTCGCCGTCAAGCTGGAACACTACGAACATCACTCGACCGGCCAGTTCCGCGGCCGCACTGGCACGATCAGCGTGCCCGACGATCTGCACGGCGTAGTGCAAGCCGTGCTCGGCCTCGACGACCGCCCGCAGGCGAGTCCGCACTTTCGCATCCGGCCGCCGTTCCAGCCGGCCCGCGGTCATCAGGTTTCGTTCACGCCGCCGCAACTCGCATCGCTCTACCACTTTCCGCAAGGTGACGGGGGCGGTCAGTGCGTCGGCATCATCGAACTGGGCGGCGGCTATAACACCAGCGATCTCAAATCCTACTTCGCGAGCCTCGGCGTCGCATCGCCCAAGGTGAAATCGGTCGGCGTCGACCAGGGCAGCAACCAGCCGACGGGCGACCCGAACGGGCCGGACGGCGAAGTCACGCTCGACATCGAAATCGTCGGCGCGATCGCGCCGGGCGCGACGATCGCGGTGTATTTCACGCAGAACAGCGACGCCGGCTTCATCGACGCGGTGAGCCGCGCGGTGCACGACACGACCAACAAGCCATCGGTGATTTCGATCAGTTGGGGCGGCCCGGAGTCGAACTGGACCAGCCAGTCGTTGCAAGCCTTCAACAGCGTGCTGCAGTCGGCGGCGACCCTCGGCGTGACGGTCTGCGCGGCGTCGGGCGACAGCGGTTCGAGCGACGGCGCGGGCAGCGGCGACCAGGTCGACTTCCCGGCGTCGAGCCCGTATGTGCTGGCCTGCGGCGGCACGAGCCTCACTGCGTCGGGCACTTCGATCTCGCACGAGGCGGTGTGGAACGACGGCGCGCAGGGTGGTGCGACCGGCGGCGGCGTGAGCCAGGCCTTCCCGGTGCCCGTGTGGCAGAAGGGTCTGTCCGCCACCTCGTCGAGCGGCGGTAAGAAGGCGCTCGGCGGGCGCGGCGTGCCGGACGTGGCGGGCGACGCATCGCCCGTGACCGGCTACAGTGTATTGATCGACGGTACGCAGACGGTGGTCGGCGGCACCAGCGCGGTCGCGCCGCTGTGGGCCGCGCTGATCGCGCGCATCAATGCGGAGAAGGGGCAGCCAGCCGGCTTCATCAACCCGAAGCTGTACAAGGCGAGCGGCGCGTGCAACGACATCACGCAAGGCAACAACGGCAGTTTCGCGGCATCCGCGGGCTGGGATGCGTGCACGGGGCTCGGCAGTCCCAATGGTCAGAAGGTGGCGGCCGCACTATAGTCTGCAGGACACGCCCCGAAGGAAGTCCTTTGGGGCGACATAAAGACGTGAACGAAGACGTGAACGAACCCATGGAGCGATCATGACGAATACCGAGTCAGCTTCTGTTAGTCCGCAGCCGTCGCACAATTCCCATGCTTCTGGCGCACCAGCGGGCACGCCCGCGCCCGCCAGCGCGCCGCACAAAGCCGGCGACCAGCCGTTCTTCGATCCGGTCGCCTACGGCAATGGGCCGGACGATTCCGTCACGGCAACCGATGAAAGTGCCGCGATCACGCATCACTCGGTCACGATCGGCGGGCACAAGATCAACTACACGGCGACGGCGGGCCACCTCGTCATCGTCGACCCGAGCAGTTCACAGCCGGAAGCCCGGATGTTCTACGTGGCGTTCACGCAGGACAACCAGAAGGAAGAAGCGCGGCCGGTGACTTTCTTCTAT
Source organism: Paraburkholderia sp. RL18-101-BIB-B (assembly GCF_046026985.1). Classification (NCBI taxonomy): domain Bacteria; kingdom Pseudomonadati; phylum Pseudomonadota; class Betaproteobacteria; order Burkholderiales; family Burkholderiaceae; genus Paraburkholderia; species Paraburkholderia sp. RL18-101-BIB-B. The sequence continues at coordinate 230,761 of NZ_JARESV010000009.1, forward strand.
AACGGCGGCCCTGGGTCGTCGTCGGTGTTCGTGCTGCTGGGCTCGTTCGCGCCGCGCCGCATCAAGACGTCGATGCCGAGCTTCACGCCGCCCGCGCCGTATTCGATGGAAGACAATCCGGACAGCCTGCTCGACAAGAGCGACCTCGTCTTCATCAACCCGGTCGGCACCGGCTACTCGGCAGCGATCGCGCCGAAGAAGAACCGCGACTTCTGGGGCGTCGACCAGGACGCGGATTCGATCAAGCAGTTCATCAAGCGCTTCCTGACCAGGAACAACCGCTGGAATTCGCCGAAGTACCTGTTCGGCGAGTCGTATGGCACGGCGCGCAGTTGCGTGCTGGCGTACCGCTTGCACGAAGACGGCGTGGATTTGAACGGCATTACGCTGCAATCGTCGATTCTCGATTACACGCAGGCCGGCAACCCGGTCGGCGCACTGCCCACGGCGGCCGCGGACGCGTGGTATCACAAGAAGCTCGGCATCGCGCCGCGGCCCACCGATCTCGGCACGTTCGCCGAAGAAGTGGCGCAGTTCGCGCGCACCGACTATCTAGCCGCGCTGCGTAAATTCCCGACTACCGACACGGCAACGGTCGAAAAGCTCAGCGAATACACCGGCATCGACAAGACAACCTTGCTTGCGTGGAGTCTGGATATCGCGTCGTACGACAGCCGGGGCAATTCACTCTTCCTGACCACGCTGCTGAAATCCAAGGGTCTCGCGCTCGGCGAATACGACGGCCGCGTTACGGCGATCGGCACGGGCATTGCCGGCAAGATCGACCCGAATTCCGGCGGCAACGACCCGACCATGACCGCGGTCACCGGCGTCTACACGACGATGTGGAACGTGTATCTGAATGAGCAGTTGAAGTACGCGTCGAACTCGTCGTTCACCGATCTGAACGACCAGGCCTTCCAGTACTGGGACTTCAGTCACATCGATCCGACCGGCGCGCAGAAGGGCGTCGATTCGAAGGGCAACGTCATTCTGTACACCGCCGGCGACCTGGCCGCGGTGATGGCGCTCAATCCCGATCTGAAGGTGCTGTCGGCGAACGGCTTCTTCGATTTCGTGACGCCGTTTTATCAGACCGTGCTCGATCTGCAGCAGATGCCGCTGCTTAGTCAGCAGGTCCGGCAGAACCTGTCGGCGCGCTTTTATCCGTCGGGGCATATGGTCTATCTCGACGGCGGGTCGCGCACCGCGCTGAAGGCCGATCTCGCGAAGATGTACGACACGACGGTGTCCAACACGCAGGCGCTACTCCGTATCCGCGCTCTGCAGGCTCGTGTGCCGAAGTAGCGGCGCATTGACGCGTCGCGTTGCGGACGTGACGCGTGTGGAATGCTTGGGATCGCGGGGTCAGTGGACAGAGGGCGCCAGCGGGGATTGGGATTGGCGACGCGCGAGTGGTGGCGTCGCCGGTTCCCGCAGCCTGTGAAATCCGCCGAATGCGGCCTATGCGCGCGGCGCGCATAGTCAGGCTTTTTTACTTAAGCATATTGAATGTGTTTTAATTGGTCTGCGAATTGAACTATTGCGTGCCGCTCCCGGCGCGCCGAAGAATGAACGCAGGCATTGCAGACAGGCGTCGCGCCGACCATTCCAGCGACCCGACCAGCAGTACGTATGACACGACTCCTCCAGCGCTCGCGCGCCGGTGCGGCGTTGCGCGTCCCCTCGGCAATAGGCGCTTTGCGCTCGCGCTCGGCTTTACGGCGCTGCTCGCGTTGCGCATGGGCGACGCCCGCGCGCAAGACGTCGGCATGCTCGACGAACGTGTCACGCAGCAATCGGTGGGGGACACGATTTGCCGCCCTGGTTACGCGGACACGGTTGCGCCGCCGTTCGACGAACTGATGGCGCACAAAGACCGCATGCTCGCCGCGCGCGGCATCGACGCGGACAGCGGCGCTGCCTTCGCGCTCGACCGGCGTGTGCCGATCGTGCTCGGCGGTTCGCCGGACGCTCCCGCCAATCTCGATCTTCTGCCGTGGGCGGGCCACCAGGGCGAGCGCCGCAAGGCACGTGCGGCGGTCATGCTCAAGCGCTGCGTGTGCGAAGGCAAACTGAGCCTCGCCGAAGCGCAAGCCGCGATCGTCGGCAACTGGTCGGTGGTTTATTCGGGCTTCGGTCAAACGTCTTGCAACATAAGCCGGCTCGACGTGGCCACCGGTGGCGACAACGGCCACGGAGCCGGACGCGACAACCCGCCATGAAGCCGGCTGCCTCGTCTGTGGCCTGCTTCGTCCATTCGCATCTATTCAGTCGCGCGGCTTGCAACTCGCAGGCCGTGGCCCCATCTAGTTTTCGGAGAATCATCATGATCCATTCACGTTTTGCCGCCATAGCGCTTTCTATCGGCTGCCTGTTCGGCAGCACCGCCGTGTTCGCCGCGGAGCCTGTACGCTGCGGCCAGGCCGACACGCTGAAGATCCGCGGCGATGTGCCCGCGGCCATCAGCTTCGACGTGTACCGCCAGCTGCGGCCGTTGAGTGCGCAACGTGTTGCGCTGTTTCAGTCGGCCGGCGAGGTGAAGCGCCTGCCCGACGGTCTCGCGGTATGCGAAGTCGCTGACGATGGCGTCGACGATCCGTCTGCGGTGCTGGTTCAGCTGCCGCAGGGCAAGAACGCATGGTGGGTGAGTTCGGCCAACGTGCAAACGGCAGACTGATCGCGACGACCAGTCCGCCTTTTGCGCAGGTCCCCCGCAGGATGCCGTGGCGATGCATGTCGCGGCCCGGTTTTCGCGTTCAGCGTCCGCGTTTGACGCGTTTGCCGGGCCTGTAGCGGGAAATGAACAGCTGTTTTGCTATTTTTGACGCCGCTTATTCAGGTACAGTGCATTAACGGAGATATTTAAGTCCGTTTTTTGACGACACTGTGTTGCATCGCTTTTATTGTCGATTGTGGCTATCCTGAGTACAGGACGAAATTCGCAGGGGAGAATTAAATGATCGCCTTCTATTTGTCATTAGCCGCTTTGGGCGCCGCTGGCGCTGCATTGATCCGCCAGCTCGCTGCCGCGCAGGCGAAACAGCGTGCCGCATTGCGCCCCGTGCGCGTGCAGTCCGCGGATCGCGGCACAGGCCGCAACGCGCGCAGAGGGTAGGCCGCATGAACCTGATCGTGCGCAATATCGCGGAATCGTGCAGCGAGCAGGAAGTGCGGGAATTTCTGAAGCACGAACTTGGGCATTACGCGAAAAACATCGAGGTGGTCGATGCCGGCAAGCCCAGCGCGTACGCCACGGTCGAGCTGGACGCCGAGGTGCCCTATGTGGGCGAAGTGATCGCGCGGCAGATTCACGGCAAGCAGTTGGGCGGCCAGACGCTGGAGGCCAGCGCCGATCTCTTCACCGACGAACCGCCGGCGGCTCAGTAACCTGACGCTGTTGTCGATTCACCCTGGATGCGGCGCGAGACACGAGCGCGCCTAAGCTCGCGCATCGCCGATGCGCCGACCTCGACGCATCATCTGCGCACCCGTATCTTCGTCAATCTCCGCTTGCCTGCACCGGCCAATCGAACGGCGTGTACGGCAACGCCCGCTTGTGACGCGTGACTTCGTAAAAACGCAAGATGGTCGCGCGTGCGGCATCGCTCACGGGTTTGCGCTCCAGAAAATCATCGATGGCATCGTAGGGAATGCCGTAGGCATCCTCATCAGGCCGTTGCGGACGCAACATTTCGAGGTCCGCGGTCGGCACCTTGTGCGCTAATGCTTCCGGTGCGCCCAGCGCTTTGGCCACGGCGCGCACGCGACGCTTGTTGAGCCCGGCGAGCGGCAGCACATCGGCGCCACCGTCGCCGAACTTCGTGAAGAAGCCCATCACCGACTCCGCCGCGTGATCCGTGCCGATGACCACGCCGGCCCGCGCACCGGCCACCGCGTATTGCGCGATCATGCGCTGCCGCGCCTTGATATTGCCGTGCACGAAGTCCTGTTGCGATTCGTCCTTGTATAGCACGCCGCTTTTATCCAGCGCGGCGAGCATGGCATCGGCCGCGGGCTTGATATCGATGGCGAGATTTTCGTCCGCGCGAATAAAGCGCAAGGCCTGTTGCGCGTCGGCTTCGTCTTTCTGTTCACCGTAAGGCAGACGTATTGCAACGAAGTGCGCGTCGTAATGTTCGGCGCGCAACCGTTCGACCGCGAGTTGCGCAAGCCGGCCGGTAGTCGTCGAATCGACGCCGCCGCTGATCCCGAGCACATACGTTTTCAGGCCGCTGCTGCGTAGATAGTTCGCGAGAAAAGCGACCCGGCGCTCGATTTCATGTGCAGCGTCGAATTCGGCGCTGATGTGCATTTCTTCAGAGATGCTTGCCTGGCGTGCGACTGGATCCTGTTGCGTCATGATTCTTCTTTGCTCCTTGCGCGCTCGCGCAAATGTCGAACCGTTACCGGCGTGGGTTCAATTTACCTTGGCGCCGCTTTTCATTTGCCGCGTTGATCGGCAAAGGTGCCCGGTTGTTGAGGCGATATCAATGAATCGTCCAATGTTCATCGACAGATCGCAATGTGCTTAGTAACATCCTCGTTCCGAGAGCGCCGCATGAGCCGGCGAGCAGTCAATAATAATCAGGTTTGCTCAAACACGCGATGAACCACCGCAACCGGCCTGGCCAGCCTGTACTGGACCGTCTCACTTTCGCGCCGGTCAATCGTCCGCGCGACGTGTCGTGTATGTTGGATCGACTTTCCGTGCGGAGCATCGCGCGCACTATGTCTTCCTTGCGCCGTTTGACGCGTGCGTTGAGTGCCGCGTTTTGCATGTTGTCATGCGGTGCGGCGATTGCGGCCTCGGCACCCGTAGCTGCATCGGCGCCAAAGCCAGCGAACCGTCCAGCGGCCGCCGTCAATGCGTCGGCTGTCGCGATGCCCGATGCCGCCGGCGTGGTCGATCCGCGTCGCGCGTTCGTGCTGCGGGACGTGTTCGCGCAGAACGTCACGCGCAAGCTGAAAGTGCCTGCGGCGGATCAGCGAGCCTATGCCAATCGGCTGCAAGCCGCGCTCGGCGCGCACATGCTCGGCGATCTGTCGGGCGAGTATGTCGTGCTGGTCGATCGCAACGCCAACGTGCAGGCGCTCTTCATCTATTTTCGCACCGCGCCGGCCGACACCTGGCAGATGATCGGCGCGTCGCCGGTTTCGACGGGGCGGCCGGGCGAGTACGACCACTTCATCACGCCGCTCGGTGTGTTCGAACATACGCCGGCCAATATGGATTTCCGTTCGGAAGGCACGCAGAACGAAAACCATATCCGCGGCTACGGCAAGCGTGACATGCGGATCTACGACCTCGGCTGGGCCCAGGGCGAGCGCGGCTGGGGCAAGGGCGGCATGTCGCAGATGCGCTTCCAGATGCACGCCACCGACCCCGACCGCCTGGAATCGCTGCTCGGCATTCGTCATTCGAAGGGCTGCGTGCGCATTCCCGCGTCGCTCAATTCGTTTATCGATCACTACGGCATTCTCGATGCCGAATATGAGGCGCTCGTCGAGTCGGGTAAATCGCTGTGGGTGTTGAAAAGCGATCGACAGGTGACGCCGTGGGCCGGGCGTTATATCGCCGTGGTGGATTCGGCGCGCAAGAGCCGCCCGGCGTGGGCGTCCGCGCCCGGCAGCAAAGTGCGCGCCAAAGTACCGGCCGGGGCGGACACGGCGGATTGATTCGCGTCGGCGCGGTTCGCCGCCAGCGGGTTGCTTGGCGCGAGCGCGCCGTTTATCGCGAGCGCGTCGTTAATCTAATTTGCGTGGTTCGTCGCGAGCGCGCCGCTCACACCGGGCGGTTCCTCGCGAGCGCGCCACTCACAAGACTGGGCCGCTGCTCGCGAGCGCGCCGCTCATCAAGCCGTGCGGGTCACCACGACCGCGCCATCCATCACGAGCGCGCCAGCAACACCCCCAGCAACGCAACGACAAACCCGGCGATCTGCAACGGCACCAGCGTCTCACCGAACCCCACATACCCCTGAAGTGCGGCAAGCGGCGGAGCGAGAAACATCAGCGCGGTCGCGCGCGCCGCGTCGCCGCGCCTGACCATCCACACCAGCAATGTGACGCTGACGCCGGAGAGCATCACGATCCCCCACGCGAGCGATCCCCACAACGCGGGCGACGCAATCCAGCGACGTTCACCGCGCGCCAACGCAAGCACGGCCGCGACGAGCGCGGCGCCGAAGTTCTGCACCGCGCTCGCGCTGCGAATGTCGGCCTTGGCCAGCGAAGTCTTCTGAAACAACGTGCCCGCCGTAATCGCGCCGATCGCGGCGATCGAGATCAGCACGACCAGCCACGCGGGCGCGCTGCCCTGCGGCGTCGACGCGGTGGCCGCGGTCAGCTTCGGTTCGAGCACCAGCACGACGCCGGCGAGGCCGAGCGCCATGCCGGTCCAGCCGCGCCGCGAGAGCCGCTCGCCGAACAGCGGCGCCGCGACCGCGGCCGTCGCAAGCGGTTGCAGCGCGCCGAGCAAAGCCATTACACCGGCGCTCAGGCCCTGGGCGACGGCCCAGTAACCGGCGCCAAGATAGACGCCTTGCAGTAGCGCGCCCGCCACCAGATGTTTGCCCAAATCGCGGCCACTCGGCCACGTGGCACGTGCAATGAGCGCCGCCAGTGCGAATATCAGCGCCGTGCCGCCGAAGCGCGCGAGCAGGAAGAGGTTGGGATCCGCGTACGGCGTGATCGCGCGGGCGACCACGAAACCGGTCGACCACAACACGACGAAAACAGCGGCGATGAGAGAAGCGAGCATCGGAAAGGGTTGCGTGAAAAAACGCCATCTTGTCGGGATACGCGACGCGCGTCTTGTTCGAAGCTGCAATCGGCGGAGTGCTCCGCCGCACTGCGGTCCGCGGGGCGCGCCGACGCCATCACCACATCAGCAGCACCGTTCCTGCGCCGAGCACGCCGCCACACACCGCACACGCCCACAGCAGCACACGCGTGCGCCGATATTCGCGGCCAATCTCCGCCATCAGTTGCGCATTCTGCTGCGGCGTGCGCGCGCGATCATGCTCGTGTTGCAGATAGCGAACCGCCAGTTGCGGCATACGCGGCAGCATGTGCGCGAGATGCGGCAACTCGCGCCCGATCCGTTTGATCCAGCCGCGGTGATCGACGTCGCGCCGCGCGATATCCGCCAGCACGCCGCGGGTGATACTCCATGTGTCGACGCCCGGATGCAGCGCGCGCGCCAGCATTTCCGCTTGATGAAACGAGCGCTGCGCGGTCGCGAGCCGTCCGGGCACCGCGCCCTCGAACGGATTCACCGCGTGCAGCAGATGATGAAGCAGCGAGCCCGCCGAACGGTCTTCCGGCTCGGCCGCGAAATGCGCTTCGGCGCGCGTGCGCAGTTCGGCTTCGAGCACCTCGGCGCGCGTGTCGTGCGGCACGTGCCCGGCATCGCGATGCATTTCGGCGAGCCGCCCGTAGTCCTGGTCGAACAGCGCGGTCGCGCCGTGCACGAAGAACTCGCGCTCGTCGGTCGAGAGACTCGACATGATCGAGAATTCCGCCAGCACGAGGCGTCCCAGCGTGTCCGGTTCGATACTCACGCGCACGCGCCGGGCGTCGAGCGTGGCGTGAAAGAAGCCGTGCTCGAACGCCTGCTCGGTGACGACTTCGACGATATGCGCGGCAAGCGGCGCGAGCTTGATGTGATGCGCGTGGAGGCCTGGCAAGTCGCTCGCCGGCAAGGTGCTGACGCGCTGCATCGTCAGCGTGTAGGGGTTGCACAGGTCCCAGATCACGTCCGGCACGACGATGCGCTTGTCGCCGTCGAAATGATGGCCGGTCTGGCTGAGATTGGCGGCTTCGGCGCGCAGGTCGAAGCGGCGCAGGATGTCGTCGGTGAAGGTTTGCGCCAGCGTGCGCAGTTGCAGGCGGCGCGCGGTACCGGAGAACTTCTCCAGCCAGCGCGCGACCCAGCGCAGCAGCGCGAGTTCGTCGCCAATCTGTTGCAGCTGGTCGGCGCGCACCAGCTTGATCGCTACCTCGTAATGGCCGTTCACCGGCGCGAGCAGCCGCGCCAAATGCGTCTGTTCGGCGAAGCCGCCGCGCACCGGCACCAGATCCACGGCGCTGAAGAGCGTGGCGAGCGGCTTGCCGAAAGCGCGAGCGAGTGCCTGTTCGGACTCGTGCGGCGGCAGCGGGGCCTCCATGTGATCGATCGCGTCGATGGCGTCGTGCAAGGTGCCGGTCGCGAGCTCAGGCCGTTCGACGAGCGTTTCTGCGAATCGACCCGCGAGTGGCCCGAGCGCCGGCAGCACGCCGCTCAGGCTCTTGCCGCTACGTTCGGCCGTATGCAAACGACCGACCATCTCGATCATCCAGTGCAGTTTGTGGTCTGCGGGCGCGGCAAGCCAGATCAGGCGCGCGCCGTAGCGCAGCGCGTGGAACAGTAACAGTAGACGGCGAAACAGTGGCGGCATCGGCAGTTCGGTTGACGGGTCACGCGGCGTCCACCTCTATCGAGGGATATTCGCGCACGGCCAGGGCGTTCAGATTAGCAGGTAAGCGCGCCAGGAGGAGCATCGCCGCGCCATGCGTAATACAATACGCCGGCCTTCTCCAACCGTGGCGAAACCCAAGCGTGCCGGTTTCCGGCCTTTCATCGATGCTCGCAGAACAACGTCACCAATACATCCTGGCGCAAGTCGCCAAAACCGGCGCTCTCTCTGTCGCGGAGCTGGTGCGCGAACTGAACGTGTCGCGCGAGACCATTCGCCGGGATTTGAACGCGCTGGCCGGGCGCGGCCTGCTGGTCACGACTCACGGCGGCGCGCTGTCGAGCGACCGGCGCGAGCCCGACCTCGATACCCGCGAAGCCGCGAATGCCGGCGCGAAGCGCGCCATCGGCGAACGCGCGGCCGAGTTCGTGCCGGACGGCGCGTCCCTGATCATCGACTCGGGCAGCACCACGCAGGCGGTGGCGCGGGCGTTGCTCGACCGGCATCGTCTGTCGGTGTACACGAACGACTGGCGGATCGCGCTGCTGCTCGGGCGCCGCAACGACAACCGCATCACGCTGCTGGGCGGCGAGCTGTCCGATATCGAAGACGCCACCTTCGGGCTCGATACCGTCCATCAGCTGACGCAGTACCACGCGGACTTCGCCTTCATCGGCGCGGGTGGGATTTCGCCGGACGGCTATCTGACCGACTACAGCCGCATGGCCGCCGAGGTACGCAGCCGCATGATCGCCGCGGCGGACATGGTGGTGGTGGTCGCCGATCATTCGAAGTTCGGCCGCGTGACGCCGGTGCGCATCAACGGGATCGAGTCGGCGCGTTATCTGGTGACCGAGCTGGCTCCCGAGCGCGCGCTCGGCAAGGCGATCACGGCGCACGGTCCGGAAATCCTGATCGCCTGAGCGCGCCCCGGCTTGCCGAACTATTTCACCCGGATGCCCAGCCGCTCGAGCGTGCGTCCGATCGCGGCTACCGCGTTGTGAAGTTCGTTCGCATCGATCGCGCCGATGCAACCCACGCGAAACGTTTCCACTTGCGTCAGCTTGCCCGGATACAGCACGTAGCCGGCTTCGCGCACGGCGGCATAGAACGCCGCGAATTGCCACGCCGGATCGCGCGGCGCGTGGAAGGTGACGATCACCGGCGCCTGCACCTCGGGCTTCAGAAACGGCTCGAAGCCAAGCGCTTTCATTCCGCTGACCAATGCCGCGCAGTTGCGCGTATAACGCGCGCCGCGCGCCGGCTGGCCGCCTTCGGCGTTGAACTGGTCGAGTGCCTCGCGCAATGCGGCCACCACATGGGTCGGCGGCGTGAAGCGCCACTGTGTCGTCTTCTGCATATAGACGTATTGATCGTGCAGATCCAGCGCGAGCGAGGGCGAACGGCCTTCGCTATCCTCCAGCACGCTGCGCCGCACAATCACGAAACCCATGCCGGGCACGCCTTCGAGGCACTTGCCGCTCGCCGAGATCAGCGCGTCGATGCCGCCACGGCGCAGGTCGATCGGCAACGCGCCGAACGAACTCATGGCGTCGACGATCAGGCTCTTGCCGTGCCGCTGACATACCGCGGCGATATCGTCGAGCGGATTGAGCAGGCCGGCGCTCGTTTCCAGATGCACTTGCGCGACGTGGCTGATGCGCGAATCGAGATTGAAGGCGTCTTCGATGGCGGCGGCGCCGACCGGCTCGTCCTCGCGCAACGCCAATTCGATGTAAGCGATGCCCATTCGCTGCAATATTTTGATCAGCCGGGCACAATACGCGCCGTTGTTCGGAACCAGCACACAGCCCTGGCGCGGCACCAGCGTGCCGAGGGCCGCTTCGACCGCGAACGTTCCACTGCCTTGAAGCGGTACGCATACATAGTCATTTTCACCATGTACGATCTTCAGGAGGTCGGCGCACACGCTGTGGGTCATGCGGTTGAACGCGGCGTCCCACGAACCCCAGTCGCGCAGCATCGCTTCGCGCGTCCGGGGTGAGGTGGTGAGCGGCCCCGGGGTCAACAGGATTGGGTCGTTTCCAAGGATCACATCAGGGATCACACCAGGGGTCACACCAGCCTCCGTCATCATCTGAACGAACGCCGCCCAGGCCGGGCGACGAAAAGATTGATTTGGATATTATTGGCGAATTGTGTCATTTTTTGGAACTCTGCAGAATCGTCATGGCGTTGTCATGGAAACCTGTGATCCTTGCCGTGCCCATTCAGGCATGGCCGGCAGCGCGGGTGTCGTAGCTGGGCTGTGAGTCAGGCTGGAAAGAATCGACAAGAGGGCAGCAAAGTTGTTGGCAATCTGCAATCCGCATGAAGCTGCACGACAGCTTGATGCGGGCAACACGCAAGCGGCGCGGCGCTACCGCCGTTCAATCACAACAGGTATCGGGATCTCCCGACCGTCTGGTTTTTTGCCTTTCGGAGAAAGCGACATGACAAAGACGAATTCCCTTCACGCCACGGCCGGCCTCGTACGCAAACTGCTGCCGGCGCTGGTCGCCGCGGCGGCATTCGGCGGCACGGCCATGCAGGCGCACGCGGCCGACGCAGTGGTGCTGTACACCGCCGACGGCCTCGAGAACCTCTATAAGGATGTGCTGCCGGCCTTCGAAAAGAAGGAAGGCGTGAAGGTCAACATCGTCACGGCGGGTAGCGGCGAAGTGGTGAACCGCGCCACCATCGAAAAGGATCAGCCTAAGGCCGACGTGCTCGTCACGCTGCCGCCGTTCATCCAGCAAGCCGACCAGAGCGGCCTGCTGCAGGCTTATCAGAGCGCCAACTACAAGAACGTGCCGGCGATCGCCAAGGCGTCGAATGGCGCGTGGGCGACCTTCGTGAACAACTACTTCTCGTTCGCGATCAACCCGGAAGTCACCAAGACCCAGCCGAAGACCTTCGCCGACCTGCTGCACCCGGACTTCAGCGGCAAGGTCGCCTACTCGAACCCGGCCACGGCGGGCGACGGCATGGCCGTGATCATCCTGACCTCGTCGCTGATGGGTGAAGACAAGGCGTTCGACTATCTGAAGAAGCTCGAAAACAGCGCCAAGTTCCACACCAAGGGCACGGGCTACCTCGACGTGCTGCTCTCGCGCAACGAAATCGCGGTTGCCAACGGCGACCTGCAAATGGACCTGGACGACGCGGCCAATGGCGGCCTGTCGCTCAAGCCGATTTTCCTCGCACACGAAGGCGGCCAGCCGACCACGTTCCAGCTGCCGTACGCGATCGGCCTGATCAAGAATGGCCCGAACCAGGCTGAAGGCAAGAAGCTGATCGACTACCTGATGTCGAAGGAAGTGCAGGCGAAGGTGCCGGACATCTTCGGTATTCCGGGCCGCACTGACGTGCCGCTCACCGGCAAGAACGGCGAAGCCGTCAAGCAGGCTATCGCGGGCGTGAAGCTGATTCCGGTGGACTGGAATCAGGTGATGGCGAAGAAAGCCGACTGGACGGCGCGTTGGAAGAACGACGTGATCGGTTCGTCGGGCAAGCAGCTCGAAGTGGTCAAGCCGAAGTAAGCCGTCGTTCGTAGCGTCATCGACGTCACTCAGTCATATAGCCGGGTGACGTTGCAGAATCAGGCGGCGCCTGCGGGACTCCCCAAGGCGCTGCGTCAGCATTAATTCCGTTGGAGGATGAACCCGGTGAATACCGCCAGTCTTGCTCAACCAGGCGCGCTCGGCGCCTCACCGGACGCGCTCGATGCCGCGCATTCGACTACGCCGGGCGGCGTGCAGATCGACCATCTGACGGTGCGCTTCGGTTCGCGCACAGTGCTCGACGATCTGTCGTTGACCATCCAGCGCGGCGAATTGCTCACCGTGCTCGGCCGCAGCGGCTGCGGCAAGACGACGTTGTTGCGTTTCATAGCCGGGTTTATCGAAGCGGACGGACTGGCCGGCACGTTGACCGTGGCCGGTCACGATCTCACTCACGTGCCGCCGCACAAGCGCAATCTCGGTCTGCTGTTCCAGAGCTATGCGCTGTTTCCCCATCTGTCGGTGTTCGAGAACGTGGCCTTCGGGTTGCGCGCGCGCCGCACGCCGTCCAAAGATGTCGCGCGACGCGTCGTCGACGCGTTGAAGCTGGTGCAACTCGGCGACGCCGGCCACGTGATGCCCGCGCAATTGTCGGGCGGCATGCAGCAGCGCGTGGCGCTTGCGCGCGCGCTCGTGATCGAGCCCGATGTGCTGCTGCTCGACGAACCGCTTTCCGCACTCGACGCCAATCTGCGCGCGTCGGTGCGTTCCGAACTCAAGTCGCTGCATGAGCGCCTGCCGAATCTGACGATCGTCTGCGTGACGCACGATCAGGACGACGCGCTGGTGCTGTCCGACCGCACGCTGCTGATGCGCGAAGGCCGCATCGCGCAACTCGGCACGCCGCAACAGTTGTACGACACGCCGGCCGACGGCTTTGTCGCGCGTTATCTGGGCGCGGCCAATCTGCTGCCGCCGCAGGTCGCCTTCAGTATGGGCGACGCACGCCACAACGAGCGCGATCGCGTGGCCTGTCTGCGTCCGGAGGCATTGCGGATCGTGCCGCTCGGCGAAGGGCAGTTGCACGGCGCGATCGCTTCGGTCGAATGGTATGGCGCGGTGTTGTCGGTATCCGTCGTATTGGACGCGATGCCCAACGAGCCGGTGCTCGTCACCATGCAGCGCGGCCACGGCATGATGCCGGAGAAGGGCGCGCGTATTTCCCTGCGTTACGAGGCTGACGATGTCGTCCTTATCAACCCCTGATACGCCCAATCCGCTCGGCTCGGCCGCCGCTGCCGACGCCCGCCGCAGCGCCAGCGCCGCCTCGCATGCGGCCGCGGTGAAGCGCCGCGAACGCGCCGCGCAATGGCATCTGCTGTTCATCGCCGTGGTGGTGCTCGGGCCGCTGGTCATCTATCCGCTCGTGCGCCTCGTGCTGCTGAGTCTGACCGGACCGCACGGCTTGAGCCTGCATGCGTACTCTGCGTTCTTCGGCAATCCGGAAACGAGCGGCGTGATCGGCACGACGCTGTGGATCCTGTTTGCCAGTGCCGGGCTCGCGTCGCTGCTCGGCGTCGCGCTGGCGTCGATCCTGTTTTTCAAGCCGTTTCCCGGCGCGCGGATGATCACGCGGTTTCTCGAACTGTTCGTCGCGTTCCCGTCGTTTCTGGTCGCCTTCACGCTGATCTTTCTGTACGGCTCGCAAGGCTCGGTCAGCATCGGCTTGCAGCGGCTCTTTCATCTGCAGAACCCGCCGCTCGATTTCCTGTTCGGCGTGGGCGGTGTGATTCTCGCGGAAGTGGTGTTCTACGCGCCGTTTGTCGTGCGTCCCACGCTGGCCTCGTTCGCCACGCTCGACATGCGTCTGATCGAAGCCGCCCGCAGTCTCGGCGCGAGTGGCTGGATGGTCGCGTTCAAGGTGATCCTGCCACTCGCGTGGCCGGGCATCGCCGCGGGCACGATCCTGTGCTTTCTGCTGACGCTCAACGAGTTCGGCATTCTGCTCGTGCTCGGCAGCGCGCATCTGATCACGCTGCCGGTGGCGATCTACAGTTCCGCTACCGTCGATCTCGATCTGCCGACCGCCGCCGCCGGCGCGGTCGTGATGCTGATCATGTCTTTGTCGCTGTACGCGTTGTACCGCCAGGTCAACCGTCGCAAGGTGAAAGGAGCGGGCCATGGCCGTTGAACTCGACCCGACCGTTTTGCCGGTCATGCACAAGAAAGCGCGGCCGGTGCGCCGCAGTCTGGTGGTGCGCATGCTCGGCGGCGCGTTTCTCGGTTTTTCCGCCTTGCTGTGTTTCTGGCTGTTCGTGTTGCCGGTGGTGGTCGTCGCACTGTCGAGCGTGGCCGCGCACTGGTCCGGTACGATCCTGCCCGACGGCTTCAGCACGCGCTGGTTCGAGCGTCTCGGTTCGAGCGACTTCGATGCCATTACGACGAGCCTCGAAATCGGTATCGGCGTCGCGGTGCTCGGCACGATCCTCGGCCTGTGGCTCGCGCTGGCGCTCGAAGGGCGCGACCGCCGCGGGCTCGGCGCCATCGTCGACACCATCGCGATGATGCCGAACGGCGTGCCGAGCGTGGTGCTCGGGCTCGCGGTGCTGATCGCGTATCACAAGCGGCCGTTCGATCTGTCGAGCTCGGCGGCGATCGTCGTGTTCGTGCAACTGGCGCTAGTGCTGCCGTTCTGCTACCGCTGCGCGGCCGCCGCGTTGCGCCCGGAGCTGACGATTCTGCGCGAAGCGGCGGCGAGCCTCGGTGCGCCGCCTTCGATGGTGTTGCGCCGTGTCGTGCTGCCGCAACTGGTGCCGGCGATCCGCGCGAGTCTCGCGCTAGGCTTCGCGCTCTCGCTCGGCGAACTCGGCGCCACGCTGACCGTGTATCCGCCGGGATTCGCGACGGTGCCGATCGTGGTCGTCGGTCAGGTGGAACGCGGCTATTACCTGCCGGCCTCCGCGCTGTCGCTGATTCTTCTGCTGGTCTCGCTTGCTGCGCTTCTGCTGATCGCTGCGCGCGTCCCGCGCCGCCGGACGGACTGACGAGCAACTTCTGATGCGTGTGCCGGCATGCCGTGGCGGCGCGCCTGCACATATCGATGTGGCAAAATTTGTCAAAATGACCGAATATATGCAAACTGCTTCTGTCGATCCGATTGAGGTTGTGCGCAGGCATTCGCTGACGACGCTGGTTCGCGACGAAATCGAACGGCACATCGTCGAGGGGGCGCTCGCGCCCGGCGACAAGCTCAACGAAGCCGACTGGGCGACGCGTCTGCAGGTGTCGCGCGGGCCCGTGCGCGAGGCGTTTCGCGCGCTGGAGCAGGCCGGCCTGGTGCGGACCGAGAAGAACCGCGGCGTGTTCGTGCGGACGCTGTCGCTGGCGGAAGCGGATGAGATTTACGCGGTGCGCGCGGTGCTCGAAGAGGCGGCGTGCCGGATGCTGGCGGTCAGTATCGATGCCCGCAAGCTGGCGGGATTGCGCGACTGGCTCGACGCGATGCGCGCGGCGCTCGACGCCCAGGATCACGATGCCTATGCGCGCGCGAATGTGGCGTTTCACGACGCGCTGGTGGCGGCATCGGGCAATTCGAAGCTGTATGAGACGTACCGCAGGCTGGTGTGCGAATTGAGCTTGTTTCGACGTGCCGCGCTGGTGGTGCACGCCGATGCGATGGAGCGCTCGCTGGCCGAACATCGCGCGATCCTGACGGCGGTGGCCTCGCGCGACGCCGACCATGCCGCGGCGCTGATGCATGCACACGTGAACGGCGGCATGCAGCGCGCTCACGCGGCGTGCGAACCGGCGGGGCCGTTGAGCGTGGTGCGCATGCCGACGGCGTCGAACGATTGAGATGGTTGCAACGAACTGACTACAACGCGCGTGCCCGGCACGCATGGAAGGGAACGATGGCGAATACAGACACGAGTACCAGCGAACGCACGATCGAAGTCAACGGCCGCAGCTACCGGCTACCCTCGCGACCGACGGTGGTGGTGTGCGTCGACGGCTGCGAATTCGATTATCTGGAAGCCGCGGTCGCGGCGGGCGTGGCGCCGTTTATCGGCAAGATGCTCAAGGGCGGTGGCGCCTTCAAGGGGGACTGCGTGATCCCTTCGTTCACCAACCCGAACAATCTGTCGATCGTGTGCGGCGTGCCGCCTTCGGTGCACGGCATCTGCGGCAACTACTTCTGGGATCCGGACGCGAACGGCGGCGAGGGCGCGGAAGTGATGATGAACGACCCCGCGTATCTGCGCGCGGGCACCTTGCTCGCCGCTGCCGCCGAAGCCGGCGCCGCGGTCGCCGTGGTCACCGCGAAAGACAAGTTGCGCCGGCTGCTCGGCTGGCAGTTGAAAGGCATCTGTTTTTCGGCGGAAAAAGCCGACAAGGTGACGCTCGAGGAAAACGGTATCGGCGAAGTACTCGATCTGGTCGGCTTGCCGGTGCCCGATGTGTATAGCGCCGGGCTGTCCGAATTCGTGTTCGCCGCCGGCGTGCGGCTCGCGCAGACGCGGCAACTCGACCTCATGTATCTGTCGACGACCGACTACATCCAGCACAAATGGGCGCCGGGTACCGAGGGCGCGAACGCGTTCTACGCAATGATGGACGGCTACCTCGCGAAGCTCGACGCGCTCGGCTGGGTGATCGGCCTGACCGCCGACCACGGCATGAACGCCAAGCACGATCCGCAGACCGGCGAGCCGAACGTGATCTATCTGCAGGATGTGCTCGACGACTGGCTCGGCGCCGGCCGTGCGCGCGTCATTCTGCCGATCACGGATCCGTATGTGGTGCATCACGGCGCGCTCGGCTCGTTCGCAACCATCTATCTGCCGCGCGATGTCAGCGTCGCGCAGGTGATCGAGCGGATCGGCGGCTTGCAGGGGATCGATACCGTGCTCGACAACCAGGCGGCGTGCGAGCGCTTCGAGCTGCCGAACGACCGCGTCGGCGATATCGTCGTGGTCAGCACGAAGCATGTCGTGCTCGGCACGCGGCGCGCTGAACATGATCTGTCTGGACTGACCGTGCCGTTGCGTTCGCATGGCGGGATTTCCGAACAGGAAGTGCCGCTGCTGTTCAACCGGCGTGTCGAAGCATTGCCGTCCAGCGGCGGCGATGGTGGCAAGAGGCTGCGCAACTTCGATATCTTCGACATCGCCTTGAATCGCGTGTCGTCATCATGAACGCCGTGCTGCGGGACCATCCGGCTTTTCGGGCGGAAGCGCTGCGGCTCAAAGGCGAGCGCGTGACGCGCTCGCGCACGCTCGATGTGTTCGATCCGTATACGGGAACGCGCGTGGGCACGGTCCCGCTGGCGAGCGTCGATGACGTGCGCGCTGCGTTCGAATACGCGGCGGCCTATCAGGCGCAACTCACGCGTTACGAACGCTCGCAGATTCTCGAGCGCGCGGCGGCGCTCATGCGCGAGCGGACCGAAGAGGCGTCGGACCTGATTTCGCTCGAGTCGGGTTTGTCGAAGCAGGACTCGCGCTATGAGATCGGCCGCGTGGCCGATGTGTTCAAGTTTGCGTCGATCGAAGCGTTGCGTGACGACGGGCAGAGCTTCTCCTGCGATCTGACGCCGCACGGCAAGAAGCGGCGCGTGTTCTCGCAGCGCGAGCCGCTGGCGGGCGTGATCGTCGCGATTACGCCGTTCAACCATCCGATGAACCAGGTCGCGCACAAGATCGCGCCGGCCATTGCGACGAACAATCGGGTGGTGCTGAAGCCATCGGAGAAGGTGCCGCTGTCGGCGCTGTATCTCGCCGACGTTCTGTACGAAGCCGGCTTGCCCGCGCCGATGCTGCAGGTGCTGACCGGCGATCCGCGCGAAATCGCCGATGAGCTGATCACGCATCCGTTGGCGGAACTCGTCACGTTCACGGGCGGCGTGGCGATCGGCAAATACATTGCGGGCAAGGCGGCGTACCGGCGCGTGGTGCTGGAACTGGGCGGCAACGATCCGCTGATCGTGCTCGACGACGCCGATCTGGACCGCGCGGCGACGCTCGCCGTACAGGGCTCGTATAAAAACTCCGGGCAGCGCTGCACCGCGGTCAAACGGATGCTCGTGCAAAAGAGCGTGGCCGCGGATTTCACCGATCTGGTGGTCGAGAAGACGCGGGCCTGGTCTTTCGGCGATCCGTTCGATGCATCGAATCAGATGGGCACCGTGATCGACGTCGCCGCGGCGCAGCTTTTCGAGGCGCGCGTGAATGAGGCGGTGGCGAGCGGGGCGCGTCTGCTTGTGGGCAATCAGCGCAAGGGCGCATTGTATGCGCCGACGGTGCTGGACGGCGTCGATCCGTCGATGACGCTGGTGCGCGAGGAAACCTTCGGGCCGGTGTCGCCGATCATCACCTTCGACACGCTCGACGACGCCATCCGTATCAGCAACGGCACGCCGTTCGGGTTGTCGTCGGGCGTCTGCACGAACCGGCAGGATGCGATCACGCGCCTCATCAATGAATTGCGCGTGGGCACGGTCAACGTGTGGGAAGTGCCGGGCTACCGGATCGAGTTGACGCCGTTCGGCGGCATCAAGGACTCCGGGCTTGGCTATAAGGAAGGCGTTCAGGAAGCCATGAAGAGCTTCACCAATCTGAAGACCTTTTCATTACCGTGGGAGTAATAGCGTGGCATTGAATGTGAAGGACATCCGTTCGCTGTTCGAGCAATACGGCAAGCTGGCTTATAGCGGCGAGCCGGTGACGCAGCTTGAACATGCGTTGCAGAGCGGCTTATTGGCGGAAGAGGCTGGTGCCGATGAGGAACTGGTTGCCGCGGCGTTTCTGCATGACCTCGGCCATTTGCTCAATCTGCAAGGCGAGACGCCGACGGAGCGGGGCATCGACGATCTGCATCAGTATTTCGCGCTGCCGTTTCTGCGGCCGGTGCTGTCGAATGCGGTGTTGGAGCCGATTCGTTTGCACGTCGACGCCAAGCGCTGCCTATGCGCCATTGACGACACGTATTTCGGCCAGCTTTCCGCCGATTCGGTGCGGAGTCTGGAGTTGCAGGGCGGCATCTTCAGCAAGGAGGAGGCTGAAGCGTTCCTGCAAAAACCCTATGCGGAAGACGCATTGCGCCTGCGCAGGTGGGACGATCTCGCCAAGGAAGAGAATCGCGCGACGCCGGATCTTGATCACTATTTAGGTATTGTCGAACGGGTAATGCTTAAGCACGCGGCTGTTTGAGGGCTGTTCAATGTTGCGCGGTTTTCGGTGCTTCTCGCGCTTGCTGGTCTGCCGATTTTGTCGTCGTCCTCGCGCCGTTTCTGGCGCAATTCATGCCTATCAAAATAACGCTTGCAAGGCGGAGTTGGGCTCGCTAGAATCTCGCTCTTTCGTGCTCCGGACAGCGGGGCACGGGAGGCGGGAGAGCCAGCAGTGGCAGGGCTTTCAGCGAAGTGGGCAGGTTCAGGGAGTTGGAAAAAACCTGTTGACGACGTAGCGAAAGTTCTTCATAATCTCGTTTCTCTGCTGCTGATGCAGCGACGCAGAACGAAGCGGT
>NZ_JARESV010000090.1:0-15734 GCF_046026985.1 Paraburkholderia sp. RL18-101-BIB-B
GTCGTCGTCACAAAGAACTGTACTCGCCTTCGCGCCTGCCCTACGCATTCGTACACGCGCCGAGCATGATTTCCACGTCCGACAGGAGGAGACGGCCCTCTGCGGGTATCTTCGTGACCTTCTTACCCCGATGAAACTCCAACTCAAAGGGTTAGCACGGGAAGCGCGCGCATGTTCTCATTGCAGAGTATCCCGTCAACCGAGTCAATCGCACCGACGAACTGTTGCCATGGGTCGTTGCCCATCGGCTTCACGCCGACGTCATCTGAACCCACTATAAATCGCGTTCAGCACCTTGACATCCGCGCGCGTTCAGATACGGTCACGATTGGACACGTACGGATATTCTGTCAATCTACTCACTGAAGACGTCTCCCACGAACCCGGCGAATCTGGCGTGAAGAATAACCAGTTGGCGGCGCGGACATGTTGCCGAAACCGATACGAGCCGGCGTTGAGCACCGAGAAATGTCACTTCGTTTCGATCGATGGCAGCCATGAAGGCGCTCCGCGCAACGTACCTCGCCACTGCGACTATGCTTAGTATCAACACCGCCGCTGTCAGACGGAAAATGCCTGTCCCAAAGAAGTGAACCGGTACGCCAGCTACAAAAATGGCTGTCAACGCAACCAACTGGATCGAAATCGCCGCCGCTGACGCGACTATCAGATGCGCTCGAAAAGCACGTATGGTCTCTGGCGATTTCAGGTTCGGCAACCACATTGTCGAATTGAGCTTGGTTTTCATTCCGGCTCGCGTCCCCCGCATAACTTAATCAAACCGATTGACGTCGGACACAAAAAAAGACCCCCGTTAGCAGCGTGATGGTCACCGCGTGCACTGACGATCAATATCAGTGATGGGAATAGATCGAGTGCGCGCCCCCGATTGTCGTGGGCGCACTCATCTGCGAAGAGCCATCCGACACACCACCCACATCGGTGTTGCTCGATGCCGTGACGTCCTGCGCGTTGAGGTGGGCCTCTGCCGTCTCGATATCAGCCGGATAATTCAGTTTGCTGGGCCGGTAGCCGGCCTGTTCCAACCTGATCAGATCCGCCTGTACGTCCGCACGCGTCACTGACACACTAGCGTCCTGAGCGAAGGAGACGGTCGGGAGTGCGAGCAGCCCAGTAGCCAGGGCAGCATAAAAATGCGACTTCATCGTGGATTACCTCATAAACGTGAGTTTGGTCGGCTTCGATCGGTGATCGAAACGGCTGATCTCCTTCCTCGTCGCAACGGGAGCGAGCAACAGTTATTCTGCGTAGCGAAGGTGGACGTGTCCTGACGCTCGCATTACATCGCCGTCATGTTTGGATTTGGATGCCCGGAGTGAGCCGCCACTTGTTCCTTGCATCCATGAGACGCGGAAGTTCGCCGAACACGAAAGCGGGCGGGTCACGCGTGTGGCAATAGGCCGACGAACCGCTGGCAGGAAAGTCGCTATCTGGCTGACTTCGAGGCCCGAAGCCTTGATTTTATGCGTGTGGTTTTGCGTACCAGGCCTGACCGGACAAGCGTCCCGATTCATGACATTTTTGTCATTTCCCGTCCATCTCCACGCAAGGATAGTCTTTCTATATTTATCTGGCTGCCGATTTGGAGAGCGAGCACTACTGAGGCGATGCCAATAGAGTCGCCAGTATTATCCTTCGGGTTGGTAGTCCCTGCCGCAGCTAGCATGGTTGGGTCCAAGGAAGTCGCACCGTGCAAAGCATGACCTGGCAGCAGGTGGGCGAGGAAGTTTTCCGGCCCGCGCAGTGGATGGCTAACGTACAAGCGGTATGGCCGTTCTCCTGCCTCCGTCGCGGGAAACAAAAAGAACTTGCGCATTCGCCGTTGGGGCATAAAAGGTTCTACAAAGCCTACGGCGACACTGCCCATGCCTTGGTATTTTCTTGAAATTGCCGCGCGGCGCGCAGCGGCACCAAGTTTAGACGTATCGTACGCTACTCAACTAACTCAGCTCAACACGACACGCTGCGCAGACGCAATCAGCGTCGGGTACTATCTACATTGAATGCACGACGTGCTGTGCGAAAGGGTTTCATCATGCGTATCCTCATCGTCGAAGACGAACCGAAGATGGCCTCGTACCTTCGCAAAGGCCTGATGGAGGCAAGCTTCACCGTCGATGTCTCTAACGATGGCAGCGACGGTTTGTTCCTCGCGCTCCATGAAGACTACGATCTCATCGTACTCGACGTCATGCTCCCGGGCATCGACGGGTTCGAGGTGCTCAAGCGCCTCCGAGCGAAAAAACGCACACCCGTGCTCCTCCTGACGGCGCGCGATGCGGTCGAAGACAAAGTCGCCGGACTTGAATCGGGGGCGGACGATTACCTGGCGAAGCCGTTCGTCTACTCCGAATTTCTTGCGCGGATTCGCGCGGTGCTGCGCAGACCCACGCAATCGGTCGACACGGTGCTGCGTGTCGGCGATATGGAAATCGACCTCCTCAGGCGCCGTGTGCGGCGCGGCGACGTCCGCATCGACCTGACTGCGCAGGAATTCACGCTTGTGAAGCTCCTCGCCGAGAGGCAGGGTGAAGTGATCACGCGCGCAGTCGTCACGTCACACGTCTGGGACATGAACTTCGACAGCGATACGAACGTCGTTGAAGTGGCTGTCAGGCGTCTGCGCGCAAAGATCGACAACCCATTCGAGAAAAAACTGCTCCATACGGTCCGTGGCATGGGCTATGTGATGGAAGAGCGGCCATGATTGCCGCGGACGGAGCGTACTCGCTGCTCAGGCGTCTGAGTGTCGCCTTTACCGTCGTCGCCGTACTGGTGCTCTCGCTGGCCGGCGCCCTTCTCTATCATTCGCTGTCGAGCCAACTCATGGACCGCGACGACAGCGAGATTTCGGTCCAGCTCGACAGGTTTCTGACGGCAGCCCGCAGATACGGCTCGGCAGAGGCGATCGGCAGAAATAGCGGCGAGTTTCGCGAGGCATTGCTCGCGCATCCCGCAATCTCATTCGCCATACTGGATGGTCAAGGAAGGGTACTGGCCGACTTGAGCCGTGGGGACCAGCCCTTGCGTTCGATTGGGTCGGGCAATCCGGCAGAACAACAGACTTATTCATGCTCTCCCCCGTCCATCGGGCCTTCTCGCTGCGTATTCGGCGACGAAACGTTGCGTTCAGGTGAACCGATTCGCGTGCTGCTCGCCCATGAAGCGAGGGAACGCTACTCCGTCCTTCGCGATTATCAGGGCGATGTATGGCTCGTGCTCCTCGGTGGTTCCGCGCTGATGGGTCTACTTGGCTACGCCATCGCAAAGCGGGGATTGAGGCCGGTCAAAACCATCGGCCAACGAATTTCGCGCATTGAAGCCCATAATCTTGGTGAGCGCCTCGATATCGGCTGCGGACCCGTCGAACTCCATGACATCGCGGGTCCGGTGAACCGGATGCTCGACAGGCTTCAACGTGCATTTGCGCAACTCTCGCAGTTCTCGTCCGATCTGGCGCACGATATGCGCACTCCGCTCGCCAACATGATCAGCGCATCGGAAATCACTCTTTCGCGTGAGCGATCCATCGAGGAGTACGAAGCACTGATCGACTCGAACATCGAAGAATGCCAGCGCCTTCAACGGATGATCGAGACCATGCTGTTCCTCGCACGAGCGGACCATTCAAAGGAACTGCTTCGACCGGGCGTACTCGATTGCCATGAAGAGTTCGCAAGGCTCACCTCGTACTTTGAAGGAGTGGCCGAGAACAAGGGCGTCCATTTCGCCATCGACGGCGCGATCCAGGTTCGCGCCGATCCGTCGATGCTTCGACGCGCCCTCAGCAACCTGGTATCGAACGCGCTTGCGCATGCTGACGCCGAATCGAAGATCGCGCTGCGCGCCTACCGGTCCGACGAGTACGTTGCCGTGGAAGTCACGAACACCGGCCAAACCATCCCGCCCGAGCATATCGACAAGATCTTCGACCGCTTTTATCGAGTCAATTCCGCGCGGCAAGGGTCGGCGAAGAACATGGGACTCGGCCTCGCCATCGTGCGATCGATCATGGAGTTGCATCGTGGCAGAGTGGACGTGGTGAGCCGCGCCGGCTTGACGACCTTCACGCTTTACTTTCCTTCCGTTACCGAGTGACACCCTGAGTCGCCGTGCCGCGCAATCGCGCGGCATTCTTTTCTCGCAGAGTTCCGTTAGCTGATCCGCTCAAGACGGCGCGCCCTGGCTCGCGCCGCGTCCGCCCTCCGTCCGCAAACCAACGGCGCAATCTGTGCTTGCCTCCCCAAGATGTCCGAAATGACATCTCCCCGCCACCTCGCAATCAGACGCACAACACGAAAATGCACTCTCCAGCACTGAGGGAAGCCGTCGCGATCCCTCGGAGTCCCAACGTTTGTTCAACCATCGAGAGCTTTCGTGAACATCCGCCATCGCAAGCGTCTGCAGTTATCTGTCGGTGCAGCGGGCATCCTCGTTCTTTGCGGTGCCTTGTTTTCCCTTCACTCGCGGACTTCCCCCGCGGCTACCGGGTCAGCGCCGCCAGCCACGGCAGTCGATCAGGCTCCGCCTCTGCCCAATTCCGTGGACCTGTCGCCCGAGGCTCTCGCGAACGTCAACTTGCAGTTCGCGAGAGCGGAGCTTCGGCCCGCCGTGCATACGATTGCCGCTACCGGTGTTGTCGCATTCAACGCAAAGCGGCTCGCGCAGCTAGGCTCTCCTTCAAAGGCAAGGATCGTTGCTGTCGATGTCGCCGCAGGCGACCATGTACGCGCGGGGCAGCGGCTCGCTACGCTGGACGAGTTCGATTTGAGCGACATCCGTAGTCAGGTCGCAAGTGCGTCCGCCGCAGTGGCGGACGCGAAGGCTGCAGCCGATGCGGCCAATGCAGCACTGCAGCGCGGCACCGAGCTCGTCACCGGAGGCGGCATCGCGCAGAGCGAGCTCGACCGCCGCCGTGCTGCCGCGATCAATGCGCAGGCCATGCTGAAGTCGCGCCAGGCAGACCTGCAGAAGTGGCAGGGCATGCAACAACGCCTGATGCCGATCGGTGCCCCGGCGAGCCGAAGCAATGGAATGGCCACGCTAGCCCGACTGAGTCCGGGCGATTCGCTGGGTGCGCTCGTCGCGCCGTTCGACGGTGTGATTAGCAGCGTGAGCGCGGGCGCAGGCAACATCGTCGACATGTCGGCGCCGATTGTGACGCTGGCCGATCTTTCGATGATGTGGGTGCAAGCCAACGTCCCTGAACGCGATGCCGCAGAAGTGCGCCCCGGTCAGACGGTGCTTGTCCACCTCGATGGGTATGGCAATCGACAGTTCACCGGCCGCGTCATCGATGTCGCCGACCAGGTCGACACCAACACCGGCACAGTAGCGGTCCGCTGCGAGCTGCCTAACGGCGACGGCGCACTCCGCGCAAATATGTTCGGCACGGTCGAGATCCAGGCGCCGCTCGGTCGGGACGCGACGCTTGTACCGGACGCGGCGCTGCAGGATGTGAATGGACAGACGGCCGTATTCATCCCTTCCGGCAACGGCCGTTTCACGTGGCGCGCCGTTCGCACCGGCTATGCCGCCGACGGCAAGACACAGATTCTCAGTGGCCTGTCGGCCGGCACGTCCGTCGTCGCCGATGGCAGCTACTGGCTGAAGGCTTCGCTCATGAAGAGCACCATTCCCGACGAAGGCTGATCCGCGAGCGCACGCCATGATTACCAAACTTGTCGAGGCGGCACTGAAAAATCGCGCCGCCGTTTTGATTCTCGTTGCCGTACTGATTGTCGCCGGGCTCTACAGCATGCAACGGTTGCCCTTCGATGCTGAGCCGGACATCTCGCCGCAGCAGGTGCTGGTGACGACCCAGGCGCCCGGCCTCGCGCCAGTCGATGTCGAGCGCTCGATCACCACGCCTGTCGAGTTCGCGCTGCAGGGTCTGCCAGGCATGCAGAGCCTGCGCTCGATCTCGCGTTACGGTCTTTCCGTGATTTATGTGCGATTCGCCGACGCTACGAACCTGTACCTCGACCGCAATCTGATCGGTGAGCGGTTGCAGACGATCCAGCTTCCGCCGGGCACGACCGCGCCGCAAATGGGGCCGCTGTCGGATGGCCTTAGCGAGATCTATCAGTTTCAGGTGCGTGGCCACGGGCAGTCGCTGATGACGTTGCGTACACTGCTCGACTGGCAGATCGCACCAAGGCTGCGCCAGGTGCAAGGCGTGGTCAACGTGAACGTGAACGGCGGCCTCCTGAAGACGTACGAAGTGCAGGTCGACGACAATGCGCTCACACGTTATGGCCTGTCGGTCGGCGACATCTTCAATGCCGTGCAGATGAACAACGGCGCAACAGGCGGCGCGACCATCGAGCACAACGGCGGAGAATCGATCATCCGCGGCGAGGGATTGCTGCGCAACACGACCGACATCGGCAACATCGTGTTGCGTACCGCTGCGGGCGGCACACCGCTTTACGTTCATGACGTGGCGCATGTCGACGAAGCGCCAATGCCCCGGCTCGGCGCGGTCACGCGTGACGGCAAAGGCGAAGCCGTCGTCGGCGTCGTGCTGATGGGCATCGGGCAAAACACGCGCGTCGTCGCACAGCGCGTGCAGGGCGCGATCAAGGAAATCAACCAGACGTTGCCGCCCGGCGTCGAGGTGGCGCCCTACTATAACCGCGCGGACCTGATGGACCGGGTGCTGCATACGGTCGCTCACAACATGGTCGACGGTGCCGTGCTGGTCATCGCGGTGCTGCTTTTGCTGCTCGGGAATGCGCGCGCAGGACTGATCGTCGCCATGGCAATTCCGCTGTCGATGCTCGTCGCCGTCATCGCCATGTACGCTACGGGACTATCGGGCAATCTGATGAGTCTCGGCGCGATCGATTTTGGCCTGCTTGTCGACGGTGCGGTCGTGATGATCGAAAACGTCGTACGGCGGCGCGCCGAAACGCCCAATCGGCCGTTACGCCCGCTCGTGCTGGAGGCAGCAAAAGAAGTCTCCCGGCCTGTGACGTTCGCGGTCCTCATCATCACGGCCGTCTACCTTCCGATACTGAGTCTCCAAGGCGTCGAAGGCAAAATGTTCCGGCCGATGGCGATGACCGTTATCTTCGCGCTACTCGCATCGCTCGTCCTCACGCTGACGGTCATGCCGGTGCTCGCCAGCCTGTTGCTGCGCGGCGAGGTCGCAGAGCGTGAGAGCCGCATCCTTCACTGGGTGCGCCTGCGCTATGAGCCGATTCTCGCGCGTGCCGCGCAACAGCCTGCGCTGACGATGGGACTCGCCGTCGTGTTGCTCGCGATCGCGGCCTTCGCCGCCACGAGGCTGGGCGCTGAATTCTTGCCGCGCCTCGACGAAGGGGCACTGACCGTCACGACCACGAAGCTGCCCGGCATATCGGTGCCGTCCGCTGTTCAGGCGCAAACCATGGTCGAACGCACGCTGATGCGCTTTCCCGAAGTGCAGTCCGCTGTCACGCTAGGCGGCAGCTCGGAGATTCCGACCGACCCGATGGGCGTGGAGCAAAGCGACACCTTCATCATGCTGAAGCCACAATCCGAGTGGAAGACGGCGCAAACCCAGGACGGGCTCGTCACCAGGTACTCCGGGGCACTGGATCGCGCCGTCCCAGGCCTGACGCTCAATTGGGCGCAACCGATCCAGATGCGCATGGACGACATCATCGCGGGCGTCCAGGCCGATGTTGCCGTGGAGATTCACGGGAACGATCTGCAAACACTGCACGATACCGCCGAACGGGTTGCGGCTGTGATCTCGCGGGTGCCGGGTGCGGCAGACGTCGCGGCGCAGCAGACGACTGGCCAGCCTTACCTGCGCGTCATCGTCAAGCGCGAGGCGGTGGCCCGGTACGGACTGAATGCGAGCCAGGTGCTCGATGTCGTGCAGTCGCTGGGCGGTCGCAATGTCGGGACGGTTGTCGACGGTGAAGGCCAGTTCGATATCCGGGTCCGCATGCAACCGGAGGATCGCGACGATGTCACGCGCATCAGTGCGCTGCGCATCAGCAATGGCGATGGCCGTGCCGTGCCGTTGTCGGCGGTGGCGGACATTCGCATGGAGCCGGGACCGTCGTCCATCGAGCGCAAGGAAGGCAGGCGCGTCACCCTCGTTCAGGCCAACGTGCGCGGCCGCGACCTCGCCGGCTTCGTCCTCGCGGCACAACATGCGGTCGAGACACAAGTCAAGCTCCCGCCTGGGTACACCGTGTCGTGGGGTGGCAGCTTCAAGAACCTGCAGGACGCGATGGCACGGCTTTACGTCGTAGTGCCCATCTCGCTTGCGGTGATCTTCGCGCTGCTCTACCTGATGTTCGGCAATGCCAGCCTTGCAGCGCTCATCTTCTGCAACGTGCCGTTTGCGGCGATCGGCGGCGTTCTTGCCCTCTGGATACGAGGACTGCCGTTCAGTATTTCCGCTGCGGTCGGCTTTATCGCGCTCTTCGGTATTGCGGTGCTCAACGGCGTCGTGCTGGTCAGCAGCATCGTCGAGATGCGGGCGCGCGGTCTGAGTGCCGTCACGGCTGCGAAACAGGCTGCCGCGACCCGGCTGAGGCCCGTGCTCATGACTGCGACCGTGGCCAGCCTCGGCTTTCTGCCCATGGCCTTCTCGATGAGCTCGGGTGCGGAAGTCCAGCGTCCGCTAGCGACTGTCGTTATCGGTGGCCTTGTGTCGGCAACCTTGTTGACACTGCTGGTCTTGCCGACCGTTTATCCGTGGTTC
The DNA here is from genome assembly GCF_046026985.1 of Paraburkholderia sp. RL18-101-BIB-B. Taxonomy (NCBI): domain Bacteria; kingdom Pseudomonadati; phylum Pseudomonadota; class Betaproteobacteria; order Burkholderiales; family Burkholderiaceae; genus Paraburkholderia; species Paraburkholderia sp. RL18-101-BIB-B. The sequence goes on from NZ_JARESV010000090.1 coordinate 8,729, forward strand.
GATCGCCGCAAAGACACGTCGCGGCTTGCTCAGCTGCACGAGCGCGAAACGCAATTCGCAGAATAATGGAGGGATGCTCTACCGTGATTGCCCTAAAACGTTCATCCGCCCTGTTGCTGCCCCTCCTGCTGACGGCCTGCGCGGTAGGTCCTGACTTCAGGCAACCGGCCGCCCCGGACGGCGCGGGTTACACGCATGCTCCGCTGCCGTCGAAAACCGCAGCGGCCCCCGGCGCAGTGGGAAGAGCGCAGCAATTCGCTGTTGGCGGCGATATTCCGGGCCAATGGTGGACACTGTTCCAGTCGCCGGAGCTCAACGCGATGATCGACCGCGCGTTCAAGGCGAGCCCAACCATCGCCGCCGCACAGTCCGCGCTTGCCGTGGCCCGTGAGAACATGCTGAGCCAGAGGGGGACGCTGTTTCCGAGCATCGGCGTCGACGCATCGGGCAGTAGAAACGAAACGTCCACGGCGAGCCTTGCTCCCGTCGCCGCGAACAACCAGCGCATTTACTCGCTCTATACGGGCGAGTTGACCGTTTCGTATTCGCTTGATGCATTCGGCCTGAATCGCCGCATGATCGAATCGACAGCCGCGCAAGCCGACAATCAGCGTTTCGAACTGGAAGCGGCCTATCTGACCTTGAGCAGCAATCTCGCGCTTGCAGCGTTCAACGTTGCGTCGCTGCGCGGGCAGATCGCTGCGCAGCAGGAGGTGATCAAGGCCAATGCCGAACTCCTCGACATCCTTAGGCATGAAAGCATGCTCGGTGAAGTTGCCGAGGCGGACGTCGTCCAACAGCAAGCGGTGCTTGCGCAGTCGCAGACCGCGATACCGCCGCTCGAGAAACAACTGGCGCTGCAGCGCGACGCGTTCATCGCGCTCATGGGCGGTTTTCCGAACGAGGACGTCGCGGCCGACTTCGACCTGTCTTCGTTACGTCTGCCTGATGATCTTCCCGTCAGCCTCCCATCGACCCTCGTGGAGCGCCGGCCCGACATTCTCGCCGCGTCTGCGGCATTGCATGCTGCCAGCGCGCAGGTGGGTGTCGCAATCGCCAATCGGTTGCCCCAAATATCGCTAACGGCGGCGTTGGGAACTTCGCCCAGTGCCATCGCGAACGCATTTACGCCATACAACCAGTTCTTCACCGTTGTCGGGAAGATCGCCCAACCGATCTTCCAGGGTGGAGCGCTGCTGCATCGCCAGCGCGCGGCGCAGGCGGCATTCGATCAGGCCAGCGCCCAATACCGCTCGACGGTGATCAACGCATGTCAGAACGTCGCCGATGTATTGCAGAGCGTGCAGGCGGACGCGAAGACGTTGCAGGCGGCCGTCAATGCGGAGCAGGCTGCCTCGCGCAGTGTGGCTATCCAACGTGAAAAGCTGCGCTCAGGCGAAGCGTCTTATCTGTCAGTGCTGAGCGCGCAGCAGACCTGGCAAATGGGACGCATTGCATCGATACAGGCAAGGGCCGCCAGACTGGCGGATACGGCGGCCTTGTTCCAGGCCGTGGGCGGCGGTTGGTGGAATCGGTCCGATTCACTCGGCTCGACCTTCCCGTCAAACCAACCGCGATAAAACAGATCATGAAACGACTTTGTACAATTTTTTCGTTTGCGATCGTGCTAACCGGTTGCGCGACGCAGTCGCAATTGCGCCATCCCATCTCAAACCAACAGGCATCGGATGGCACAGTAGTCGACTATGCTGGCGTGCCCTGCGGCAACCAGAATGTGCATGTGAAATCGCCCGTCTGCCTGTTTCCGCGGACCCTGACTCGCGTCACCCGGAGCCCATAGGGGGTTTTGATAGTCGTCTCCGTTCGAGTCGAACGGCTGCGTAGAGTTGGAGGGGCGTTGCCCGCCCGATATCATGTCCAAAATCGGGGCAGCGCCCCGAGCCCCCCAACCGTCCGGCGTCTCCCCCGCGCCGCCAACTCCTTCGCCACGACCCGGAGCCTCCGTGAAATTCGACACCACTACCATCCGACTGGTCCTCGCCATCGCTGAGGAGGGCAGCATTTCCCGTGCTGCCGACAGACTCAGTCTGGCAGTGGCGGCCGCATCCCGCCGCGTGACGGACCTGGAAGACCAACTCGGCGCCAAACTCTTCAAGCGCGTACCGCATGGGGTCGAAATCACCGAATCGGGCGACAAGCTACTCCAATACGTCCGGCAGATCGACAACCTCATCGACCGCCTCGAAGGCGACGCGCATGCTCTCAACCAGGGCCTCGACGGCCGCATTATCATCGGCGCGCCCAAAGCCGTCGTCATCCAGTTCCTGGCCCGCGAGATTGCCAACATCCAGCGCAAATATCCCGGCATCTCCTTGAAGATTGTCGAGGAGAACAGCAAGGTCGTGCAGCAACTGCTGCGCGACAAAGTGATCGACGTCGGCGTCTACGAGAAGAAAAGCGGCTTCCTGGATCTGGCGAAGTCCCCGTACAGGGAGGACCGCCTGGTGCTGGTCTATAACCGTCCGCATTTCCAGTTTCCCGACCGACCCGTCGGAATCGACGATATCCTCGATCTCCCTATCGTGAGTCTCGGCAAGGGCTCCGCGGTCCTGTCCGCCGTGAAGCGCGCGTTCCGCAGCCGCGGGCGGCTGTTCCCCGACAATTTCACCGTCAGCGGTTTCGACACCATGCTGGTTATGGTGCGCCATGGCCTGGGTGTCGGCCTGATGCCGCCCGATGTCCTGCGCAGTTTTCATCCGGAGGAATCGCTGGCATCCGCCGAGCTCCAGGGCGACTGGCACCAGCGCAGCTACGTTCTGTCCTGCGTCGAGGGCCACGCTCAGAAGCAGACCCTGCGCAACGTGGTGACCGAACTGCTCGGCAGACCGGGCTAGTCCCCGGGCGCGGCGCGCCGCCCGGTTTCGCAAGGCGCGAAACCAGACATGATCCAGGCGTTCTTGCGGTGGCCTTGTCTGTAGCGGACAGTGAGAGCAGGAGACGCTGGCCACCCGGCATGGCTTAGCGGTCTCACTCACACCTTCTACAGAGGAGACTCGGGATGACCGAATCGAAGCATCTGCCGCTGCAAGGCATCCGCGTGCTGGACGTCAGCCAGGTCATGGCGGGCCCGTTCGCCTGCATGCTGCTGGCCGATATGGGCGCGGACGTAATCAAGGTGGAGCCGCCCGAAGGCGACCAGACCCGGGGCGTGATGGGCTTCAAGATGAAGGGGCCCGACAGCATGGGCTTCCTGAACATGAACCGCAACAAGCGCTCGCTGACGCTCGACCTCAAGAACGACGAAGGGCGCGAGTTCTTCTACAAGCTCGCCAAGACCGCCGACGTGATCGTCGAAAACTACCGTCCGGGCGTGGTGCAGCGTCTGCGCATCGACTACGAGTCGGTCAAGGCGATCAATCCGAAGATCGTCTACGTCAGTATCTCCGGCTTCGGGCAAAGCGGACCGTGGGCGTCGAGGCCCGGCTTCGATCTCATGGCACAGGCCATGTCCGGCGTGATGAGCGTGACCGGCTACAAGGGCGGCAAACCCGTCAAGGCCGGAGTACCAGTGGCCGACATCGGCTGCGCGCTGTTCGCGGTCTACGGCCTGCTGTCTGCCTACATTGGCGCGCAGAAAACCGGTGCGGGCCAGCACATCGACGCGTCGCTGTTCGATTCGGTCATGGCCTTCTCGATCTGGGACATGTCGGAATATTGGGGCACGGGCGTGCCGCCAACGCCCCTCGGCACCAGTAACAAGATGAGCGCGCCCTACCAGGCCGTGAGGGCGCGAGACGGCTACTTCGTGATGGGCGCCACCAATCAGAAACTCTGGACGAAGCTGTGCGAACTGCTGGAGCGCCCGGACCTGGTCGCTCAGGCCGACTATGCGAGCGTGTCGCTGCGACTGAAGAATCGCGAGGCGCTGGTCGAAGCGTTGGAGCAGGAATTCGCGAAGCGCAACAGCGCCATCTGGGTTGACGCGATGCTCGCCGCCGGCATTCCGGCCGGCCCGATCCTGTCCTATCCCGAGGCGTTCGAGAGCGAGCACGCCACGCACCGTCGCATGTGCATGGAGATCGATCACCCGAACGAAGGCAAGGTCAAGAACATTGGCTTTCCCGTCAAGATGCTGGGCACGCCGCAGACGGTGCGTCGTCATCCGCCGCTGCTGGGCGAGCACAACGACGAGATCTTCGCCGAGATCGACGGGACGGCGCCATGAGCGAACTCGTCAGTCTCACGATCCATCAGTCGGGCGTAGCGGAGATCGTGATCGAGCGCCCTGAGCGGCATAACGCAATGACGCTCGATATGTACGAGTCGCTGTTGACGCTGATCGCTGAGTGTGCAAAAAACAGCGGCGTGCGCTGCGTCCTGTTCCGGGGCGCGGGCGGCAAGTCATTCATGTCAGGCACAGACATCGCGTACTTCAGAGACTTCCGCAACGGCCGCGATGGCGTGTCCTACGAGGCCTTCGTCGAGCGGGTGATCGACACGGTCGAACGCATTGCGGTGCCCACGGTTGCCGTGATTGACGGGTGGGCCGTCGGCGGCGGCCTGGCACTGGCAACGGCCTGCGATTTCCGGTTCTGTAGCGACGGCTCGCGGTTCGGCGCGCCGATCGCGAAGACGCTCTCCAACACGCTGTCGTCGCGCAACATCGCACGGTTGTATGCGGCGCTCGGCGTGCCGCAGGTCAAGAAGATGCTGCTGCTCGCCGAATACCTCACCGCGCCCGAAGCGCTTGCGTGCGGCTATGTCTATGACGTGTGCTCGCAAGACACACTGCAAGACGGCGCCCATAGGCTCGCGCAACGGCTCATGGCGCTTTCACCGGTCACGCAGAAGGCCGTGAAGGAAAGCCTGCGCCGCATCGTCGTCGAACAGCGGCTCGACGACGAAGATCTGATCGAAGAGGTGTACGGCAGCGCCCGTTTCAAAGACGCCGTGGTCGCCTTTACCTCGGGATCGTCTGAAAAATAACAACGAACAATGTGGAGCGAGACATGAAACGGATACAGTTCAAGGCGACCACTACCGTACTGCTGATGCTGTGCCTGATGTACTTCATCACCTACGTCGACCGCGTCAACATCAGCACCGCCGCCGGGCAATTCAAGTCCGAACTCGGGCTGAGCAACACGCAGCTCGGCTTCATTTTCTCGGCTTTCGCGTACCCGTACGTGATATTCCAGTTCATTGGCGGCTGGGTCAGCGATCGCTTCGGCGCTAAGCGCACGCTGATCGCCTGCGCCTTCATCTGGGCAGTGGCGACCACACTGACGGGCTTCGCCGGCGGCTTCGCAACGCTCGTCGCGGCTCGGCTGCTGCTGGGCCTGGGCGAAGGCGCCACCTTCCCCGCGTCCACCAGCGCCATGGCGTCGTGGGTGAGGAAGGACAAGCGCGGCATGGCCCAAGGTATCACTCACTCATCGGCGCGGCTCGGCAATGCGGTGGCGCCGATGCTGGTGCTGGCTCTGATGACTGCGTTCGACTGGCGATTCGCCTTCTACCTGCTCGGCGCGCTGAGTTTCGGCTGGCTGGTCCTGTGGTACGTGAGCTACACAGAAAAACCGGCGGATCATCCACGCATCACCACTGGCGAAATTGAGAGCCTGCCACCGCCGAGAGTTCGTCCAGCGGAAGTGCCCGGCACCTGGGCGCGTCTCTATCGTCGTTTGCTGCCTGTCTCTGCCGTGTACTTTTGCTACAACTGGATCCTCTGGCTGATGCTCGATTGGATGCCGCTCTACTTCATGCATAGCTTCCATCTGAACATCAAGAAGGCGGTCATTTTCACGTCAGGGGTGTTCGTCGCCGGTGTGTTCGGCGATCTGATCGGCGGCCTCATTAGCGATAAGCTGCTTCGACGCACCGGCAGCCTGAAGCTCGCGCGCAGCGTCCTGGTAGCGTTCTGCATGACCATGACCGGCTTGTCGCTGATCCCGGTGGTGCTGATCCACGAACCGATGTATTCGCTGATTTTTCTGGCCGCGGCGATGTTCTTCAACGAAATGAATATCGGGCCAATGTGGGCTGTTCCGATGGACATCGCTAATGACCGCTCGGGTACGGCCAGCGGCATCATGAGCGGAACGGGCTTCACGGCAGCGATCGTCAGCCCGGTTGTGGCGGGCTATCTGATCGACCGACTGGGGAATTGGAATGTCGCCTTTCTTCTGTCCATCGGCGTAATGGCCTGCGGTGTACTGCTGTCTTTTATCATGAAACCGGATATGCCGTTCGTCGCCACGCCGAAGCGAGCGGCGCCTTCGGAGTACGCAGGTCGAGATGCAAAGTTCCCGATTGTCGATAAAAACTGAAAAAAAAGTAAATGCCTTAGGGGGACTTGTAGCGGGAGTGAATGGGCACGAGCGCCCTCCACTCCAGAATATCGCCTGCCGGTCCCCAGACCAGAGACACTGCGAGTCCCCGCCCAAAATCAAGTAGAGTCGATAGCGTGCAAAAGTTGGAGAGGTCGATTTTCGTCAGGCCGCCCTGGCTTGCGGCATGGTTGCACGGGTTGTTCTGTTCGTTGGTCGGTGCGTGATGCGAGGCGGCTAGCGCCGCTGTATGGCTCCATTGCCACGCTCAATGCGCCTGCTGCCTGCCGCGACCGGCAGTGGCCGCCCCCGCAGATATCCGGGTGCGACTCACGACCGTCCGCTGCACCATCCAAAGCGGTCGGTTATAAAACGTGCGCAATTCCGGGCACGCGGACCAGGCCCGACGCGCTGTCGGGTTTTAACCGGGTCGCAAACATGCGGCGCAGTTCTGTGCGACCGCAGCAACAAGGTGCACGGCGTCAGTTGCACTCACTCCACGGCACCACCCGCGTAATTCCTTTGCCCGCGCAGACGCTTCACAATTCGGCCAAACGCGAGCCACTGCTGCGCGATCAATCCGTCGCCATACGAACGCCCTGAACCATGCGGCACGGGTAACTGCTCGCGGATGCCGGTCGCCTCGACGGCGGGGTTCCATGAAACGGTGCGGAACATCATGTCCCACCACGGAAACAGCACGCCGAAATTGCAGCCGG
>NZ_JARESV010000091.1:0-15683 GCF_046026985.1 Paraburkholderia sp. RL18-101-BIB-B
TATGAAACAATCGTGCGGGGGCAGGCGTCCAGCGGCGCACCCGCCCGGAACCACGCCAGAAACCACATGGTGTTCGCTCGAAAGGGGAAACTCCGTGCGGGAATACGCATATCCAGTCGACAGGCATACTTAGGAAAAGCAGGGATCGCAGACGATGACAGTGGCGTGACGCATCACCCGCCCGGGCGGCCTCAACGGCCGGTCCGGACGGTCAGGAAGCGAGGTCTGTTGTCGCTTCTGGTGCAAAGGGAAACGTGCTGGTCGTCGCGCTTCGTTTCAGAACAGTTCGCGAATCTGCTGATCCAGCATGCCGAGATCGAACGCCGGGACGCGAAATGACCGGCCGCCAGGAAAGCGCGCATGCCTTGGCTTCGCGAACAGCTCGAAGGGCGGCCTCGCCCGCCATTGCCTGAGCGAGCACGCGACCCGCGATGCTCGTCGGCGCCACGACGCGACCGATATGATCCGCGCACGAACGTCCGGTGTCCGGTAGTGGAGCCGACGTTCGAATGTCCGTGTGAAAGCGCGGGCGAATGGCCGTAGATGGCCGGCCTGAGCCCGACGACGACCGGCTCTGGCCGACCCTTTCCAGTCATACGCGCCCACCCCGCCTGAGCGGCAGCTTTGTCGCTACAACGGGCATCTGCGTGGCAATCTTGGCGAGCGAGTGATCGAGCTGATCAGGGGGCAGCGCTTTAGCCATCGCGGCGCCGTAACCGCGAGACAGGTCCAGACAGTCGGCGCACCTTCTTCTGATCGTGGTTCTGTCCTTGCTGGTTACGGCTCAGTTGGCGAGCGATGGACGCTCCGATTTGCTTAAAGGCACGCGACTCCTCGTCGTTTATTTCGCCCTTGCTCTCACTTTCTTCTTGCCGCACTAACGCGATCTAAAAACGGCACCTCGAAGGGGGCGGGAGTTCAGCCCCGCTGCGCCCAATGCGGACAGCGCGCAGACACCAATCACCAATGCCTGATGGTGGTTCAGGTAGATCGAGAGTCACTTGGTCAGAGTCGACGGATAGAGACCGGCAAGCCGCGCGATCAGGACGCCAACGTAAAACACGCCTGCAAACTCTTCGATCATCACAAATGAGCGGGCTTGGTTGGTCAATGGGATAACATCACCGTAACCGGTTGTCGTGAGCGTCGTGAGGCTAAAATAGATCAGTCTGAAGAAAGTGCCAGGCTGTGTGAAATCAAGCCGGCCAGGACCGAATGAGCCAGCGCTGGATCTCTCGATCAGGGCGTAGATGAAGGCCCAAAGGAAGGCCAGCATGATGTAGCCTGCAAGCGCACCATGCAGCTTGTCGGCCGTAATTGGCCCGCGCTTGAGAATGTAGCGGAGCACTCCACCAATCGCGACTGCAAAAGAGGCAGCATAGGATATCCCGGCAAGGCCCAGAATCGCGATACTCTCAGTCCACAATGCCGCCCATTGAAGGCCAACCCCCAGCAACGCCAAGCCCAGTTTGAGGATGAACCCCCGCCGAGTCTGCCTGGTGGCGAAAGCGCCCACGAGCAGCACGATTGAAAACAGAACGCCGAGCAGTGTGCGAGCGAATATGCCTTCCTCAAGGTAGGGAAACAGGAGGATCAAGCCAAGCAGGAGCAGCAATAGATAGGTGCAGGGCCCTTGCCCGATTATCATCCGAGCCAAATCCTCGTCGGATTCGGCCTTCTCTTGCGGATTTGTCATACCAGTTTTCCCAGAGATCGAACTAACGCTCGCGACCTGACGTTGCACGGTTGAAATTTGACCTGGCTTGAGAGTGGTTCAACTAGAAATTCTAGTCGCGGATGCGTATGAGAGGATTCTGCCATAGCGAGCGTCTGCCAATGGCTGGATGTTCCCCGCCAGTTTCAATCCGGAATCGTGCAAACAATCGTTGCGATTGTCGGCACCTAAACGACCGGACTCGAAGAGACATGACGAGCCCATCAGTATCGACGTCTTGCTTCTCGCCACATCTGCGCCAAAGGGGAATTTGCTAGAAGCAGCCCGCTTACGTCATTGCCACCGAAATTACCAATGACATGGAAAGGCAGGCTCGCCCATTCGGGAAGTATCTTCTGATAGAGTAGCCGCCCAAACATCGACGCGTTCTACGCTCAGTTCCATGGCAGTCCGTCCCGCTTGATGCATTTCCCAATAAAAATCGACTTCACCAACGGCACGCAAGCAAGGCCGGCAGCGTAAGCGACACAAGGGAACGCCGGGAATCCCCGGGCCGCACTGCCAGGCATCAGCGGACTAGTCGACGCCGCCGAAGCGGGATACGAATCATCGGCCCGCGTGCTGGATGCGCTGCTAGTTGGCATCCATCCACTCTTGCTCTAGTGGCGGCTCGGCGCTGTCTTCCGCGGCCGGCAGGACTTCCTCTTCCGGAAGCAGCTCAATGCTCTGCACGACGGGCGGCTGAATGCTCTTGACCACGACGGCCGACTGAATGCTCTTGACCACCACGGGCGGCTTATCGCCTTGCACCGGGGCGCTGTGCAGGTCGGTGCTCAAGCCCGCGCTCAGGCCCGTGCCGACGTTCGAGGTCGTGGTGCTTGCACTCTTGAGGATGCCGTGCACATCGAACAGGAACACCGTCGCCGACGACCGCGTGTCGGCACCGCCAACCAGCGACCCAATGAACGGAAGAAAGCTCTCGGGGCGCGGCCTCGACGTCACGAACATGTAGACCAGCAGTGTCGAGCCGTCGTCCAACGCGGTCTGAACCGACGCCGGGCCAAGCGTGGCTGTCACGTCTTGAAACGTCGTCACGCCGGGCTTGAAGCTCGACATCTGGTCAGACCTCACTTCGACCCCGGTCGACATGCAGCCGGCAAGCAGCGCGCCGCACAGCAGCCCAACTACCAGTCTATGTTTCATGTTGCCCCCGTATTGACAATTCTATGACGACGGAGGGCGGGCGGCACGCGCCGAAAAAAACCAAGCACGCTAAGGCGTGTGGTCTGGTGGAAACGCTCTGATCGGCGACAGTTGAGCGGTCGCCTAGGCGCATTGCCCTTCCTGTGGCACCAAGGGGGCTGCAAGTCGGCGGTGCAGGTTTTAACCGCCCAGCGTCTCCCCCTCACACGCCAACCGGGCACCGTAGCCCGCGGGTGCATGTTCCACCTGCACTGGCAGCAAGCTGCCAGTGCAGTGCAGCCAGTATCAACGAAAGCGGAACGGACTATCTATATTGGGTCCGATTGCCGCGAGAATCGACACCGCTCGGCTGCGGTATAAGAAGTCTGGGAGCAAATACATCAACAAGTGGTTGTTGGATTTGACTATGTGTCTTTGGACGTGGTCGCGATCGATGCCATGCTGGAGATGCCGCAGTCGCCGCAGCTGAAGTGATGATTTCTCCGCGGGGCTAGAGGTTGCCGTTGCGTTCCGGGGGCCGCCGCCCCGCAACGCCGGACGGCGTCTTGACCGTCCGTGATTCTGATGAACGCATCAAGATTGCCGGGCGCCTCTTTTTCTCCTAACTCGGGCAGGCTCATGGGGGGGCCGTTGTCTGGACGGAGCCGACGTTCGAACGTCCGCGTGAAAGCGTGAGCCAACGTCCTTAGGTGGCCGTCTACCGCCGAACGCCGAACGATGGGAGTGTCGCTCCATTGCGATCGCTCGTGTCTATGCTGCGCACGCCGCTTGCTTGGCCCATGCGGCCATTACTCCTCGAAGCCGCTCGTCGGACGGGCGGTCAAGGCGTAGAAACTTGATACGCTTTGTGTACTTCTGTGACGCCGCTTACGTCACCCGGCAAGGCATGCGAGGGAGGGGCATGACATTCAAGGCTCAGTGGTACCGGGACAAGTTTGTGAAAAAACGTGGCAAAGGTTTCTGCGGCTATCCGGTCGCAACAGTTGCCTTCTACGGGCCAGACGACTCCAGAGCGACGAAGGTCTCTGTTGGCATCGTCGCGCACGAAGGTGCTGACGCGGACCCTGTTGAGCGATGGTTCTGCCAATCAACCGATGCGAGAACTGATCCAGAAGTCACCGAAGCAATCATTCGATTCATCGATCATCATGGTGCCAAATCGGTGGCGGCCGTCGATCGCAACATCGGCTGCCCGCATGAGGAAGGCATTGACTACCCGGACGGCGAAAAATGTACGCAGTGTTCGTTCTGGGCCGACCGTGATCGATGGAGCGGCGAGATCATGCAGTGAGACGAGGAGGCAAGCGCCTCGATTCTCGCGCTGAGCCGTTCCGCACTCGCGTCATGCCGAACGTAGTCATGCATTCAATAACGCACGACGAGAAGGGCGCGCGTGGCGCTCAGCGTGGCGCAGCCAGGCCCGGGGCGTGATTCCCCGCGACCGTGATCGCCGACGCGACGGAGTTCACGTGCAGGATAGGCCCGGCGCGACGGGCCGCCGACCGGAACGACGCGAAGCCTGGCCATGCGCGCGGCGTAAGGTACCGGGGCGAATCTCGTGCTGGGTAGGCACGTTGTGGAATCTTGTCGAGCGTGGTGAGCATCACCGTTTATGCAAGGGGCAGAACCATGGGTTTTTCTTGTCGAACGTTTCTGATCGCTCGTGACGATACCCTCTGGCGGCTGTCAGGCATCAGTTTCGACCGGATGCTGCGAGATCCTGCAAGCCACCGTCTGCCCGTTTTTGCAGGGCAACGGGCGCGAATGGCCAGCGTCGAGGTCCAGCTTGTTGACAGAAACCCGGTGCGCGTTGTTCGGAGCACGTTTTCCATTCGTACTTTCGATGCCGAAGGTCGCATCGACCCGAGCAGATTCGAAAAGCAGCAATTTGCCCTCGTGGAATCGGTCGTCGCACCTGTTCTTTTACCGTATTCGCTGATGACAGCAACCAGACAGTCGTCGACGCAACGTCCGGATTCCTTGCACATGGAGCCCAATGGGCTCCGTCGCGCGCTTTGGCGCGCGTCATCGATCAGACTGCGTTGGGCCAACGACAGTGCCGACGCCTGTGAGCCCTCGCTGACAGGCTCGCCTACGGCATCCAGTTTTCGATTCTCGAGTGGCGGAGACGGCTCGACAGCGACCAACTCACACGGTCATCGTGTAAACGGGGTATGAGCGAGGTAAGCGTAGATTGCTATCATAAGACTTCTGGTTATGAAAACAGGCCGGATCATTTCAACGCGACCTGGTAACACGGGCTTTTTCTTGCGCTAATCTGAGCGGCCCTCTGCGATCAGGAAGACTCGCATGGCAACCATTGAGCGCACCGCCTATCCGCGTTTCCCCAAGGTTCTCGCTACAAGGGACCTGCAAACCTGCTACACACCACAGCCGGACGAACTCGAATGGGCCCGCCGTTCGACTCGGGGTGAACGATCGAGACTGGGCCTGCTGGTGCTGCTCAAAGTCTTCCAGCAGATGCATCATTTTCCGGCCCTGGACAGCATTCCGTCATCGGTCGTCGAATACGTGCGGTCGGCGGCGGACATTGGTTCGGTGGTTCAGTTCGGCTATGACACGCAGACGTCACCGACCCTCTTCCGGCACTACCTGACAATTCGTGAGTACCTCGGCGTCAAGCCCTACTACGGGACCGACGCCAACGTCATCGCGACACGCGCGGCGCACACGGCGGCTCTGTCGATGGACCAGCCCGTCGACATCATCAACGCCACGATTGATGAGCTTATCGCGCAGAACGTTGAACTCCCGGCGTTCTCAACGCTTGACCGCATCACGGAACAGATCCATGCGAAAACCCAGACGCGGTTGTTCCGGCGTGTTGCCCGGCGCCTTACCGACGGGCAGAAGCGCGACCTTGACCGCCTGCTCTCGCGAGACCTGACGAGACGCCAGAGCGCCTACAACCGTATAAAACGCCACGCGAAGCGACCGTCCCGCCAGCATCTCGATCTACTGATCGACCAGATCACCTGGCTTGATGAACTTGGCGACTTCACCAACGTGATCGCGGGAATTCCTGCTTCGAAGCTGCGCTCGCTGGCAACCCAGGCCATGAGCCTTGATGCTGCCAATCTTAAAAAGGACACCCTGCCGGAAAAGCGCTATACGCTGATCGTGGCATTACTCAACCGCATGCGTGTGCGTGCCCGCGACCATCTCGCGGACATGTTTGTGCGCCGGATGGGGGCGATTCACAAACGCGCAAGCGAAGAACTGGAGATCATCCAGCGCCGACAGCGCACCCAGGTGGAAGATCTCGTTGTACTGCTTGACGGTGTGGTGGACATACTCGTCGAGCAGTCCGATGAGACGACCGTTGCGAAGTCGATCCGCCAGTGGCTCGCGCCCAGGGGCGACCTCGAACCGTTGCGCGAGAGCTGTGCCGCAGTGCGCGCAGTCAGCGGCGGCAATTATCTGCCTCTTCTGTGGAAACATTTCCGCGCACATCGGTCGGTTATCCTGCGTCTCGCCCGCACGCTCGAATGGGATTCGACGAGCCCGGTGCGAACGTTGCTTGATGCGCTCGCGGTCGTGCTGGAGAACGAAACACGGCATCGGGAATGGATCGATGCCGACGTCGACGTGAGCTTTGCAGCGCCGCGCTGGCGCAAGCTTGTACGGCGCTCGCACGGTGACGGCGCCCCAACGAACCGGCGATATCTTGAGCTATGCGTCTTCTCTTACATGGCCGAGGAACTGCGCGTCGGCGACCTGTGCGTGTCAGGCTCGGACGCGTATGCCGACTATCGGGCGCACCTGCTGCCATGGCGGGAATGCGAGCAGCGGTTGCCCGATTACTGCGCGAAGGTCGGATTGCCCGAGAATGGGCAGGACTTCGTTGCCCAACTGCGGCAGTGGCTGGGCGATACGGCGCGCAAGCTGGACAACGACTTTCCGCACAAACGCGAACACGTTACGATCGGCCAGAGCGACGAGCCGGTCCTGCGCAAGACCGTGGCCCGCGAAATTCCGGCCAGCGCGATCGCGCTGCAGGAGCGGATCAATGCGCGGCTACCGACGCGCAATGTGCTGGACATACTTGCGAACATCGAACACTGGACGCATTTCACACGGCATTTCGGACCGCTTTCCGGTATCGATCCGCAGATCCGCAAGGCCGCCGAGCGCTACCTGCTGACGATTTTCGCGATGGGTTGCAATCTGGGTCCGACCCAGGCCGCACGCAATCTCGACACCGATGTGACGGCGCATATGCTGTCGTTCGTCAACCGCCGGCACATGAGTCTCGAGAAGCTCGAAACCGCGCAGCGCGAGCTGATCGAACTGTACCTGCGGCTTGATCTGCCGAAGCACTGGGGGGATGGCAAGACCGTCGCCGCGGACGGCACCCAGTACGATTTCTACGACAACAACCTGCTGGCCGGCTATCACTTCCGTTATCGGAAAATGGGCGCCGTCGCGTACCGGCACGTCGCCGATAACTACATCGCCGTGTTCCGGCATTTCATCCCGCCCGGCGTGTGGGAAGCCATCTACGTGATCGAGGGGTTGCTAAAAGCTGGCCTGTCGGTCAAGGCCGACACGGTGCATGCTGACACGCAGGGCCAGTCGGCAGCGGTGTTCGCATTCACGCATCTGCTAGGGATCAAGCTGATGCCACGTATCCGCAACTGGAAGGATCTCGTGCTGTATCGGCCACACAACGACGCGAAGTACAAACACATCGACAGGCTCTTTACCGCGACCATCGACTGGGTGCTGATCGAGCGCCACTGGCAGGAACTGATGCAGGTAGCGCTGTCGATCCAGGCGGGTACGATTTCATCACCGCTGCTGCTGCGCCGACTTGGTTCGGAAAGCAGAAAAAACCGGCTCTACCTCGCCGCGCGCGAACTGGGTAACGTCGTACGCACCGTCTACCTGCTTGAATGGATTGGCAGCCGCGAATTGCGGCAGGAAGTGACCGCGAACACCAACAAGATCGAGTCTTACAACGGCTTCGCGAAATGGCTGTCGTTCGGTGGCGATGTGATGGCCGAGAACGAGCCGGAAGAGCAGCAGAAACGGCTACGCTACAATGACCTCATTGCATCAGCCGTGATCCTGCAGAACACCGCAGACATGATGCGCGCGCTGCGCGACATGGTGGTTGAAGGCGAGAAAATCCGCGCGGACGATATTGAATTCCTGAGTCCATACCCGACGCACAATATCCGCCGGTTCGGGCGCTACAGACTGCATCTTGATCGTACGCCAGAGAGCTGGATCAACGATACGCTGTTTGGTCAGGCGGCACGCCCGGGTGACGAGATGAGGTAACGACTGCATGAGCGCAAGAGCCGCGGTCACCGCGACGCCGTATGGTGAGGTGGATGTCGCCGCGCTGGAAAAACTGCAATCGGCCTACGACACGACGCGTATGCTGGACGCCGTGGGTAGACTCGATGAGGTACGAACCAGCCTTTACGATCCGCAAGGTCTGCGCGACGACCTGTTGCGCCTGCACCGCATCGCTCATACGATCGTCAACGGCGCAGGGCTGACGGCCGGCACCCAGGACGAGTCCTTCGTCGATCAGGTGACGGACGTCATTGACCAGCTAGAGCAATATGTTGCGGATCTGCTTGGGATTCGCGATGTACTTCGGCCACTGGAGACACTTCGGCCGGACGGCACGGATTTTTTGAACGGTAGTTGAGCCGCTTGCCAACGGATCTAACCGGAATTCGATCGCGCGAGCGGACTGCCCGCGAACGGATCGTTTGTCCAGTCTGCACCTGCCACCGTGCGTGCCTGCAGGGACGGTGCGGAAACTGCACCTGATGACAGCTCGAAGTGGCCAATGGACTGGCCCGCACTGATCGCCTGCTTCAGCCATTGCGGCATCGCACCTTCACCACTCCAGCTCTCGCCATGCGCGCTGCGATAGCGGCCCGCTGCCGGCTCAGCCGCAAGTGTTGCAGCCAGATCATCCGGGGTGATTCCGAAGCCCTCCATGCGGTGGCGGAGGTAGGCAATCATACTGTCGCGCTTGCGTTCGTCCATGAAACGTGTTTCCTGTCAGGTAGGTATCCGGCACTTTTCCATCACAAGCGGCACAGCGGGAAATGCGGGGCCGCTTCTCACGGGCTACCGCGTCAAACTATTCGCCGGGACCGAGAATCACATCGATTGCGGCCTGGCCAGCGATCTGCGCAACGAAGTAAGCCCAACGCTGGGAAAACGGGCCGCCGCGGACCTTGATACGCTGGCCATGCGTGGCTACTGACGGGCCGTGAGGCGGCCCTTCAATCCAAAGCCAGGCGTCAAACATGTCTTCAGAAGTGGGCACGAGGTCAACACAAATCTCAAACCCGCGATACTTCAGCGTTCTTTGCATACGGTTCCTCCACATTCGAGTTCCGGCTGCTGCTTCACAGGCGCTGAACCGCACCCACGTAGCTCTTCGTCGCATCCTTGAGTTCCTGCGCCGCAGCCTGCACGTGGGTGGGCAACTCGCTCAGGGCAAGTTGCGTGACGACGCCGTCCAGCCGCCTGCGGAGCTCTATTGCAAGTTCCATGACACTGGCGTCGCCGACACGCCGGCGATTGCTCTGCCTGGAACTTACCGGAGAGCAATCCACAAGACGATCTATCTGGCGGAAGTAGGCCTGGGCCGCCAGACGGTGCCTTGCATGGAGCGAAGCAATATTCGACTTTGACAGGCAATCTTTAACGACATCGACATTCATGTCGAAATGAACCTGCAGCGCGTCGGCGGCATCCGCGCGGTGAAAACACGCCACCTGGTCGAACAGCGTTTCGCCATCCCCATCGATCAGATCAATCCAGACCTCACCGTCTTCGGGTGCCTGTCCCGAAGGGTGAACCACCCGTTCGTCCTCATTGGCAGCCGCGAGCATCCGGTGGCCGTCGACATCATCGACCGTCATTTCAAAAACCTCGACCAGTTCCCCGCTTACTGCGACCTGCATGACCAATAACGCCATCTCTGCTCCTTTTGATGCGATTGACGGGAATAGCGTTGTGTCGATCAGGCGACCGGATCCCGTGATCCGGTTGAGTGACGTTCTGATGGGCGCGAGCCCGCGCACTCTTGGGGCGCTTCCTGGCGACTTTGTGTGACGGGTGTAGCGGCTGTAACGGGTCTGACTGACGTGGGTGCTACAGGCATGGTGTGCCGTCAGACGTACCATGCCTTGGGCATCCTGCTCGCCCGTCGGCGACGACTCCCGGCCGAGGCGCCAAGGCGGATGCCGGAATGACACCGCTTCATCCGGAAGCGGGTGTGACTGCTGTGGATCGTTGCGATCAGGTGGATCATGCACGACGGCCAGTCAATCCCTGACGCCGTCCATCCTGCCCCTGCTACGCCGGGGATATTGCCGAACTAACCGCGACTATCCACCCAGCCACGCGCCCAGGCGGTGGCGTGCCCGACCGCCTGTGTTTCGCTATCGAAATAGTCGAGCGCATCAAACTTGTATGACGCCAGCTCAGCACTCCGGGCGTCACCTCTCGTAAGAAGCAGGTTGGCGGCAAACCAGCCGTCCGGCAAACGGTGAGCCGACGGGGAAACTGAATAACCGTTGTACTGGTGAATATGATTATTGTTTTGCATAAGCGATAACCGGGCGACGCCCGCACGACAACGATGCCGTGCAGGCGAACAAATCGAAATTGGGCGAGACGGATCGTGTCGGAAAGACAAATGATGCGCACGTTCAAACGTGGCGATCAGATCGGGAGCGCATTGGCTCCGCGAGGATACAAGTCAGGCAAACATGCAAAGGGCCGGTAGACCGGCCCTTGAAATACTTTACTGCGGCGAGATGTTCGACGCCTGCATGCCCTTCGGGCCGCGCTTTGTTTCGTAGCTCACCTTCTGGTTTTCCGTGAGCGTCTTGAAGCCGTCGCCCCGAACTTCCGAGAAGTGAGCGAAGAGATCGTCGCCGCCGGCGTCCGGAGTGATGAAGCCAAAGCCTTTGCTATCGTTGAACCACTTAACAGTACCGGTATCCATGAGAATTCCTTGAGATAAATATAATAGCTCCGTTGCGGAGCGACAAAAACTTCAAGGAAGAAGAGAGGACAACGAGTACCGCGCAGACAAGGCGGAAAATGGTGATCAGCAATCAGGCTTCTTGAATATTTCGACAACCACAGTATAGTGACAGAGCAGTTATGTCAACGCTTTTCGCGCCGCGCGCAGCAAGGAACCGCCGGCGGAGAAATCAGCGCGTGATTCCCTGAATGACAAATTCAGCGAGCGCCTTCACATCGGCCGGCTTCGCGACATGAAGATCAAAGCCAGCTTCATGGCATCGGGCGGCGACCTCGTGAGGCGGCATTTCTCCGGTAATGGCGACGAGCAGTGTGCGTTTGCCCGGGTTCTCTGTGCGCCTCACGTGCTGCGCCACCTCATATCCGTTTGCACCTGGCATGTCGATATCGAGCATGGCCGCGTCGGGTTGCCAGGTGGAGAACCACCGAAGCGCGGTAATCCCGTCGGTGGCGGTGCGCACCTCAAAATTGTGAGACTCGAAAAACACGGCGACTGCTGCGGTTGCATTGAGGTCGTCGTCAGCGAGCAGAAGTTTTTTGCGCATGGAAGAAGGATGCCACTGGCGGAAGTGCGTACGGCGCGTCCCGGGCGGCGAACCCAGCCGCAGTTTCCGACTTGAGTTGCCCTGACCGGTATCTCTGGCACCATGCCCACGTTCTCACAGCAAGGCGCGAGCGTTGGTGTTTAAGGGACCATGAGCTCCGGGACGACTGCCGTGCGAGAGTCAATTACTGATCGTTGCGCCTGGACCCGCCGGCACGCCATATGGCACCTGCCACAAAGCTGACGGCCGCCACCGCTGCCAGCGCGATGAAGGGGTTCGTGGCTGTGGTTTCGCGCACCGCGCTTGCGGCGTCGGCGCGAAGCTGCTGCGCTTTACCGGCGAACTCCCTCGCCTTGTCTGCCAGTTGCGCCGCGGAGTCGCCGACCAGCGCGCCGGCCGCGCCCTGAACCTTGCCGGCGACTTCCTCGACCGCACCTTCGGCCTTTCCCGTATCCATTTCGATGCTCCGTTGAGTTAGACATTTTGCAGGCACTGACAGCATCGCGCGCTGCGCCACCGGTAAAGTCGGCCGGCCACGACGGCATCCGCGTCCCTGCACGTGAGCAAGAAACAAGCCCTACACCACGATCTTCAGGTGATGGGACCGGCAAATGCGCCCTCCGCAGGTGAAGGAGGAATCTGGGTTCCGACAGCACGGCTCCCTCATCCGGATCCCCGTGCAGCAGCACGCCGGTCCGTCCCGCAGCGCGGGTAAATGATGGTAAGGTTTCCATACGGTGTTGCAATTCTGGTCTGTGCAACAGCGACGTTCAGACCGCTTCTTCTGAACTGTGAGACGGGTAAGCGGCAGCAACGATCCGGCCGAGAAAAGGGAGGAGAGAGCCATGGAGCGACTGGTCGACGTACTGGACAGCAGTGGCACTGTCATTCACACCTATCCCATCACGCTTGGGCAACCGGGAGATGAGGTGGACGACGCAGCTTACGAAGCAAAAGCGCTCGAGGCGGCCGCCCACGGCCGGCTGGTTTCCGACGCAGAACTCCGGAGCCTGTCCGCCAGAATCCACATCGGTCGCGGCGGCCAGATGGCACCCTACGGCGATGAAGTGGCAAGCAGTTCGGAAACGAAACCGGGCCTCGAACAGAGTGTTCGCGAGCGCGCCTACTTTCTATGGGAGCAGGACGGACGGCCCGTCGGACGCGCGGAGGAATACTGGCATCGCGCGCTGGAGCAGCATCTGCGGGAGCGGGCTCACGTACTCTGGGTGCAGGATGGACGTCCTGAAGGACGGGCCGACGAATACTGGCAGCGGATTCGCGACTTTGAGGCGCAATGATCGCCGCAAGTCCAGTGACTTGATTGGCGGCGATCACTACCCTTCACGTCAGACAGGTGCGCGATGTCCCTCCATAAGCGTTGAAGCAAAAGCGCCGCCCGACGTTAGCCAATATCGATGGTTCGGCTGGCGGATCGCAAGGCCTCGTGTTTTGGTACGGTCAAGGTGAGCACACCCTTGTCAAACTTTGCGAGAGCATGATCGGGATCGGCGTCTTCGGGCATCGGGATCGTGCGCGTGAAAGCCCCGTATGCGCGTTCCAGCCGGTAGCAGCCGTCCTCCTCACTGTGCACGTCCTGCTTTTTCTCGCCGCGCACCACCAGCGCCCCGTCCTCGACGCTGATGGTCAGATCCTCCCGCTCCATGCCTGGTAACTCGACGGTCACGCGCAGTATCTTCCCTTCGTCGACCACGTCAATGCGCGGCTGGAAACGCGATGAACTGAAGTCGCCAAACCATCGTTCGAGCGTGCCGCGCACGGCAAACGGATCGGGAAAAAAATCCTCCAGCGCACGTAAGGACTCGCGCGAGAAAAGTCGCTGGATATCAGGCCACGCGGCACGCCACGGTTCGCCCGACCGCTGACTCTCCGGGCTGTCCGTGTCGGACTTGCTCCCAGAGCCGCGAAGGAATTTGAAAGGGTTCCACTTTTTCGGGTCGTGGTTCATCGTCTTCTCCTCGATGGTCTGACTGGAAAACCGGATATCCATCGGCGCTCAAACTGCAAAACTTCTGCTGAAGTCGCTGCACTTCGCCTCGCGAGGCGGCCACCATTTTTCCATGACGATCAGCGCCTTGGCCACGATGACGCAGGACGGCGACCTCACGGTCGCCATCGACTTTTCTCCTACCGTCGTTGCTGATCTTCCGGGCTCAGTTCGTCTGCACCTCGATGCGTCGCGGCCTTGCTTCGTCGCGGCGCGGAACGGTCAGTTGCAGTACGCCGTCCTGCAGGTTCGCGTCGATCTTCGACGTGTCGAAGTCCGGGCTCAGCGAGAACGCCCGCGCGAACCGCGGCTCGCGGATCTCGGCGTGCTGCAGACGCAGACCGGCGGGTGTCGGCACGACCGCTTCTGCCTCGATGTACAGATTGCCGTCGTGCACCTTCACTTCGAGCTTGTCCTTCGTGACGCCCGGCAGGTCCGCCCACAGCGTGATGCCCTGGCTGTCCTCGAATACGTCAACTGCGGGTGTGAGCGTCATCCGCCGCGACGGCTGGTCAGCCTCGCGTCTTGCTGCCGATTTCTGGTCGCGCTCAGCAACCTGTGTCCTGTCGTTCATGGCCTGCTCCTAGAATTATGGGCGTTACTGGACTGTGATGGCCCGCGGCTTCGATGCTTCGCGCTTGCCGACCGTAATCGACAGGCAGCCGTTGGTGTAGCGCGCCTGCACCTTGTCGGGATCGGCGTTCTGCGGCAGTTCGATCACGCGCCGGAATGCGACGCTGAAGCGCTCCTGCGCGTAGGTGCGAACGTCATCGCGGGTGTCACCGCTGGCGTCGGGCCGCGCAGGCTTGCGCTCGCCGGCAATCGTCAGCAACCCCTTGTCGATCGAGACGTCGAGTTCACCGGCGCTCAGGCCCGGCGCGAACGCGACAATCTCGATCGAGTCGTCGGTCGCACCGATGTTCACGTACGGGAACGTAGCGCCGGAGCGGCCGGAGCGGATGCTGGACGGGAAGCCGCTGAAGAGGCTCGCCATCTCCCGTTGCAGACGGTCAAACTCGCTGAAGGGGCTGGGTCTGGAATAAAGATCACTCATGGTCGTATCCTCCGTGAATGCAGCATGGAGGCGAACGGGCTTACGCGCTCCAGTTCGCCTGCCAGCTGCTGGCAAACAAATCGAAACACGCAGCGCGCCCTGGTACCACCGGCGCGTCTGCCTGAGCAAAATCCAAAATAGGCACCGCGCCGGAAATTTCAAGGGGGAAAATCTGAACTTGAAAACCTTATCCCAGCTCCTATTGTCGAGAGGCACGGAAACGACTACACGGAGGACACCATGGAATTCAGTTCTGACTGGCTTACGCTGGGCAGGCACCGCGTCCGGCTGCGTTCGACCCGAGGCTTTCCGACTGAAACGATGCGAAGCGTGGCGGAAGTCGTAAGGCTTGCTATCGATAACAACATGAGTGCGCGCGCGCGGCTGGTCGAGATCGTCTACCAGGAGGACCAGATCTACGATATCGCCGTGGGCACGACCGTGGTGGAAGACAGCGTCTGTGCGCCTCAACTGGAAGCGGCAATGTCAGTGGTGCTGGGCCTCCCGACGGAACAGGTGAACGTCACCGTGACGACGGTGAGTCAGGAGGAAGTCGACCTGCACTTCGGCGTCTACGAGCGCATGCTCGCCGAGAAACTGGGCGTTGTGCCGCCGATCCAGTGATTGCCCGGCTATTGCGCTGCGGCGCAACGGCGCACCTGAGTTGATTCGCCGGGCACGCCCGGGATCAGAACCAACACGTCAGATGGGAGCAGCATCATGAAACAGCGCTCAAAGGCACTGCTCGCGTCGGCCATTCTGGCTGCCAGCCCGGCGGCGGCTGCGGCGGCTGAGCCACCCTTGAAGACCTTGCCGTCGCAACAGGACATCTGGATCACGGGCACGATCCAGCGGGGCCACGGACAGTATGCGCCGGGCGACTATACGACGCTGCGGCTGGACCGTCCGTCAACCTCGCCGTGTAACGACAAGGTCGTCACCGACATTGTGCTCGGTATGGCGGGCGTACCCGAGCCTTTGCTCCTGCTGCCTTATCTGGGCCAGCGGGTTGCGGTCAGGGGACGAGTCATCTGCCCGGGTACCGACACCCGGTTTACGCCGACGCCGGACTTTGTATTTCCGATCTACTGACAGCAGGTGCGGGACGTCGGGCCGATATCACGTTCACGTCGCGACCGGCGTATTTTT
>NZ_JARESV010000092.1:0-14979 GCF_046026985.1 Paraburkholderia sp. RL18-101-BIB-B
ATTGATCATCTGCTTGGTCGGGGCGATCGCGATCTTCCCCGGGGTGGGGAACTCGTGGTAATCGAGGGCGGCTTCGCGGAGTTTGCTATTGACGGGAGTCGACATAAGGCGGGCTTCGAAGGGCGGATTAGAATAGACGTTCGACGGCATTGTAGCCCCAATTGGCGGCCCAATTCCTTCAATACGGGTACAACTGCCGCGACAGAAACATAGCGAAAGGCTGGCGTGGCATGCTGTGGCCGCAACGCGACCCGAATCGGAGTTGCCGGGCGATCGAATGTTTACCCGATGACCACTCCATACAATGCGCGCCGTTAGCCGCAATTCGCAACAATTAATCGTTCACCCTTCGCCACCATGCTCTCCGAGTTTTCGCTGATCGATCGTTTCTTTGCCCGCCGCGCCGCTGCCCGGCCCGCCGACGCCGCGAGCGGCACGCTCGGCATCGGCGACGACTGCGCGCTACTCGCCCCGCGCGCGGGCGAAATGCTGGCGATATCGACGGACATGCTGGTGGAAGGCCGCCACTTTTTCGCCGATGTCGATCCCGAGGCGCTGGGTCACAAAGCCCTCGCCGTGAACTTGTCGGACCTCGCCGCGATGGGTGCGCAACCGCAGGCGTTCACGCTGGCGTTCTCCTTGCCGAAGGCCGAAGAAGCCTGGCTTGCCGCGTTCAGCGAAGGGCTTTTCGCGCTGGCCGAACGCTACGGCTGCGAGCTGATCGGCGGCGATACGACCGGCGGTCCGCTGAATCTGTGCATCACGGTATTCGGCAGCGTGCCGCCGCGCGCGGCGCTGCGCCGCGACGCCGCGCAACCGGGCGATGACATCTGGATTTCCGGCACGCTCGGCGACGCGCGCGCCGGCCTCGGCGTGCGGCGCGGCGAATGGTCTGCCGATGCCAGCGACACTGCGACGTTTAGTCGCGCCCTCGACCGCCCGGAGCCGCGCGTCGCGCTCGGGCTCGCGCTGCGCGGCGTCGCCCACGCGGCGCTCGACCTCTCGGACGGTCTCGCGGGCGATCTGCTGCACATTCTGGAACGCTCGAACTTGCGAGCCACGGTCGACGTCGACGCCGTGCCCCGGTCCGCCGCGCTGCGCCGCCTCGCGCCGGAGGTCCAGCGACGCTGCACGCTCGCCGGCGGCGACGACTACGAGCTGTGCTTCACCGCGCCGCCCGCGGCGCGTGCCGCAGTCGAAAAGGCCGGCCACGAGGTGGGCATTCAGCTCACCCGCATCGGTACAATAAGCGCTCTCGAATCGGCGGCCGACCGCCCGGCGATCGGCTGGCGCGATGCCGCCGGCGCGCCGCTTACTCTGACGTTGCAAGGCTTCGACCACTTTCATGCAGACTGATCCCCCGCTCGGCCCGGCCGACAAACTCATCAGCGTCGAGCCGCCGCAGGCGCCGCGCGCGCCCGATCCGCGCCCGCCCGGCCGTCAGCCGCGCCGCGCCACCGCGCGCTTCATGCTGTCGCATCCGCTGCACATTCTGTCGCTGGGGTTCGGCAGTGGCCTGTCGCCGGTCGCGCCGGGCACGATCGGCACCCTGTTCGCGTGGGCGTCGTTCGCCGTTCTGAGCCGTTATCTGACCGTAATCGAGTGGGGCCTGCTGATCGTCGCCGGCTTCTTCGGCGGCATTGCGATTTGCGGATTCACCGCGAAGAAGCTCGGCATCGACGATCCTTCGCCGGTCGTGTGGGACGAAATCATCGCGTTCTGGCTGGTGCTGCTAATGGTCACGCCGGTCACGCTGACCGGGCAGTTGTGGGCGTTCCTCGTGTTCCGCTTCTTCGACATGGTGAAGCCGCCACCCATCGGCTATTTCGATCGTCGTCTGAAAGGTGGCTTTGGCATCATGTTCGATGACCTGGTCGCCGCGTTTTTCACGCTGCTCGTGATTGCACTCTGGCGCATGTCCGTTTGACTGCTGCCCGGCGGCCGCCGCGCCGCCGGGCATTCACCGCCAGCCCCCGTTTTTCCGGATTGACGCCATGCCTACCGATTCCGTCGTTCACCAGCTCGCCATTCGCGTGAGCAACCGTCTGCGCGACGAGCGCCTCATGCTCGTCACGGCCGAGTCCTGCACGGGCGGCATGGTAGCGACCGCGATCACCGACATTTCCGGCAGCAGCGGCTGGTTCGAGCGCGGCTTCGTCACGTATTCGAATCAGGCGAAGAGCGAGATGATCGGCGTGCCCGCCGAGCTGATCGACAAGCACGGCGCGGTCAGCGAGCAAGTGGCACGCGCCATGGCCGAGGGCGCGCTGCGCAATAGCCGCGCGCAGGTCTCGCTGTCGATTACCGGCGTCGCCGGACCGGGCGGCGGCACCGAAACCAAACCGGTCGGCATGGTCTCGTTTGGCTGGAGCAACCGGCTGCATACGTCGGTGGAAACGAAGATCTTCAAAGGCGACCGCGAGAAGATCCGCGTGCAGGCTGCCGCACATGCATTGCGCGGCGTCCTCGCCTTGCTCGACGAACGCGAGCACTAACCTTTGTTCGAAGCGGAGAGCCGATGCCTGATTCGCACGCAGTCAAAGACGAACTGATCCGCCGCCTCGATCTTAAACCGCATCCCGAAGGCGGATTTTTCAGCGAGACGTACCGCTCGGCGGAGCGCGTGATCCGCGACAGCGACCACAGCGCAGCGGAAACGCGCTCTGCGTCCACGGCGATCTATTACCTGCTCTGCGACGGCGCGCATTCGGCGTGGCACCGGATCAAGTCCGACGAGGTTTGGCATTTCTATGCGGGCGAACCGTTGAACGTCCATGTGCTCGACGAGACGGGCGCATTGGTGACACATAAGCTCGGCGACGCGCTGACGCACGCGGATGCCGTGTTTCAGGCCGTGGTGCCGGCAGGTCTGTGGTTCGCGGCGGAATGCGCCGATCCGGCGACCTTCGCGCTGGTGGGTTGCACGGTGGCGCCGGGTTTTGAATTCAGCGAATTCGAACTGGCGGATGTCGGCACGTTGAAAGCGCGGCATCCGCGGCATGCGGCGTTGATCGAGCGGCTGGGCCCAACCTGAATCCCAAGCGTTCATAGCCTGCCTTCAATGAAGGTTGCCCGCGCTTTTATGCCGATATCGCGGATATCGACGCGTTGAAAGCGCGGCATGCCGCGTTGATCGACCGGCTGAGGCCAAACTGAACTCCACGCGCGCCCGAACAACGACAGCCTGCGATTATCGGAACGCGTTGATCCGGTCCCGCGTTTCCATCGCGGCCTTCGCCGCGGCTTCGGCGAAATCGTCGCCCTTGCCCGCGTAGATAATCGCCCGCGACGAGTTGATCAGCATGCCCGTGCCGTTCGCGGTGCGGCCGGCGTTGACCGTCGCTTCCACGTCGCCGCCTTGCGCGCCGATGCCCGGAATCAGCAGCGGCATATCGCCGACGATCCCCCGCACCACTTCAATCTCTTTCGGGAAAGTCGCGCCGACCACCAGACTCAGCTGGCCGCTCGCATTCCATTTCTCCGCCGCCAATTGCGCAACGACCTGATACAGCGGACGGCCGCCCGTCTCCAGGAATTGCAGGTCGGAGCCGCCCGGGTTCGACGTGCGGCACAGCACGATCACGCCTTTGCCTGCGTGCTCCAGATACGGCTGGATCGAGTCGAAACCCATATAGGGATTCACCGTCACGGCGTCCGCCTGATAACGCTCGAACGCCTCGCGCGCATATTGCTCGGCGGTGCTGCCGATGTCGCCGCGCTTCGCGTCCAGAATCACCGGTAGGCCCGGATGGTTCGCATGAATGTGGGCGATCAGCTGCTCAAGCTGGTTTTCCGCGCGATGCGCCGCGAAGTAGGCAATCTGCGGTTTGAAAGACGACGCATACGGCGCGGTTGCGTCGACGATCGTGCGGCAGAAGTCGAAGATCGCCTCAGGACGGCCTGCGAGCGCGCCCGGGAATTTGCTCGGCTCGGGATCGAGGCCGACGCACAGCAGCGAGTTGGTGCGCTGCCAGGCGTCGTTGAGTGTCTGGATGAAATTGGACATGGTGGGTCTCGCGGCGGGCTGGGAACGAAAGAGGCGCGTATTTTACCCGTCCTGCGCGGCGGGCCGCGCCACCTTCGCCCGCTACTGCCGCCGCTTCGAGCCGCGCGCGCCCGGCATTGAGCGCAAACCCGTGCGTTCGACGGTGAATCGGAACGTGCGCGTCAGTCGCTCGCCGCGTCCTAGCAAGGTCATGCCGTTTTCACTCGCGCCGCCGGCCAGGTTCATCGCGTTGATCGGATGATCCACCGGTTCGAAGCAGAAAAAGTCTTCGCCGGGCGGCGTGTACAGCACGTAGTAGTCGGTATCGGCGGCAATGTTCAGCGACAGGCGGCGCTTCGGCCACACTACCGCCGCTTGCCCACTCCAGCCGGTAAAGGCGTGATTGACGATGGTTTCCGGCAGCGGATACGCCACGCCGAATTGCCAGGCGGGCGGCGCCTGCACATGCCGCACCGGCAACCAGTCGTCGCCGGAGAGCCACAGGCCGCCGGCCGCGGCGGACAACTCGGTGTCCGCGTCGCGCACGAAGAAGGGATGCACGCCCAGCCCGAAAGGCAGCGCCTCGCGCCCGGTATTTTCGATTTCGAGCGCGACGACCAGCGTCGGGCCGTCCAGCGTATAGGTTTGCGTCGCGCGGTACGTGTACGGCTTGCCGTCGCGGCGATCGAGCGTGAGGCGGACGTTTTCGCGATCCGACTCCGCGACCTGCCAGGCCGATTGCCAACCGTCGCCGTGAATCGGCAAGGGTTCGTCGGCGCGATTGCGTGGCACCTCGACGCGCCGGCCCGCCACATTGAATTCCCCGCCGCCGATGCGATTTGAATACGGCAGCAGCGGATAACAGGACAACTGGTTCGGTTGCGTATCGGCGCCGACGTGGCGGCAGCGGCGGAAGATCGGCGTGAGCGCGCCGTCGTTGCGCCAGTCGAAACGGGTGACGCCGCCGCCGAGCGTCGGCGCGACGTCGAGACGCAAATGCGCGTTGGCGAGCGTGATGCACGCGACATCGCCGGCGCTGGCTTCGCCGACGGCAACCGCCGACGTGCTGGGACCCGGCAACACCGGATTGGCCGCCGCGGCGAGTCGCGAGCGTCGACTCTGTGAGGTCTGAGGGGAGGAAGAAACAAGATTCGCAACAGTCATATCTGGCTCCATCGAGAGGCTTGGGACGTTGCCGTCATTGCTGACGG
Organism: Paraburkholderia sp. RL18-101-BIB-B; assembly: GCF_046026985.1. Classification (NCBI taxonomy): domain Bacteria; kingdom Pseudomonadati; phylum Pseudomonadota; class Betaproteobacteria; order Burkholderiales; family Burkholderiaceae; genus Paraburkholderia; species Paraburkholderia sp. RL18-101-BIB-B. The sequence continues at coordinate 5,197 of NZ_JARESV010000092.1, forward strand.
ATGCTGTTGGGCGATTTTCTTAAACTGGTCGCCTCTGGGTCCGAACTGCATGCTGCCGATTTGCTGCCACTGGGATTGCACCATCAACTTGCGATTCACTTTCAGGTTCACTGCCCGACCGCGCTTTACCGTTTCATTACTTCATTGCTGCCTCGAGAGCGAGGCAGCGTCATTCTGCGCTAAGCTGGCGCGCCTTGGAACACCGGCTCCGGCAAACCTTGCCGTCCGGGCGTGGCGACGAACACGCCGCCGGCGTGCGTATCGTCCGCAAGCGCCGCTGCATCGAGGTCACAGCGTGCGCTCGTGATATACAGCGTGCCGAGTTGCGCGCCGCCCAGCGCGACGCAACTGGGCTGCGCGGTCGGCACGTCGACACGCTCCGTTTCCACGCCGTCCGGGCCGTAGCGCACCACTCGCCGGCCGCCCCATTGCGCGTTCCACAGGCCGCCGTCGCGGTCGACGGTCGAGCCGTCGGGTTCGCCGGTGGCGTCGGTGAGTTGGATGAACAGGCGGTCGTTGGCGATGCCGCCTTCAGCGCGGTAGTCGCACGCGCGGATTTCGCGTGTGGGCGAATCGCAGTAGTACATCGTCGTGCCGTCGGGACTGAACGCAATGCTGTTCGAGATCGCGGGCGCGGGCAACGGCAAACGCTCGAGCGAAAGATCGTGATCGAGCCGGTAGAAGCCGCCGATTGCCTGCAGCGGCGCGCCTTCATCTTTGGTGCCGAACACGAAGCGCCCCTGACGGTCGCAGCGGCCGTCGTTTACGCGCGTATTCAAGCCGGGTTCGACGTCGATGATGCGCCGCGTCTCACCGGTGGCCAGCTCGAAAAAGGCGAGATGCGTGGCCAGGCCGAGCAGCAGGTAACGCGGATCCGCGCACAGCGCGAACGTGGCGAGGCGCTCGGGCATACGCCAGGACATGGTGCTACCGTCCCTCGGGTCATAGCGCCACAGGCGCGCGCCTTCGATATCCGTCCAGTAGAAACGGCCGCTTTGCGTGCACCATGTCGCGCCTTCGCCGAGCGTGCATTTCGTATCGAGCAGCAGCGCGGCCGTGCCGGATGAACCGCTCGCACTCACGCCCAGCCTCCGTCGACGATGATGTCCTGCGCGGTGATCATCCGGCTGTCGTCGGCGGCGAGGAAGAGCGCCATGCGCGCGAGGTCGGCCGGTTCCAGCTCGGCGTCGATGCACTGCCCTTCCTTGATCGAACGACGGCCCGCGTCGTCGAGCCACAAGCGCTTCTGCTTCTCGGTCATCACCCACCCCGGCGCCAGCGTATTGACGCGGATATTGAAGTGGCCGAGGTCGCGTGCAAGACCGCGCGTCAAACCCTGCACCGCGGATTTCGACATCACATAGACCGGATAGCCGCCGTTCTTCAGCATCCAGCTGATCGAACCGAGGTTGATGATCGAGCCGCTGTTGGCGGCTTTCATGTCCTCCATCACCGCTTGCGCAGCAAAGAACTGGTGCCGAATGTTCACCGCGATGCCCGCGTCGAACGACTCGCGCGTGACTTCGCCGATCGTGTGGCGCTTGTCGTTCGCGGCGTTGTTCACCAGCACCTGGATCGGGCCGAGCGCGGTCTTCACGTCGGCGATCGCTTTTTGCAGCGCGTCGATGTCGGTCAGATCGCACGGCAGGAACAGCGGTTTGTGCTTCGAATCGCCGAGCTCGTCGGCGAGCGCTTCGCCGGCGCTCACGTCGATGTCGAAGAACGCGACGCGAGCGCCTTGCGCCGCGAAGTGCTCGACGAACGATGCGCCGATGCCGGTCGCGCCACCCGTGATCAACACCGTGCGGTCGACGAGGCTCGGATAGCGCGCAAAGACGTTATCCGCGAGACGGACGTTTGCATTGGCCGGAGACGACATCGTTCGATTCCTTTTAGAGCAAGTGAGTGAGTCGCGGGTTTAATCGCGCGATCCGCGGTTCTTCAACTGGTCGAGCAGCACGGCGGCGAGCAGGATCGCGCCACGCACGAGGTACTGATAGAACGCGTCGATGTTCATCAGGTTCATCACGTTCTCGACCGTGCCCATGATCAGCACGCCGATCACGACGCCGGAAATCGTCGCGCGGCCGCCGAGCAGCGAGACGCCGCCCAACACGCACGCCGAGATCACGTTCAGCTCGAAGCCCTCCGCGGCATTCGGCTGACCCGACGTGATACGCGAGGCCAGAATCACACCGGCCAGCGCGGTCACCGCGCCCTGAATCAGGAAGATGTAGACGCGCGTGCGTTCCACATTGATACCGGCCAGACGCGACGCTTCCGGATTGCCGCCGATCGCGAGCGTATTGCGGCCGTACACGGTCTGGTTGAGCATCACGCCGAACACGATGAAGCACAGCAGCGTGACCCAGATCGGCAGCGACACGCCGAAAAAGCTCAAACCGCCGAGCGCGATAAACGTATCCGACGACACGCCCACCGCCTGACCGTGCGAGACGATAAAGCCGAGGCCGCGAACGATTTCCATCGTGGCGAGCGTCGTGATCAGCGCGTTGATGCGCAGATACGCGATCACCGCGCCGTTGACGAAGCCGATCACGCCGCCCGCCGCCACCGCCGCGATGATCGCGATGAAGGTGTTACCGGTGGCGTTGAGCACCATCGCGCACAAGACGCCGGCGAACGCGACGGTCGAACCCACCGACAAGTCGAAGTCGCGCGAGGCGAGACAGAACATCATCGTGCACGAGACCATGCCGATCTGCGAGATCGACAGCGCGAGGCCGAGCATGTTCTCGATCGAGAAGAAGTGATCGACGGTCAGCGACATCGTGACGAACATCACGATGAAGATCACGATCAGGCTGTACTCGGTGATCTGTTGCCACCATTTCGCCTTGTCGTTGGACTGCGGAATCAGCGCTTCGGCGGCGCTCTTGGCGGCCTGTTGCGCGAGGTTTTCTCTGGCTTGCATGTTGAAGACTCCTCCCGTTCCCCACGGGTTGCCGGACTTTCGTCCGAATGATGTTCAGGCTGCCTGTTGGGCAGCCGATGCGGTTCCGGTGCCGGTTCCAGGTAACGCGGTCGAGCTTTGCGGCAAGGCGAGGCTCAAGACCGATTGTTCCGTTGCATCCTGGCGCGCCAGCTCGCCGGAAATCCGGCCCTGACGCATCACGACGATCCGGTCGGACACGCCGAGCACTTCCGGCAGTTCCGACGAAATCATCACGATCGCGCAGCCGCGTTCGGCAAGCTGATAGATCACGTTGTAGATTTCATGCTTCGCGCCGACGTCGATACCGCGAGTCGGCTCGTCGAGAATCACCACTTTCAGATCGGGCTCAGCCAACCAGCGCGACAGAATCGCCTTCTGCTGATTGCCGCCCGACAGGAAACGAATCTTCTGGCGGCGGCTCGGCGTCTTGATCTTGAGCAGCTTGATGAAACGGTCCGCGGTTTCCGCTTCCTTCTTGCGATCGAGGAACATCCCCGCGCGCAGGTAGTGACGGCGGCAACTAATATTGATGTTCTCCGACACCGTCGCCATCGCGACGATGCCCTCTTCCTTGCGGTCTTCCGGGCAGAGCACGATGCCGTGCCTGATCGCTTCACCCGCGCTGCGCACCTTGATCGGCTTGCCGTCGAGCATCAACTCGCCGCCCTTCTTGTGATCGGCGCCGTACACCAGATGCATCAGTTCGCTACGGCCCGCGCCCACCAGACCGAAAAAGCCGACGATCTCACCGCGGCGCACTTCGAAGCTGGCCGGTTGCGCGAGCGCGTGGCCTTCGATCGCTTTCGCCGCGAAGCGCACTTCGCCGAGCGGCCGCGCCGAGTAGTTATAGATGTCCGAAATTTCCCGCCCCACCATCTCGCTGACGATGGTGTCGCGCGACACGCCTTCGAGCGTCGGATGCGAGGCGATCTTGCGGCCGTCGCGGAAGATCGTGCAGGCGTCGCACAACTCGTAGATCTCGTCCATGCGGTGCGAGATGTAGATCATCGCGCGGTTGTCGGCACGCAGATCGCGCACCAGCTTGAACAGCACCTCGGTCTCACGATGCGACAGCGAGCTGGTCGGTTCATCCAATGCGATCACGCGCGCGTTACGCAGCAGCGCCTTGCAGATTTCCACCATCTGGCGCTGCGCGATCGAGAGCTTGCGCAGCTTCGCGTTCGGGTCGAGCGCCACGCCCATCGCTTCGAGGCGTTCGCGGACGAAGCGTTTGGCTTCGCGCTTGTTGACCCAGCCGAGCGAGTTCGGCAACTGGCCGAGCAGCAGGTTTTCCGCGACCGTCAGATCGGGCACGTATTGCAGTTCCTGGTGAATCACCGCGATGCCCGCCGCGATCGACGACGCCGCGCTGGAGAAGCGCACCTCGTTGCCGTCGATCATCACACGGCCCGAGTCGGGCTGATATTCACCGCCGAGAATCTTCAGCAGGGTCGATTTCCCTGCGCCGTTTTCGCCCATCAGGCCGTGCACCTGGCCGACGTTGACGTCGAAGGACACACCGTCGAGCGCGCGCACGCCTGGAAAGACTTTGCCGATATTGTCAAAACGTAGCGTCGCTGACACTTCGCCTCCTAATGCTTCGTGTGAACCTTTGCTTTGTGGCGCCTGCGTGATTACGTCATGGGCAGGTGCAAAGCAGAGCATGTCTCAACTACTCATCTTGTATTGCTGCTGCCGGCGCGTGCCCTCTTTCGCGAAAGAGAAACACGCGCCGGCAGTTCACTTCATGTCACCACTTGCTGAATCAAACCGCTCAATTTGCCGCGAGGCCCATCTTCTGGCGCACATCGGCGACGTTGTCACGCGTGGCCAGCATGCCGGTCGTCAGGGTCAGCGCCGGCGGTGCCTTGCCTTGCGTGATCCAGTCGTACATCAGCGTCGAGGTTTCTTCGCCATGGCGCTTCGGGCTGATGATGACCGTGCCGTAGAAGCCCGTCGGCGACGGCTTCTTGAACTCGTTGAGTGCCGAGTCCGATCCGCCGATGCCGATACCGATCATGTTGTCCGCCTTGAAGCCGCGGCCTTCCGCTGCACGCACGGCGCCGAGCACGGCTTCGTCGTTCAGGCCGTAAGCGACCCAGTGCTTGAAGTTCGGATTCTTCGTCAGCGCGATGTTGGCGGCGTTGAACGCGTTTTCCGTGTCGGTCTTCGCTTGCGGCGCGGCGATGATGTTCGCCTTCGGGAAGCCGGCGGCGATCAGTGCGTCGGTTGCGCCGCTGGTGCGGTCATGCGCGGTCGGCAGTTGTTCGTAGGTCACGTCGATCGCGCCCACGTCCTTCATGTCCCAGCCGCGTTTCTTGATTTCCGCGGCCAGACCGTCGCCGACCTGCTTGCCGATGTTGTACGCCGAGATGCCCATATGCGGCACCGATGCGATCGGCTTGCCCGAGCCGTCGACCAGACGATCGTCCACCGTCATCATCTTCAGGCCGTCGGCCTTCGCCTTCGCGACGATGCCCGGTCCGAGCTTGACGTCAGGCGTGCAGATCACGAAGCCTTGCGCCTTTTGCGCCGACAGGTTGTCGATTGCGCTCATCACCTTCTCGCCCGACGGCGCGCCGATCTTCACCAGGGTGAAGCCCTTTTCCTTGGCGGCGATTTCGGCGAACTTCCACTCGTCCTGGAACCACGGTTCTTCCGGCTGCTTCACGAGGAAGCCGATCTTCACCGGGTCGGCAGCTTGCGCAACCGGTGCGTTGAAGAGCACACCCGTCGCCGCTGCTGCCAGCGTGAGGAAAATTCTACGTTTCATGATGCGTGTCTCCTGACTAATTGATAACGAGAAGGTATCGGCCGCGTCTTCTTGTACCGGTTGTGACACACGCGGCCAGCGCGTCGTCCGGTGTACTCCATGCGCCCCTGCGCAATTCGGGTCCTGCAAAAATCAGTCGTGATACAGCGCCGAGCGGCCACCATCCACGGTGATGCAGGTGGCGTTGATGAACGGCGCTTCGTCCGAGGCGAGAAACACCGCGGTCATCGCCACTTCTTCCGGGCGGCCAATGCGTTTCATCGGCTGCAGAGCCAGCGTCGCCTGCTGCGCGGCGGCCGGATCGGCCTGCTCGTTCCACCAGTCATGCGTCAATTGCGTTTCGATGTAACCCGGCGCGATCGCGTTGACCCGCACATTGCGCGGCGCGTATTCGATGCCGAGCGCGCGCGTCAGGCCGATCACACCGTGCTTCGCCACGGGGTACGGAAAGCAGCCCGGAATGATCTTGAACGAATGCGTCGAGGCGATATTCACGATGCTGCCCGCGCCGCGTTCGACCATGCCCGGCAACGCCGCGCGGCAACCGTTCCACACGCCGTCGAGATCGACCGCGAAGCAGCGGCGCCAGTCTTCGTCGGTCATGGTGAGCGGGTCGCAGAACACGTTGATGCCGGCGTTGTTCACCAGCACGTCGAGCGCGCCGAATGCGCGTTCGGCTTCGCTCACCGCGTGCTGAACCGACGCGGATTGCGTCACGTCCGTATGCACCGCGAGCACGCGCGCGCCGGTCTGCACCTTGATATGCTCGGCCGTCTGCTGCGCGGTGTCGATATCCAGTTCGGCCAGCACGACCGCCGCGCCCTCGCGTGCGAACGCATGCGCGATCGCCGCGCCGATGCCGCGACCGGCGCCGGTGACGAGAGCGACTTTACCGGCGAGCCGTTTCATTTCTTCGCACCCGCACGGGCGATGCGCAAACCGTTGATGAACGCCTTCGCGTGCGATGCCGTCACGGCCGCGCTCTGACCCGGCTTGTACAGCGCCGAGCCAAGACCGAAGCCGTTCGCGCCCGCGCTGAGGAACGGGCCCATGTTGTCAGGCGTGATGCCGCCGACCGGCACCAGCGGCACTTCCGCCGCGATCACCGCGCGCCATGCTTTCACGACCTGGCAGCCGAGCTGTTCGGCGGGGAACATCTTCAGCACGTCCGCGCCGTTCTTCAGCGCGATGAACGCTTCGTTGGGTGTCGCGACGCCCGGCGCGCAGGCCATGCCTTGCGCCTTCGCGGCACTGACCACTTCCGGATCGCTATGCGGCATGACGATCAGTTCGCCGCCCGCCGACTTCACGTCGTTGACGAAACTCGGATGCAGCACCGTGCCCGCGCCGACGATCGCGTCGGCCGGCAACACCTTGCGGATCGCGGCGATGCTGTCGAACGGTTGCGGCGAATTCAGCGGCACTTCGACGATCCGGAAGCCGGCTTCATACAGCGCCTGACCGTGCTCGGCGGCATCGGCGGGCGTCACGCCGCGCATGATCGCGATCAGCGGACACGCCTCGAACGCCGCGATCAAACCCGCGTGCGGCATGTACGGAGCGGGCAGATTGATGTGAGGTTGCATGTCGGTTCCTTGTTTCGTGGGCGGCGGCGCTGCCGGTCAGGCGCGCGCCGTCTTGGCGGCCGGTTGGACGAGCCCCGCCTGCGACGCGACGCGCCACAGGCCGCGCTCGGTAGCATGCTTGACCAGTTCCGCCTGGGTACAGCCGAATTGCGCCAGCGCGAGCCGATAGCGCTCGCACAGCGCTTCGTTGCCGATCAGGCGCAGGCTCTGCCCGGCAAGCGCGCTTTGTTGTTGCGCGAGCACGGCATTGAGGCCAGCCAGTTCATGTCCAATCAGCAATCCCGACAGATAGTCGGGTTGTTGTTCGCGCGAAAGTTGTCCGGTGAGGCCGAGCGTGCGCGAACTGAATACGGTCGCGAGCACACCCGCCTGGCCTTTTTCCCGGGCGATGTTCACGCCATGCAGGAACGCCCCGGTGTCCGGAAGATCCGGCGTGAGCATCGTGCGGCCGAGAATCGTGTGTTCGCGCAATGCCGCGAACACTTCGCCGGTCATGAAAGTGTGAAAACGTTCGATGCGGTCCGCCTGCACCACCGCCCATTTCGCGTGCGTGCCGGGCAGGCCGATCAGGGCACGCTTGCCGCTGTCGGCGGTGTTCGTTTCCTCGCCGAGTGCGCCGAAGATTTGCGTTTCTTCGCCGCGCATCACGTTGGGCAGTTCGCCGCGTTGCAGGACGCCCGGCACGATATGCAGCGTCACGCCGCACGCCGCCTTGACGCGGACGATGCCGGCCACCAGCGCATCGGCGCTCGCCGGCGTGTCCACATACGGCGCTTCCAGCCAGCCTTGCGCGCTGCCGACCATGCCGGCCGCGATCACCGGCGCGGCGGGCGCGTGTTCGAGCCAGGCGCCGCAGGCGTCGTCGAAGGCCGCGTCGAAGCCGCCCTGCTCGGCGCTGCGCGGCAGATTCATGATGCCCGCCGTCGATGCGCGCGTCGCCAGCACGTTGCCGGACGCGTCGTACAGATAGGCGCGCAGCGAGGTCGTGCCCCAGTCGAGCGCGATCAGCGCGGCATCCGCGTGGCTGGCGTCCACCGCAACTGCTGCGGCGTGGCTGACTGCCTGGGTGGGAGAACCCGCTCGCTTCATCGCTTGATCCTGCGGGTTGCCGGTTGCGGGGCGCGCCAGCCGAGTTCTTCCGAGATCGCGCGCGCTTCGCGCTGCACGACCGGAATCAGTTCGTCCATGCGTTCGAGCGACATGTACGGGATCGTGCTCGCCACCGATAGCGCCGCCACCACCGCGCCCGACGCGTCGCGCACCGGAGCCGCGACGCAACGGATCGACGCTTCGTTTTCTTCGAGGTCGAAGGTGTAGCCGCCGGCGGCGTAGTTGGTCATGCGCTGCATGAAGGTCTGCGCGTCAGGGCGGTTATCGGGCTTGAAGCTGACACCGGCGAGCGCGCGGCGCGATGCGTCGAAGAGCGATTGCCAGACGTCCGGCGTGAGGTCGAGCATCATGGCTTTGCCGATCCCCGTCGACGCCAGCGGCATGCGATGGCCGACGCGTGAGCGCATTTCGAGGCCACGGGTGCCGGGGATTTTGTCGATGTACAGGACGTCGTCGCCGTCGCGCACGCCGAGGTGGATCGTGTCGAGCGTCTGTTCCGCGAGCGATTCCAGATGCTGGCGTGCGACCGCGGTGAGCGGCATCTGTTCGAGTGCGATGGTGCCGAGTTCGATCAGCTTTGGGCCGAGCAGGTAGCCGCCTTGCACCTGGCGCAGGTAGCGCGCTTGCACGAGGCTGCTCACCAGACGATGCGTGGTGCTGCGGGTCGTGCCGAGCGCGGCGCCGAAGGTGCGCAGGTCGCGGACGCCGGCTGCTGCCGCTTCGAGGATCGCCAGGCCGCGCAGGAGGGTTTGCGTGCCGGCTTGCTGTGGGGTGATGTCGAGCAGCGTGCTGGGCAGCGCGATTCCGTCTACCGGGGCTGGGTGGATGCTGGGTCGGGGCGGTTTCGTGGCCGTGGCCGTGGCCGGGCGCGGGATGGCGCTGGGCACGTGATCGGCTGATGGCGACAGATCGGCGTCGGACTCGCTCGCGGCGTGAGTAGGCATCGCTTTGTTCATGGCGATTCGCTTTTCGGTGGTTTTTTTGCGCTTACAGCGCGGGGCCGGAGATTGGGCCTGGGTTGCTCGCGGTGTCGCGGGCGTGGTGCTGCCTTTGCGTTTTAGGCATGGTTGGTTTTGTCTCCGGTTTTTTTGCTGTTGCTTTTGGCGCTGCGCAGGGTTGGCTTTGTTTGCCTTTCGCTGCGGCGCTTTGCGTGTTGGGTTGGATTGTAGGGCGGTTTTTGAGAAAGCTCCAATATGTGAGTGTTGGATTCAGATAATGGGATTTGGCGTTGTTAGGGTTTTTTGGTTGTGTTCTGTAGGGTGTTGGCCTTTCCTTGAATTCATGTCGGTCTGTTGGCGTCGCCCCTGTGCGGGGCGGCACCTACTTTCTTTGCCGCGGCAAAGAAAGTAGGCAAAGAA
>NZ_JARESV010000093.1:0-14705 GCF_046026985.1 Paraburkholderia sp. RL18-101-BIB-B
CACAGCACCTTGGCTTCGGTCTTCAGCTTCTCGACCAGCGTCTTCACGTCCGGCACCTTCACACCGGCGGAGCGCTTGGGCGGCTCGACAACCTTCAGCGTCTTCAGGCGCGGCGTGACGTCGACACCCAGGTCTTCCGGCTTGACGACTTCCAGCGGCTTCTTCTTCGCCTTCATGATGTTCGGCAGCGTCACATATCGCGGCTCGTTCAGGCGCAAGTCCGTGGTGATGACTGCGGGGAGCTTTAAAGACAGCGTCTCAGCACCGCCGTCCACTTCACGCGAAACGGTCGCCTTGCCGTCGGCAACAACAACCTTCGAGGCAAACGTCGCCTGCGGCAAACCAGCCAGCGCAGCCAGCATCTGGCCGGTCTGGTTCGAATCGTCGTCGATCGCCTGCTTGCCGAGGATGACCAGCTGCGGCTGTTCCTTGTCGACCAGCGCCTTCAGCAGCTTCGCGACTGCCAACGGCTGCAGTTCCACTGAAGACTCGATCAGAATCGCGCGATCCGCGCCGATCGCGAGCGCCGTACGCAGCGTCTCCTGCGATTGCGCAACCCCACAAGAAACCGCCACCACTTCACTAACAACACCTGCGTCCTTCAACCGCACCGCTTCTTCAACCGCAATCTCATCGAACGGATTCATCGACATCTTCACGTTCGCGATGTCGACGCCCGTGCCGTCCGACTTGACTCGGACTTTCACGTTGTAGTCCACCACTCTCTTAACCGCCACCAGAACTTTCATCTAAACCCACTCCATCACAGTCCAAAGACTTCCACATCGAACGCATGACGCGCTCACTTGATGATCAGCACTTTCGAACGATCGAACGCCACCGTCACCGCGACGATCAGAATCACGCCGAACACGATCTGCTGCGCAAACACGCTGATCCCGACAAACGTCATGCCGACCCGCGCGACCGACACCAGCAGCGCGCCGATCAGCGTGCGGCCGATGCCACCCGCGCCGCCCGTCAACGCAGTCCCGCCGACGATCACCGCGGCGATCGCCGGCAGCAGGAACTGGTCGGCGAGTGTCGGCGATCCGCTGCCCAACCGCCCTGCCATGATGACGCCCGCAAGCCCGGCAAACAACGACGACGTCGCGAACACGAGGCAACGCGTCACCGGTACGCGCACGCCCGATGCGATCGCGGCCGGTTCGCCGGCGCCGATGGCGTCGACGCGCCGCCCGAACACCGTCGAACGATGCAGGAACACGCAGAGCAGAAAGACCACCAGCGCGAGCATGATTTCATGCGGAATACCGAACGACGAGCCCGTCGTCCAGCCGAGCGACGCGTTGCGCATCTCGTCGCTGATGCCGATCGAGCGCGTACCCGAAAGCGTCAGCGCTGCGGCCGACGCGATCCCGCCGACCGCCAGCGTCGCGATGAACGACGGAATGCGCAGCACGGTTTGAATCACGCCGCTCAGAAGACCAATCCCGAACGACGCGGCCAGCGCCACCACCGCCGCCAACGCGCCATAACGCGGCAACAGCATCGCAACGATCACGCTGGAAAGCGAAGCCACCGCCTGCAAAGACAGATCGATACTGCCCAGTAACACGACGAAGGTCGTGCCGGCCGCCATGATGAACAGCGTCGAACTGTCCGCGAGCAGCCCGAGTTGCGTCGAGGGCGCGAGGAAAGTGGGTTGCGCGATCTCGATCAGCAGATACAGCGCGATGAGCGCGATGAACGGCGCGTTGTCGCCGAGCCGTGCCTTCAATGATGCATTCATTTGTGCCATGTTGCCCTCACACCATGTGTTCGACGACGTCGATCTGCGACGGCTTGTGGCCGACTTCGCACGCGAGAATCTTCTGCGCGCGCCCGTCGCGCATCACCATCACGCGATGACTCAGCCCGAGAATTTCTTCGAGCGTGTCGCCGGTCAGCACGACCGCTACACCTTCGGCCGTCAGTTCGCGAATCAGTTGATAGACCTCTTCTTTCGCGCCCACGTCGAGACCGCGCGTCGGATGATCCAGCACGAGAATCCGGCTGCCCGCAAAGCGCCATTTCGCCAGCACGACTTTCTGCTGATTGCCGCCTGACAGATTGCGGCACGACGCGGTGGGGCCAGGCGTCTTGATGTGCAAACGCTCGATCCATTCATTGGCGATCGCACGCTCGCTTCGCTTGTTGACCACGCCGCTGCGGCTCACCGCGGCGAGGCGCGGCAGCGTCAGATTCTCGGCCACGCTCATCTGCGTGACGAGTCCCTCGACCTTGCGTTCGCGCGGCACGTAGCCGATGCCGAGCGAGACCGCATGCGTGGCCTGTGCCCGCAAGCGGGTTTCGCCAACCAGCACTTCGCCCGCGTCGAGCGACTCCAGGCCCGCAATCACGCGGCACAACTCCTCTCGCCCCGACCCGACCACGCCGGCCACCCCGAACACTTCGCCGCAATGCACATCGAACGACACGCCTTTCAGCGTATGCCCGAGCGACGCGTTACGCACCGACAGCGCGACTTCGCCGCGGCACGGTTTCTGCAAATTCTCGCGGTAGTACTGGCCGTCCATCGTGCGGCCGACCATCAGTTCGTGCAGTTGTCCGACCGACGCATCCGCCGACGCCATGCCGGCCACCACCTTGCCGTCCTTCATCACATAGACGCGGTCGCTCAGCGACAACAGTTCGTCGAGCCGGTGCGAGACGAACACGAACGACGCGCGCGCCTTCAGTTCACGCACGAGGCGAAACAGGATCTCGATCTCCGCCGCTTCGAGCACCGACGTCGGCTCGTCGAGCAGAATGACCGGCATGCCGTCGGTACGGCTCGCGAGCGACAGCGCCTTGGCGAGTTCGACCATCTGCCGCTGCCCGAAGGTCAGGTCTTCGCATAACGTCAGCGGATCGATATCGAGGTGCACGGTGGCCAGTTCGGCGACTGCAGCACGTTTGAGCTTTGCCCAGTTGACCCGGCCGAGTGTGAGAAACGGCTCCTCACGGCCGAGAAACAGGTTTTCAGCCACCGTCAGATTCGGCAGGATCGACTGTTCCTGATAGACCATCGCGATGCCCTTCGAGGTGGCATCACGCGGGTTTTTGATCACGAGCGGTTTGCCGTCGCGCAGAATCTCACCGGAATCCTGACGGTAGCCGCCCGTCAGCAATTTCATCAGCGTCGACTTGCCCGCGCCGTTTTCGCCGATCAACCCGACGATCTCGTTCGGCCGGATTTCGATCGACACGTCGTTGAGCGCCAGCACGCCGGGGAAACGCTTGGTGACGTTCTTGAGTGTGAGCATCGTGGTGTCTCCCTATCCGTTACTTGACGATGCGGCGGCGCGAGCGATTCAACGCCAGCGTCACGGCAACGATGATCAGCACGCCCTGAATGCCCTGCTGCACATACGGCGGCACGCCGAGCAACACCATGCCGTTGGCGAGCACGACCACCACTAGCGTACCGATCAGCGTGTTGAGCGGACCGCCATTGCCGCCCGCGAGCGATGTGCCGCCCACCACGATCGCGGTGATCGCAACGAACAACTGGCCGTTGGCGATCATCGCGTGACCCTGCCCGTATTGCGCAACCGCGAGAATGCCGGCCACGCCGTAGAACGCACCAGCGAGCGCGAACACCGCGATGCGCACGCGCGAGATCCGTACGCCGCTCGGCCGCGCCAGGTCCTCGCCGCCGCCGATCGCGAGCGTATGGCGGCCGAGAATCGTATGGCGGTGCACGAACCAGGCGAGCCCGAGCGCCAGCACGCCGATCCAGACCGACAGCGGCAGGCCGAAGTAGCGCGTGATCGAAATCGCGCGCAACGCCGTGTCGCTCACGCGGATCGTATTGCCCGACAACACGGCCGTGCCGATGCCGGTCGCCACGAAGCCGACCGCGAGCGTGGTGATGAACGACGGGATGCGCAGAAACACGTGCAGCACGCCGTTGGCCAGCCCCAGCACCACGCCCGCCGCGACGCCGATGGCCAGCACCCACAGGCCGAAGTGATTGTCGTTGTACGAGTTCTCGATCAGCATCGACACGGCGATCGCCGCCACCGCGACAATCCCCTCCGCCGACAGATCGATGCTGCCGAGCTGGATCACGAACGTGCCGCCGAGCGCGATCGTCAAAGGGATCACGGCGGCAATCGCGATCCGCGACAGGTTCATCGGGTCAAAAAAGTCATGGTTGAGCGCGCCGATGCACAGGCCCAGCGCCACCAGCACCAGCAACGGCGAGTAACGCCGCAGCAGTGCGCGCACGGCTGCGGGGCCGTGCGCGGACGCGGGAGATTGAGCGGCCTGCACGGCGTGCCGGGAAGAAGTCGCGGTGAGCTTATTCATCGATACACCACTGGCCCGGCAACGCGGGCATAAAGGTTGTTCCATTCCGCCTTCGGTGAGGCGGCGCGCGCGATCACGTCCTGAACGTTGGTTTTCGTGACGAACGTCGCGGTGCAAAACGACTCACGGCGGTCTTTTGCGAGCGTCGCCAGGTCGACTTTCTTATCCTTCGCCTGGAGACCCATCGAGAGACCGATGCCGCCGAGCCAGTACGGGTCCCAATCGACCGATGCGATCAGCTCGCCGGTCTTGATCGCAACGAGTCCCGGCTGCGTGCCGTCCATGCCGGTCACCGGAATCTGGCCGGCCAGACCTTCGGCGCGCAACGCCTCGATCGCACCGAGCGCCATGTCGTCGTTCGCGGCCCACACGCCTTTGATCTTCGAATTGAAGCGCGTCATCCACGCCTGCATGATCGGAAACGCCTTCTGCGAGTTCCAGTCGGCGACCTGAAAGTCGAGTAACTGAATGCCGGGGAACTTCTTCAAGGCTGCATCGAGACCGGCCTTGCGCTCGATCGCCGGCACGTTGCTGAAGATGCCGCCGAGCGCGACCACGCCGCCCTTGCCGCCCATCGACTTGAAAAGCTGCGTGGCCGTTTCCTCGCCATACGCGACGCCGTCGTAAGAAAGATGCGCCACGTAGTTCGGGTTGAAGTCCCACGGGTGCAGGTCCTTCGGCTTGTTCCAGATCGTCGTGACATACGCGCCGGCCTTCGAGCAGGCTTCGACGATCACGCGGGCGTCGGCGGAATCGTTCGGGTCGACGTTGAGCACGAGATTGCCGCCGGTCTTCTGCAGCAACGCGCGGATATCCGCGATGCCTTTCTCGGAACTGCCCTCGGTCGTGAGCGGCACATACGGCAAACCGACGCTCTTCGCGAAGCTTTGCGCGCCCTTGTTGAACGCCGTGTAGTACGGGTTGGTCAGCGAACGGAACGAGCAGGCGAGCGTGGTCTGCCCCGCGCCGAACGAGAGGCCCGACATGCCGCCACCCGCGACGGCGAATGCCGCGCCCGCGCCGAGCTTGATGAAGTCGCGGCGTGATACGCCTGCGCGTTGATCCTGTCTGTTCATGATGTCTCCTCCGAGCGAAAGAACCCTCTGTTCAGGGCCGTGTATAAATAACCGGATATTTACCCCAAGGAAGTGATACGCAATCATTCCGCGTACCCTTCCTCAGTCCTGCTTGCGCAACTCCGGCATCAAACCGCGGCCGCAGCGGACTCGCGCATCGCGCGTCCGGAAGTGCCCGCGAGCGCGCCCGGCATGGGCACGGGTTGCGCTACCAGCCCGCGAATCAGATCGGCGGCCTTTTCCGCGATCATCAACGTAGGCGCATTCGTGTTCGAGCTGACGATGCGCGGCATCACCGACGAGTCCGCGACACGCAAACCCTCGATGCCACGCACGCGCAATTGCGGATCGACAACCGACAACTCGTCCACGCCCATCTTGCAGGTGCCGACCGGGTGATAGCCCGTGCGTCCGTACTGCTGCGCGTAGGTTTCGTATTCGGCCTGCGTGCGCACCTTGCCACCCGGAAAATGCTCGCTCCGGACGTACTTGCGCAGCGCGTTCTGACTCATGATTTCGCGGCTCTGCCGAATGCCGTCGACGGCGACCTTCAGGTCGTACGGATTGCGAATATAGGCTGGATCGATCAGCGGCGCATCGGCGGGATCGGCGCTGTGCAACGTCACGCTGCCGCGGCTGCGCGGACGCAGGAAGTACGAGTTGAGCGTGCAACCCGAACCGGACGGCACCGGCGGCACACCGGCCTCGACCCCGGCACCGGGCAGGAAATGGAATTGCAGATCGGGCGTCGGCACACTGCTGTCCGAGTACCAGAACGCGCCGCCTTCGGCGATATTCGACGTCACCGGTCCCTTGTTGAACAGTTTGTACTCCAGTCCGGCGAGCAGCATCATGTGCTTTTTCGCGTACTTGTCGAGACTATAGGGGCCGTTGAGTTCGTAGACGATGTCGATGTCGAAGTGGTCCTGCAGATTCTGTCCGACGCCGTTCAGCGCATGCACGGGCTTCACGCCGACCCGCTCCAGATCTTCGGCGCGGCCGATCCCGGAGAGCATCAACAGTTTCGGCGAGCCGATCGCACCGGCGGTCACGATCACCTCGCGTTCGGCGCGCGCAATCGTCACGTTAGCGCGCTCGCCGCGCGGCGCGAATTCGACACCGACCGCGCGGCCGTTCTCGATCACGACGCGCGACACGAGGCAGTCCGTGCGAACCGTGAGATTGGGCCGCGAGCGCGCATCACGCAGATAGCCGACCGCGGCACTGCAGCGTTTGCCATTGCGCTGCGTGACCTGATACACGCCCACGCCTTCCTGCTGCGCGCCGTTGAAATCGCTGTTGTACGGCATGCCGGCTTCCTGGCCCGCGAGCACGAACGCCTTGGTCAGTTCGTTGACGCTGATGAGATCGGACACGCCGAGCGGGCCGCCTACACCGTGATATTCGTTGCACAGGCGCTCGTTGTCTTCCATGCGGCGCAGGTACGGCAGCACGCCGTCGCGAAAGCCCCAGCCGGTGCAGCCGTCGCGTTCCCAGCCGTCGTAGTCGGCGGGCTGGCCGCGCGTGTAGACCATCGCATTGATCGAGCCGCCGCCGCCGAGCACGCGACCTTGTGCGAACGGAATCTGGCGGCGCTGTGTTTCCGCTGCCGCCGTCGTGCGATAACCCCAGGTCAGCGGACCGCCCGTCATCTTGAAGAAGCCGACGGGCATATGGATATACGGATCGGTATCGGCGGGCCCGGCTTCGAGCAACAAAACACGGTTGCCGGCGTCCTCGCTCAGACGCGCCGCCAGCGCACAACCCGCCGCGCCGCCACCTACGATCACATAGTCATACATTGCTGTCTCCGATACGGTTTTCTACGGTCACACGCTGCGCGTGATCCGGATGTTGCGTGCGGCTCTTCACGGCCGCTCGATCAATTCAACGGGTGTTACGCGATCCAGCGCGGCCGCTTGCCGAGTTGGACATGCACCGACTTCAGCTCCGTGTATTCCTCCACGCCATAACGGCCCGTTTCGCGGCCGATGCCCGACTGTTTGACGCCGCCGATCGGCATTTCGGGGCCGCCGGTAATCGTGCAATTCACCCAGATACGGCCCGCCTGAACCTCGCGGAAGCTGCTGATCGCACCTTGCAGGTCGCGCGTCCAGATGCTGGCGGCGAGGCCATAAGGCACGCCGTTCGCCAACTGGATCGCCTCTTCGAATGTATCGAACGGCGTGACCGACAGCACCGGTCCGAAGATCTCTTCCTGCGCCAGTGCGCTTTGCGGCTGCACGTTGCGGAACAAGGTCGGTTGGATAAAGAAACGCTCACCGTCGCTGGTCGCCTCACCGCCGTGAACCAGTTGTGCGCCGTCACGCCGGCCCGCGTCGATGAAGCCGCGAATCTTCTCGAACTGACGTGCTTCCACGATCGCGCCGACATGGTTCGATGCATCGAGCGGATCGCCCACGCGCACTTTTTCGAACACGGCTTTCACGCGCGCGACGAGTTCCTCTTCCACCGAACGATGCACGACGAGCCGGCTGCCTGATACGCAGCACTGCCCCGCGTTAAAGCAGATGCCGAAGGCAATGGCGTCGGCGGCATCGTCGAGATCGGCGTCCGAGAAAACGATTTGCGGATTCTTGCCGCCGAGTTCCAGCCCGACCTTCTTCATGTTGCCGCCGGCCGCGGTGAGCACGGAGCGGCCCACGGGCGTCGAGCCGGTGAACGACACCATGTCGACGTCCATATGCTCGGCGAGCGCCTGGCCGACCACCGAGCCGAGCCCCGTCACCACGTTCACGACGCCGTCCGGCAAGCCGGCTTCGGTCAGCAGTGCGGCGAGCTTCAGTGTGGTGGTCGAGGTGAGTTCAGCCGGTTTGACGACAGCCGTGCAACCCGCGGCGAGTACGAACGGCAAACGCTCGGAAAGAATGAAGAACGGAAAATTCCATGGCGTGACGATGCCGACAACACCAATCGGTTGACGCACCGTCAAGCCGAACAGATCAGCGCCCAGCGTGTCGTGCGAATCGCCGTGCACGACGCGTGCGAGACCGGCCGCATATTCCCAGATGCCTGCCGCCGCATTGATCTCGCCGCGCGATTGGCCGATCGGCTTGCCGCTTTCCAGCGTTTCCACATACGCCAGCGTTTCGACATTGTCGCGGATCAGACGCGCGGTTTTCAGCAGCACGGTGGCGCGCTGCTCGCCCGACAGGCGCGACCAGCGGCCGTCGTCGAACGCGCGGCGCGCGCTGGCGACCGCTGCGTTCAGATCGTCGACGGATGCGCGCACCGTGGCCGTGACTGGCACACCGTGACCCGGGCTCTTACGCTCGACGAACTCGGCGGTGCTGCCCGCGTAGTCCTTGCCGTCGATGAACATCGGCGTGCGCAGCGGCTCCGCCGGAAGACGAAGCGTTGCTGCGAGTTCATTCAGATTGCTCATTCCTGTCTCCAGAGTTTGCATTCACGCGGGCGCTGAAACGCGCGCCGCGCGCGAGGTAAACCGGTTCGGCAAGACAATGCTTCTGGCATTTTTGGCGCCTATTCTGCACCATCCAGTTACTTCCTCGCAATGCCTTTTTGGTCTATAGTCGCTGACACGACACCAGGTCGACCGACACCGTTCCCTCACACTTTTTTCCTGCGACCAGCCAACATGACTCTTGCGAGCACACCCCCCGGCCGGGCATCGAAAACGGCCCAAGCCGGCGCCGCGCAACCGCCGCGGCAACGCGACCCCGAAGTCACCCGGGCGCGCATTCTCGAAGCCGCCAAGAAGGAGTTCGCCAAACTCGGCCTCGCCGGCGCTCGCGTCGAAGCCATTGCCACGCGCGCCAAGGCCAACAAGCGGATGATCTATCACTACTTCGGCAGCAAGGAGGAGTTGTTCCAGGCTGTGCTCGAAGATGCCTACGCCGACATCCGCTCCGCCGAACTGAAGCTGAACCTCGACCACCTCTCGCCCGAAGACGCGATCGTCGCGCTCACCACGCACACGTGGAACTACTACCTGAAGAACCCTGAGTTCATGACGCTCGTGAACAGCGAGAATCTTCACAAGGCACGTCATGTGAAGAAGTCCGAACGGTTCAAGGAACTGCATCATGGCTTCATCTCGATGCTGCAACGCATAATCGATCGGGGCGTCGAAGCGGGCGTGTTTCGCGCGGGCGTCGATGCAAGGCAACTGCACATCACCATGGCGGCAGTCGGCTACTACTACCTGACCAATCGCTTCACGAGCGGTGTGATCTTCGACATCGACTTCATGAGCAAAGAGGCTTTGAAAAACCGTCTCGACTTCAATATCGAAACCGTTCTGCGCCTGCTGCGCCCCTGATCGCCGTGACGGCTGAAGCGCCCGGATACGGCGCTTCACGTCACCGCGAGCGGCGTCAGGCCACTCTGGCATGTGCTTCACGCGCTTCATTTTTTCCTCGCGCCAACAGTGCCTCGTCGAGGAGCGGCCGGAACGACATACGCGCCAGCACATCACGCTCTACATCGACACCTTCCGCCACTTCGATCAAACGCACGCCATTCTCTTCGAGACGGAACACGGCGCGCTCCGTCACGTACAACACTTCCTGCTTCGCGATACGCGCCTGCTCGCCGCTAAACGTAATGTGCTGCACGCGTTCGACGAGCTTCGGCACGCTGCCCGGCGCCACGATCTTCACGCCCGCGCCAGCCTGTTCGACCTGCAACCCCTTCGCTTCGAAACTGCCGCAAAACACGATCTTTCGCGCGCCCTGAGTGATGTCGATGAAACCACCCGGCCCCACCACCGTCGCACCAAGCTTCGACACGTTGATGTTGCCTTCGCCATCCATTTCGCCCATGCCGAGGAACGTGATGTCCACGCCGCCGCCGCTATAAAAATCGAACTGGTCGACGCTCGAGAGGATCGCCTCCGCGTTGCGGGCGGTGCCGAACATCGGCCCGTCGAGCATCGCGCCGTTGTGAATGCCCTGCTCGACCGAACCCCAGAACGTACCGAGCCGACCGTGTTGCGCGAGCACGCCGGGAATGCCGCCCGGAATGCCGAAACCGAAATTCGCCGACTGTCCCTCATGCAATTCCTGCGCGGCGCGCGCGGCGATGATGTAGCGGATGCCCGTGGGAATTTCGTAGAAACCGTCGTCGATCGGGCTCAGTGATTCGCCGCTCAGCGCCGGGTCGTAATCGGCGACCACGCATTGCACCTGCTCCCGCGTCTCGACGAGCGTATCGACGAGAATCCCCGGAATACGTACGAGCCGCGCCGGCACATAGCCCTGCGTGGTGCGCTCCTTGACCTGCACGATGACGCGGCCGCCGCTGTTATGAGCGGCAAGCGCTGCGGCGTATGTGTCGAGATCGGCGGGCTCGCGGCGCAGCGTGACGTTGCCGCACGCATCGGCTGACGAACCGCGCACGATCGCGAAGTCCACCTTGAACGGCTTGTAGCGCAGGTATTCGCGCCCATCCAGTTCGATCAGTTCGACCAGGTCTTCACTGGCGCGCGCGTTGATCTTGCCGCCATCGATACGCGGATCGACAAAGGTACGCAAGCCGACATGCGTGACCAGCCCCGGCCGCCCCGCGCCGATTTCGCGCAGCAGCGTGGAAATCGCACCGGCGGGAAAGCTATAGGCCTCGAACGCGTTGTCTTGTGCCATCTGCTGCATCGCCGGCGACCAGCTCCAATGTCCGCCGATCACACGCCGCACCATGCCGGCGTGTGCAAAACGTCCGAGTCCGCTGCACTTGCCGTCGCCGATACCGAGCGCGTGAACCACCGTCAGGTCACGCGGATGTCCCGTCTGAAGAAAGCGCTGTTCGAGCGCCGCAAGCACGGCGTCCGGCTCGAGCAGACCGCCGCCGGAACCGGCCAGCGCAATGGTCGCAAAGTCGAAAATTTTCCCGGCCGCCTCGGCGGCATCCATCCACTTATCCAAACCATCCTCCACTCAGATCGGCCTCAAACCTCGTTGACAGCAGCGATTCGTTGGTCTTAAATAACGAACCAGTTGGTTACTTGTTGCCAATGTTGGCACAGGGAATCACGTAATTCAAGTAGCGATGCGCGAGGCTCGGGTTTACCTGAACGAGCCCGATCAGACGCAAAAACAGGTACCGATCATTACGATGGAGACAGCATGAAACTCTCAGACACGCATCAACAGATTCGCGAAACCACGCGCCGTTTCGCGCAGGAAGTGATTCGTCCGATCACGGAAGAACTGGATCGCGACGAGCGCTTTCCCGCCGAGATCTACGCGCAGATGGGCGAACTGGGCCTGTTCGGCATTACTGTTCCGGAGGCGTTCGGCGGTGCCGGGCTCGATGTCACGGCGTATGCGCTGGTGATGGAGGAACTGTCGCGCGGTTACGCGTCCGTGGCGGATCAGTGCGGCCTGCTCGAACTGGTCGGCACCCTGCTTTCGGTGCACGGCACCGACGCGCAGCGCGCGAAATACATGGAGCCGTTGCTGCGCGCGAAGCTGCGTCCCGCGTATTGCATCACCGAAGCGGACGCCGGCACCGACGTGTCGGGCATCCGCACGACAGCGGTCCGCACGCCCGAAGGCTGGGAGCTCAGCGGCGCGAAACTGTGGATTCACAACGCGCCGGTCGCGGACGTCGCGTTCGTGCTCGCGCGCACCGACCCTGCCGCGGGCCGGCGCGGCATGAGTATTTTCATCGTGGACTGCGCGCTCGCCGGTGTGTCGAAAGGCGCGAAGGAACACAAGATGGGCCAGCGCGCGTCGCAAGTCGGCGAACTGCATTTCGATCGCGTGAAGCTGCCGCAAGACGCGCTGCTCGGCCAGGAAGGCCGCGGCTTTCACATCATGATGAGCGTGCTCGACAAGGGCCGCGTGGGCATTGCGGCACTGGCGGTCGGCATCGCGCAGGCGGGCCTCGAAGCGGCGCTCGACTACGCTCAGACGCGCAAGCAGTTCGGCAGCCACATCGCCGAATTCCAGGGCATTCAGTGGATGCTGGCCGACATGGCGACCGACATTCAGGCCGCGCGGCTGCTCGTGCACGATGCGGCGGAACGGCTCGAAGCGGGCGAACGCGCGAGCATCGCGTGTTCGATGGCGAAGTGTTTCGCGGGCGACACCGCCGTCAAGCACAGCGCGAACGCCGTGCAGATTTTCGGCGGCAGCGGCTACATTCGCGGCTATGAAGTCGAGCGTCTGTATCGCGACGCGAAGATCACGCAGATCTACGAAGGCACCAACCAGATTCAACGCACCATCGTCGCGCGCGATCTGATCGCCAACGGAGCCACGTTATGAGTGCGCGGCCCATTGCTCTTGTCACGGGCAGCCGGCGCGGCATCGGCCGGGCGATCGCCGTCGAACTCGGGCACGCGGGTTTCGACGTTGCGTTGACCGATGCGGTGGCGTCGCAAGAACTCGACGGCGCCGTGCGCGAGGTCGAACAAACCGGCGCGCGTGCGATCGCGGTCATCTCCGATCTCGCCGACATCGACTCGCATCCCGCCACGTTAAACGAGATCGAAGCAGCGCTCGACGGCCAGATCGATTGCCTCGTGAACAACGCGGGCGTCTCGGTGATGTCGCGCGGCGATCTGCTCGACGTGACGCCGGAAAGTTTCGACCGCTGTATCGCCGTGAATACGCGGGGCACGTTCTTTCTCACGCAGGCCTTCGCGAAACACTGCCTCACGCGCTCCGGCGGCGCCGTAGCGCCACATCCTTCCGTGGTCACGATCACGTCGTCGAACGCGATCGCGGCGTCACCGTTGCGCGGCGAATATTGCGTATCCAAAGCCGGACTTTCAATGGCGAACACGTTGTTTTCGCTGCGCCTCGCCGAACACGGCATCAGCGTGTACGAAGTGCAGCCCGGCCTGATCGAAACCGAAATGACGGCGCCATCCCGCGCGCGCTACGACACGCAGATCGAGCAAGGGCTCACCGCGATCAAACGTTGGGGCACGCCGCAGGAAGTGGCGACCACCGTGCGCACGCTTGCAACGGGCGGCCTTCCCTATAGCGTCGGGCAGGCGATCCGTATCGACGGCGGCCTGCTCGTCACCAAATATTGAGTTGCATATGAACCTGACAATGAAACTTCCGACCGCGTCCGGCACGATGGAAACGTATCGCGTGGAAGGTGTGCCGCTCGAAGTACGGCCGCCCGAACGCGAATTCAACCGCATCGCGTATTCCGCCGCCCACGTGGTGGCCGATCCGCTGCGCGCGGGCGAACTGAACGCCGCGCCCGCCATCGACTGGGATCGCACGATCGCTTACCGGCGCTATCTGTTGCAGCAAGGGCTCGGCATCGCGGAAGCGATGGACACCGCGCAACGCGGCATGGGCTTGCCGTGGAGCACGGCGCTCGAACTGATCACGCGCAGCATCGAAGGCACGCGCGACATTGCGGGCGCGGCGATCGCGTCGGGTTGCGGCACGGACCATATCGCGCCCGCTTCGGTCACGAACTGCGATCAGGTGATCCGCGCGTATGCGGAGCAACTTGAGGCGGTGCAGCGCGTGGGCGGCCGGGTGATCCTGATGGCGAGCCGCGCGCTCGCGCGGGTCGCGCGTACGCCGGACGATTATCGGCGCGTGTATCGCGAAGTGCTCGCCATGTGCGATCAACCGGTGATCCTGCACTGGCTCGGTGATATGTTCGACCTCGAACTCGCGGGCTACTGGGGCGCAAATGAATTTGCCGGCGCAGCGCAGGTGTGTCTCGACATCATCGGGACGAGTGCTTCAAAAGTCGACGGCATCAAGATCTCGCTGCTCGATGAGCAGAAGGAAATCGCATTCCGTCAGCGCCTGCCGCACGGCGTAAAAATGTACACCGGCGACGACTTCAACTATCCCGCGCTGATCGCCGGCGACGGCACACATTTTTCGCACGCGTTGCTAGGCATCTTCGACGCGATTGCGCCGGCCGCGTCGCAGGCGCTATCCGCTCTCGCCGCCAACGATCACGCCAGCTTCAACGCGCTGCTCGCGCCGACCGTGCCGCTCTCGCGCCACATCTTTCGCGCGCCGACGCAGTACTACAAGACGGGCGTGGTGTTCCTCGCGTACCTGAACGGCTTCCAGGATCACTTCTTCATGCCCGGCGGCCACCACGGCATGCGTCCGCCCGCCTATCTCGCCGACGTCTTCCGTCTCGCCGATCAGGCCCGCTTGCTGCGCGATCCCGCGGATGCCGTTGCGCGCATTCGCCGCGTCATGGCGCCCCTCGGCTGCGGAGACTGACGATGAGCCGCCCAACCGGTGCTGTGCGGCACATGGTGTTCTGCCGGTTTCGGGGCGCCCGGCCCGCGGCGCGGGGGGGGGGGGGGGTGGGGGCGGGGCCGCGGGGCCG
>NZ_JARESV010000094.1:0-14318 GCF_046026985.1 Paraburkholderia sp. RL18-101-BIB-B
CGCGCGATGGGCTGCGGGAAGGTGGGCGGCAATCGAGTGCTCCCGCAGACAAGATTTCTCGCCCACTCAGCCTATAACCTTCGAAGAACCGCCGCCATTGGACCTTGGTTCAATGGACTGGTCCGCGAGAAACAAGGAGCTGCCCAGGAAGGACCATGAAAAGGCATTGAGGCGGCTGCGCGTGGAACTGTTTAAAGCTGCCGCGACAGTTCGTGCGTTAGGGCCTGTCGCGTGTGTGTGGTGCAGGACACTACTCCTCGATGCGGGCCTCCATCACAGAGGTCATCGCGGAGCCGCGCCGTTCTGCTCCCGTGACCAGCCTTGGCGATCTGATCGGTATTGAGCCGATCGCAGAGGCGCTGATCAAGACGCTCGCAGGTAAGGCACGAACCGGTCGTCCTGACGAAATGAAAGCGCTGGAACTATTGCGGCAGATCGTGTCGCTCTGACCTGAATCGGCAGTTCAGCAGAACTCCGTGGCGGCGGGGCTGCCCGCAGAACGGCACGCCCTTTCCGCAGACGCCACGGACCCGGTCGTTGAGAAGAGAAACCTGCCTCTTCTCATCGCAGCCCTGATTGCTTGCGCCGGCTGGAGCCGAGCTCTGGAAGCTGCGGGCAACTCGCGTGGCGTTCTTTGTTCGTCTGGTGCACTCGTCGGCTCGCCGGTATAGCATGTCAACTGTGCTGCCGACGTGCAGCTTGAACGGTGCGTCAACGACCGGAACACAAGTTCAGGTGAGCAATGAATGTGAAATGTACCGCTGGAGCGCTGCTGCTCCTCGCATCATCCATTTGCGCATTTGGTCAGGATGACGGGCTGACCAATGCACAGATCGTCGGTATCATCCTTGTGGCGAATCAGGCGGAAATCGCGGCAGGGCAAATAGCCTTGCGCAGAACTCGGTTGAGAGGCGTGCAAAGCTTCGCGAGCCGGATGGTTGACGAGCATGGACAGGTCATTCAGGAAACCGCCGAATTGCTGCAGAGACTCGGAGCGACTCCACAACGAAGCAAGATCAGCGATGCGCTGACGCGGCAGAGCTACGATGACCTCGCAAGGCTTAACGAAGTCGGAATTTACGATTTCGACCAGACTTACCTTGATCGCGAGGTCATTGTCCTGCATCAGCTGGTCAAAACGGTAGACACCTTCATTCGGACCACGACCAGCATGGAACTGAAGACACTGCTCGTCCAGTCTCGCCCGTCGTTCATTTTTCATCTGGACCAGGCTCAACGATTGCAGCTGACACTGGAACGGCCGGGGTTTCGTCGATGATCTGTACGGCCTTGTCAAGTTGACGAGCGTCGGCTGTTTGCCTAGTCAAAAAGTAGTCATCCTTATCAGATAGCTTCCTCGACTGCGACATTGACGCTCCAATTGTTGGTGTTCACAAATGTTGAAGTTCGCAAATTCTGCTAATGATGTCCGTTGAAGCGCAAATCGTGCCCATTCATTCTGCTAGCGCGGCTTTTCTACCACAACGCGAACTCACTGCCCGACACGACTGACCAAGCGCAGGACGACGCCGTGCTGACCAACATCCACACAAGGGGATGTTGAAGGCCCGATGTGGCACACAAAGTGCCGTACGGTATGAAGTTTTTGATCTGCGCACTGAGATGTGCACCTTCCGAAGATCAAAAAAATGACCTCCGGTATTTGCACTTGCTGCCACTTCAAGCGAATGCACCTATCGCGCTCCTCTACAACCGCATTAGCCGAATTAGCGGACACGACGAACGCGTTAGCAAAATCAACGGACGTCCGAGCGTGTTGCGTTGCTGAAATGCAACGCCTAGAAAGACGTGCGAAACCGCTGCTATGCCTTATTTTGCGGCGTCAAAATACAGTCTTACATTAGCGTAGTCTATGGACACGATTAGCAGTTTTTAAGGACTTCAACATTCGACGACTAACGCACACCTCTGATCTGCTGAGTAACACATGCAGCAACGACTGCGAACACGGCCGCCGCGCCGAAGAGAGCAGCATAGTTGCCGGTCGTGCCTGTCGCGCCGATTTTCAATAGGACCGGGGCAAGCACGGGAGCGATCGTCTGCGGAATCGTGCTCGATAGATTGAAGAAACCCATGCCCCTCGCTGCCTGTTCACTGCTGTCAGGCAAAACCTCCGATACCAGAGCGTAGTCGACGCCCAGATACATCCCTTGGGCCAAGCCAGCAACGCCGACCCCAACCACGAACTGACTAACTGATCCGGCGTACGCGACAATAACCATTGCGACTGCGAAAAGCAAAGAGGCAGCGACGACGAACGGTTTGCGGCGGCCAACTTTATCGGAGAGCCATCCGGACGGGATGCTGGAGGCCGCAATGCAGAGGGCTAGCGTGAACATCGCTACGGTGAGCACTGGGGCGACGGTTTTCGTCGTGTAGTGCAGAGTGTCAATAAGGAAATATGTTTTGTACGTCGTCAGGCTGTACAGTGACGTCCAGACCAGAAATCGACCCAACCACGCCAATGCGAAATCGCGGTGTCTGACTGGATTGATCCACAGCGACGATGCGATGGACTTCAGCGACAACGGCACCACCTCGTCCTTGCTCCTGGGCTTCTCGCGCAGGGTCAGCAAAAACGGCAAAACCATCAGCGCACCAACCACGGCCGGCCAAACAAAAGGCCCGTATCCCTCTGTGCCAGCAAGCTGTATGAGGAAGACGCCTCCGACTACGCCTACCTGCGTGGTCATTCCCATCCATCCAGACACCTTGCCGCGCATTTCGGTCGGAACGCGCTCTGGCAAGACTGCGATTGTAGCGGCGATCGCAGCGTTGAAGCAGAGCTGCGCGGCGACCCACCCGACTGTCACCATGTTGACGGTGGTGGCGAAAAACCCGATAAAAAAGATCGACAACGTGCCACCGATCATGCCGCCAATGATAAAAGGACGCCGTTGCCCGAACCGCGAGGTCGAACTATCGCTTAGCGCGCCAAAAATGGGATTGGCAAAAAGGGCGGCAAGGGCGCCAAGACTCGCAACAAACGCCAGCGAAGTGCCCTTATGTGCGGGATCGATCTGCCCTACCCGAAGGGCAAGCGTAACCGATGCAGGCGTGATGAGCGCCACCCAGATCCCGATGATCGCTGCGATATACCGAGCGACGAACCAGCCGGTGATCTGCTGACCCGTGAGCCGAATATTGCGCTCGGGGGCGCTTTCCTGTCCTTGCCGAACGCCCGAGGTTTTGACGCCTGGAAACCTGCCCCCTTCTTCCACGTCAGAGTACGCTCTCACGTTGAATCTCCTAAGCAATAGATTTTCCGCCACAGCAACTTGCGACGGACTCATCGTTTTATCCGCTCCGACGGCGCCACTCTCCCGAGATAAGCGACAGCTCGTTACGACGTCGCTTTCACGGGATTAGGTGCCTGCGCGATTCACGCTTGGTTCAAGGCACGCCGGAACATAGAACGCCCGAATGCGACGGCGTTTCCACGAGACATCCGTCGAAGAAGCGCGCTTTCTGCGCCCTGTTCCGGGAATCTGTGTTTTATGACAGCGCTGTCATGTTCTTTGAGTTCTTAGTAGGTGTCAAACGGGTAAATACCCTAGTTTCAGATGACGGGAACGCCACAGGCTCTGCGCGTCCGGCGAGTTTTTTGCTCCTGCCTCGGGCCAAATCAGCGATCCCCCCGGCGGCCGGCAGGCAGGTGTGACGGCCGCCAACGCGAAAGCGATTACCACCGCGAACTTCGAGTCCGAGCGAACCGCTCCGAGCGAAAGACGTCGAGTAGTCGAGGTGACTAGGGGAATCTACCACCTCAGAATTGGCGATTTCTCGGCTAATATGACAGCGCTGTCATAAAAAATGTTGCAGTCAGCAAGACAACCCTCGATAAGGACGGAAAGTCGCCATAGCGATGTTTGCTCATTCCGACTTCAGCGCTCTCGCCGTTACTCGCGAGCCGCCCTCCCGGGCAAATCTTACTGACGCGAACATAGCGGCGTCATTGACTCCTTTTTTCAACGTAGTGGGAGATATCGTGAGCTTTCCAAAGGATTTCGTCTGGGGCGCGGCTACCGCGGCTTTTCAAATTGAAGGCGCAAATACCGAAGACGGTCGTGGTGAGAGTATCTGGGATCGCTTCTGCTTGACGCCGGGAAACATTGCGGATGATACGGACGGCAGCCAGGCGTGCGACCACTACCACCGCTGGCCAGAGGATCTGGATCTTGCCAAATGGCTGAACCTCAACGCCTGGCGCTTTTCCGTCGCCTGGCCCCGCATCCAGCCCACGGCTGACGGCAAAGTCAACCAGAAAGGCCTGGATTTCTATAGCCGCCTGGTCGATGGAATGCTCGAACGGGGTCTCGCACCGTTCCTGACTCTTTATCATTGGGACCTTCCTCAATATCTGCAGGACAAAGGCGGTTGGGGATCACGGGAAACTGTCGACCGCTACGTTGAGTACGCCAGTATCGTGGGCCGTGCGCTCGGCGACCGCGTCGCGTCAATCGCGACGTTCAATGAACCATTTGTAACGGCTTACCTCGGGCACTGGATGGGCGTCCATGCGCCCGGCATCCAGGATCCAGCCACGTCGGTCCAGGCGACGCACCATCAGTTGCTCTCTCATGGGCGGGCGGTTCGGGCGCTTCGTGAAGAAGGCGTGAAAGCGCCGTTGGGAATTGTCTTGAATCTCGCACCAGCGCATCCGGCAAGCCAGCGCCCGGAAGACATCCGCGCGACCGACCGGCACGACATTGCTCAGAACCGCCTCTATCTGGACGGGCTGTTTCTGGGAGAATATCCTGAACGGTGTTCGGAGCTGTTGGGCGTCGAGCCAAAGGTCGTTGAAGGCGACATGGAGATCATTTCGACGCCGATCGACTTTCTCGGGGTCAACTACTATCGGCGCGCTATCGGTAGCGCGCAAAGCGTACCATCGCCGCATTTTCTGCGAAAGGAAAACCGGCAAGATCTCGCGCAGGTCCAGCAACAGGGCGAATCTTCGAACATTGCCGATGCCACGCGAGACACGGAATTCAAGCGCACGGTGCAGTTGCCCCCAGGTGCCCAAATTACGGCCATGGGATGGGAGGTATACCATGAGGGGCTACGCGAATGCCTGGAAGATATCAAACGTCGCTATTCGAACGCACCGCCGATCTATATCACGGAAAGTGGCGCGGCATTCGATGACGAGATTTTCGACGGGCGAGTAGCTGATTCGCGCAGGACGGCATACATTCAGGGGCAAATCGCGGCTCTCGGACGCGCGATGGACAATGGCGTCGACGTTCGCGGATACTTCGTCTGGTCTCTGCTCGATAATTTCGAGTGGGCTCTTGGCTACTCCAAACGTTTTGGCATTACTTATGTCGACTATACGACGCAGCAACGCACTCCGAAAGAAAGCGCCCTCTGGTATCGACACTTTGTCGGAACACAGCGTTGAACAAAACTCGCCTGGCTCGGCGAAGCATGTAGCGAAACGCGACGCAGGAATGAAGTCCGTGACAATCACGGACGTCGCAAAACGGGCGGGCGTCTCTATGAAAACAGTCTCGCGCGTGCTCAATAATGAGCCGTACGTGAATGAGGCCACGCGCGAGCTCGTTCTTGGCGCAGCTGCGGAGCTCGGCTATGCCCCGAACCCGTCGGCACAGAATCTCGCGCGCGGCGTTAGTCATACAATCGGGCTGGCCTATGCGACGGCTGTTGCGGGATCCAGCGCCGTAATTCCTCATTATTCCCAAGGTATTCAGGTAGGCGCACTCGAGGCGTGCGAACAGCGCGACTTCGGAGTCTTGCTCCTACCCTGCGCACGGGACAACCCTGATCCAGCGGAAGAAATTGTCCGGAAGGCGAGAGGTCGAAGGGTCAGCGGTCTTATTGTCGCGGCACCCGTTTGCAATCTTCCTGGGGTCATTCCTGCATTGCAAGCTAGCCAAATCCCCTATGTTTGCGTCAGTCCCAATGCACTCGAAGATGGAGCGGGCAGCGTAAGTGTCAATGACCGAGAGGCGGCACGTTTGATGACGGAGCACATCCTCAGGCTTGGACACCGGCGGATCGCGTTCATACGTGGGCCGCATCTTTCCAGGGACAGCGATGAGCGCCTCGCGGGCTATGAGGAAGCGATGAAACAAGCGGGGGTGAAGGTCGATCCCCGGTGGATCGTCACTGGCAACCACATGTTCGAATCAGGCGTTACAAATGGGGAAAAGCTGTTAGCGCTTGAGCCTCGCCCGACCGCTGTTTTTGCAAGTAACGATGATATGGCTGCTGGAGTGATGCATGCGGCGTACCGCATGGGACTGTCGCTACCAGGGGACGTGTCAATCGCCGGGTTTGATGACTCTGATATAGCTCGCACCGTTTGGCCACCACTAACCACCATTCACCAACCGTTGCTGGAGATGGCCGCGAAGGCAGTGGATGCCCTCGTAACCAAGGTGAGAGGCCGAGGCAATGACGACTGCGTATCGATGTTGAAGCCTTTCGTCTTCGACTGCGCTTTGGTGGTCCGTGGCTCAGTCGCGCCGTTGAAGCAACCCGAGGAGTGAAGTTTATAATTTGTTGCCCGGACCTCCGCCCGAACCTCTTCGAGGTCGTGGCCGGAATCCGCAAGGTTGTGACCGCCCACAATTCGGCGTCTATGAGTTCTTTGGGCATTGCTTCGTGTCAGGCAAAGAAGACACAAAGTTAACACGGCATTGTCAGGTCGTTGGGTCAGCCACGTCACATGGGCGTGACAACAGCCACTCTGCATCGAATATGAAGCCCAATGCCGGGGTCAGTCGTCGCTCATC
Source organism: Paraburkholderia sp. RL18-101-BIB-B (assembly GCF_046026985.1). Classification (NCBI taxonomy): domain Bacteria; kingdom Pseudomonadati; phylum Pseudomonadota; class Betaproteobacteria; order Burkholderiales; family Burkholderiaceae; genus Paraburkholderia; species Paraburkholderia sp. RL18-101-BIB-B. The sequence continues at coordinate 6,783 of NZ_JARESV010000094.1, forward strand.
GAGGCTGAGGATCGGAAAGCGCGGCGCAATGAGCGCGGACGCCGGTTGTGTCGCGATAAGGCGGTCGGAACGAGCAAGTCCCAATATAATTAGGGATGCATTACATGATCAGCGAGTAGAACGGCGCGGCAACCGTTCGGTCGACGCCGTCGTCTTTCATCTGCCCCTTGCGGATCATGTGCATGAGTTCGATGCCGGCCAGGATGATGCGAGCACACCGGAAATCCTTGAGCCCCATCATTGGTTTGATGATGCGTTTGATGGCGCGGTGATTCTGCTCCACTATGTAATTCAGGTACGTGTTCTGACGGACCATGATCGGTGTCGACCGCTCGGCGTTAAGTGCTTCGAGCGCGGCCAGATTGGCGCCGCTCTTATCCACGGCAATCGTTTCGGGCTCACCGTTCTGGTCAATCGCCTTCTCGAAGTAGCGGCACGCAGCAGCCTTGTCACGGTGGGCGCGCAACAGGAAATCAACCGTGTTGCCCTGCTTGTCGACGGCGCGGTACAGGTACTTCCATTGGCCTTTGACCTTGACGTAGGTTTCGTCCATCCTCCAGCTCTTGCCAATCGCTCGCTTGTGCCGTCGAAACGCCTTTTCGAACAACGGCACGAGCTTGATGACCCAGCGGTGCACGCTCGAATGATCCACCTCAATGCCCCGTTCGGCCATCATCTCTTCGAGGTTGCGCAGGCTCAGCGAGTACGCCACATACCAGCGCACACACAGCTGAATCAAGTCCAATGGATAGTGCAGTCGCTTCAGTACCTTGCCAATGCCAGCGGGCGGTGCCTTGCGTGGCGTCCTCGTCTTTGCCATCATGCTCATCATGCGTTACGGTCCGACCGAATCTACTTCACCGCGTTAACTCGACAGAGCCACAGACACTTCCCTTTCGAAGCCATATCGTTTCTCCAGGACGAGTTGCTGAACCGGTTGCCGTGAATTGCCCGGCAGGACGGTCATCCGGACTGCGGTCACATCGAGGTCCGCAGTGCAATCGCCAAGCCGTATTGACAAACTGAACGGTTCCAAGTCCCGAACTCCCGGTGATAGTTGGCTTGGCGAAGAACGGCTATTACATGTATATGCAATGAATCCAGCGAGGCTGTTGGCGCTCGACGCTTGTTCAGCCACGACGGCAGACACCCGCACTTGCCTCGGATTACGTAAACATGCAATATCTCCGCCGGACACAACGTTTTATGTTGGTTCTGTGGACGCGGCTCTCTCTCAAAGAGAGCCCGAATCAACCTGACAGGCTTAAGAGACATGGATAGTGGCAACGAGGACAACCTTCACGCCAAGATCTCGCCGCGTACTGCGGCTGCTGAGGTTGCCAAGGTCCTCTGGCACCTGCGCCGCATTCTGGCCATTCTGGTCGTGCTTTTCTTCTTTCTGTCGATCGCGATGTATTACGGTGGAGGGGCCGTCAACACGGTCACACGTACGCAGTCATCTCTGGGCGAGACGTTCTATTTTTGCGCGGTCACTGCGCTGACCATCGGCTACGGCGACGTCGTGCCGACCACTACGCTTGGTCGGATCATCGCGGTTTTGCTTGCTTTCATCGGCGTGTTGATGACGGGGGTAATTACTGGCTCGACTGTTTACGGTATTCAGGTGGCTGCCCAGCGGGCTGGCCTACGGCCAGGCTAGATATGAGGACTCGACGGGCTTCGCCTAAGCATTGCCCAAGACTAAGGGTGTTCCTCGGCCTGGGGTGTCATTCACGTCATCAAGTTCAAGGCCGTCGGGGGACGGCAAGCCCAAAGTCGCGGTTCAGCTTGCCCGGCGCCTAGCCCCGGTCCGCGAGGACAGGATGTGTACGGCGAGCTCGTGCTGGTCCCAATACATCTTGTCCAGTCGATACTTCATGCCCGTCAGCATCAATTCGATCGCGCCGGCTGTCAAATGACTTAAAGTCGTCCGGACCCGAAGACCAGTCTATAAAGCACAGCGAGCACTGCTGGACAACTTTGCGTCAATTTTGATGAGAGTGAACCAAACCGTGGGAGGTCAATTCACGCGCGCTCGGCGCGCACTCGGCGAGTTTGCAGCTGCAGAAGTGTTGGTCAACACGGCAAGTGTCTTAACCGAGAATTCTTCGTTGAGAACAGCAACTCTGACTTGTGCCAGGCAGTGCGCTCCCTCGTCCGTCAATCGCATTTGTTGCTTCTTCGCCATGCGATGGCTGACCACCAGATTCACCGCGGACTCGGCAATGCTGCTGATCGGCAGCCCCTTGTGATAGCGCATGCCATAGTTCACGAGCGTACCGGCGTTGTTCTCGTAAAACGAAGTAAAGTCGTCAACACCCGGTTTTGCGTATCGCACACGACAGTTTTGGGGCGTCGATCATTGGAAGCTTCTCAAGCACCGCCCCTGCCACCTGAGCCCGCGAGCTACAGGTCGCAATCGTCAATGCTGTAGGTGGTCAGAATTGCTGCTAGCGAATGTTCATAGGGCGCTAGTATGTTCGTTAATGATGCTAGCGTGCCTTGCACACGCCTGACAATTCATTTCGAACAACGCGCTGAGCCTCGAACCAGCAATACCCCTTACTTAGAGCGGGCGCTTGGCACAGTTGGGTCATCGCGGAACGCCACCATGCGTGTCGTTCAGAATATCCCTTCTTACAAGCAATAAAGTTTGGTCCAGAACTCGTCCACCAAGAACAGAACCTGTTTCTGGCAACGTGACACCCCGCTCAATAAAGATTGCAGATTATGGCAAGCATCTTTCGAATCACATCCGCCGCGAGATTGATATCCGAGACCGCCAAGGACCACGCTCGCAGAGTTACTGAACACGCTTCATCTCGGTTGTTGCACCATCGCAACAGGCATCGAATCGCGCCGATCGTGTCTTCCCTTTACGCAGCGGGGCATTCGACGTCTTAGCCGCTAGCATTCCAGTGAACACGGCTAGCGGCAATTATGAACACCTACAGACGGAGACAATGACACGGTCGAGGAAGGTGACGGAGTTCTGGCTGTGATTGAGCGCCCTGATTGCTGTCTTGCCGAACTGGGCCTGACTCTCGCGGAAGGACGGCCGTTGCTGGCACAGATGCAAGCCGAGCTCATTTCGAAACAGGTGCAGTCGTGCTCTCAGGCCAGACCCATTGTCGGAACTGCGGTTCGGCCTGAGAGCACGAGGACAGCCGCTCGACGGTCTGCGCACCGTCTACGGCAAAGTGACGGTGAAGAGTCCGCGGCTGTGGCCGTGTGCCTGCCAGCGGACTGCGCGGACGGCACAGCACGTAGTGCATCTCCTGTCCAAAGACCTAAGCTGGCGCGTCACTCCGGAGCTTGAATACCTCCAGGCGAAGTGGGCAGCTCATTTGCCATACCGGCAGGCCGCCGCGAACATGCTCAAGGAAGTGCTGCCGCTGGACAAGGGCATTTCGTCCAGCGGCATCCGGAACCGGATTCTTGACATTGGAAAACAGCTCGACACTGACATCGAGCGTGACATCGCGAAACTACCCCAAGCCGTTACAGACGTGCGGATTCGCGAATCCAGCCATGTCGCGGCCGTGAGCGTCGACTCGGACAGCAACAGTAATTCCGGCGAAGCTCAGTCTCCGCTCGGCGCCTGGTTGCGTGGATCGTCGGCAGAATCGTGATAATCGAGGCCGAGCGGCCCAATCGCCATGACCTGCGTGACGTACTCGCCGGATTTGGCCCAGTGGAAGTGCCAGATCTCACCAGGTAGAACGATGACACTGCCCGGTGGATACGCCTCGACCTTGCTCCCATCGAATTGCTCGCCGAGCCCGATATAAAAGATGCCCGACATCACCGTGTAGATGCGGTCTTCCGGGTGCTTGTGGGGCATCAGCTTGACACCCCCGGGCACTTTCACGCGGATCACATAGGGGCCGGGCTCCGAGGGTTCGCCGATAAGGACGGCGAGACGGGCCGAAGGTGGAAAGGCCGGAAACTGCTTCCACTCAATGTCCTCGGACAGAATAGTTTTGAAGGCAGACTCACCCGGTTGATGTGTACGAACCATTGCAATGCTCCATTGACAATCCAGATAAGCAATGAGGCTTTTACTCGAGAATCCGCCTGAACTGCCGAAGCAACATTCCGGTTCCGGCGCCACATCCCTAAAGGCCTCTCGAAAAACCGGCTTCTACGGCATCTAGAATGGCCTGATCACCAAGCACTGTAGATTCCCGATCCGGTTACGCAAATATCGCTCGGTAAAAGGAGTTATTCCTGATACGCCACAATTCACTCCAAACCACCAGTTGCCGGAAGTCGCGGGACGCCTCGGCGCCGAGAACTTCCAGACTCTCGTCATTTGCTCGCTCATTACGAACGTGGTAGCTTAGTTTTACGCCAAAGCCTGCGGGTTCGTCGGCTTCGGAGTGGGGATAATCGCGCAGGCATCAGTGCGTGCATGGCGGAAGTTGTGAGCGACAAAGCAGCGGTCTTCTCGAAAGGCAATTGGCGCGATCCACCTACTATGTCGAGGACGATATGCCAAGACCATACGACACCGTTACGCTCGAAGACGCCAAGCGGATGTTGTCCGCCGCGGAGGCAAAGGCTGCGAGCCTGGAAATCGCTTACAACATCGCGGTGGTCGATGCTGGTGGACATCTGGTGGCTTTCTTGCGCCAGGACGGCGCGCTCATCGGCAGCATCTCACTCGCCATCAATAAGGCGGTGACAGCAAGAATTTTTGAAAAAGCCACAGCTGACCTGGCCAAGCTCGCTCAGGCGGGCATGCCGCTCTTCGGCATCCAGGAGAGTGGTGTAGGTAAGGTTGTCATCTTCGGCGGCGGCATCCCGATCGTCATCAACGGTAGCATTGTCGGTGCGGTCGGAACCAGCGCAGGAACCGTCGAGCAGGACATAGCAGTTGCGGAGGCTGCGTTGGCTGCGCTCGAGGGCTGAACAACGCCGTCCGGTGCAACGCGTGCGATGGGACACGGCGCCCTGCCGCGGGGCCGATTACGATGAAACGAACACGGAAACCATGAGCCATCCATTACTCGCGGGGTACACGCTCGTAATAGTCGACATGCTACTTTGGCGATTCGGGCGTCCGGAGAATGAAAACACCCGGCTATCCATTCGACTGCTTCTTTTCGCTCTGCTGACTCTACTGCTATTCAGCACAGGACTTAACCCCGTTTCGCCAGCACCCGATGTGCATTCATCTGCTCAGCATGTTGCGGAACAGGTTCTTGAAATAATCTGGTGGCTCAACGGGGCGCGCCTGTTGTCACTTGCGCTCGACGCATTGCTGCTGCCGAAGCGGTGGCGTAAGCAGCGTCTTTTTCAGGATGTGTTCGGGGCGGTGGTTTTTCTTGCCGCAATTGTCGCGGCCCTCGCCTTCGTATTGGACTTGCCAATACGAGGCGTGGTCGCAACTTCAGGGGCGTTGGCGATCGTTCTTGGCCTTGCAATCCAGAGCACGCTGAGTGATGTTTTCGCTGGTATCGTCATTAACACGACCGAGCCGTATCAGGTGGGCGACTGGATTGCTATCGACGGTGATGAAGGCAAGGTGCTTGAGATGAACTGGCGTGCAACGCATCTTTTGACGTCACAAGGCAACGTGGTCATCGTGCCAAACGCCCTGGCTGCAAAAACAAAGATCATGAACCATAGCCGGCCGCCCTCGCTGCATGCCATCAGTGTCTTACTGGAGATATCGCCTGAAGAGCGCCCCAGGACTGTTCTCGCAGCACTCGAAAATGCGCTGGCGGCAACATGTTTCATTTTGCAGACACCCGCCCCCCACGCTCAGGTTAAAAAGACAAATGTCAATTCGATTCAGTATGAGGTTACAGCCTATGTCGACGATATGGAAAGGAAACGCCCAGCCTCCAACGATCTGTACGACCTTTGTTATCGACATCTGGCCGCAGCGGGGATTGACCTGCATCCGCTCGGCGTGACGGGGCCCTCCCGCAATCCGATTGATTCCAGGGAACGGCTCCTTCGCAATGTCGACCTGTTCACAGCGCTGGAAGACGACGAGATCAGGCAACTGGCAGCCAGGCTCACACGACGGGAGCTTGACCGCGGACAAGTACTCGTGACTGCAGATACCGCGCCAAATACTTTGAGCATTGTTGATTCCGGCGTGCTGTCTGTGACAGCTGACGAGACCTCCGGCCAGTTTGAAGTGACACGTCTCGGCCCTGGTGATGCCGTTGGTGAGGCGGGCTTGCTTGCTGGCCTGTCGACAAAGGTCCGGATTACCGCGCTCACAAAATGTGCCGCGTATCAACTCCAGAAAGATGACCTTACGCCAATCCTCCAAACCAATCCTGAAGTCGCGAAACGAATGTGCCGAATGTTGTCGCGCCAGGATGCGACGTTGGGCAAGCTGTCTTCCGAGGTCCAGCAGTCCCCTGCTTCCGAACAGTCTGTGTTTCAATGGCTACTTGACGAGGTGCGAAAACTCCACTCGCTGACATTCTAGATTTCGGTCTCCGATCCGTAGCAAAACTAATTTATTCGCTTCGGAACACGGTTTGGCCGATGTCTTGATGCTCAGCCCAAGCGCCGGCAGCGCGCAACCCCAGTCACCATCCCCCTATCGCCGCAATGCCTAATCAGGTGTCGTACTGAAAATCGCTTTCACCACCTCAGTGGTGAATCTAGGGTCGCCCACCTTGATATCTGCGGACAAGCGCGCTGTAATCTCCTGCAAGAGCCAACCGTTGCCATCCGGATCGCTGAACGAAGCGTACGAGGCATAACTTTGCCGTTGCGGATTCAGGCCGCTAACCACGCATTTCGCGTCGGCATGGTGGAACACGCCGCCCGTGTCGTGGAATGGCTCGCTGATCTCGATGCCGCGACGGAGCAGTTCATTGCGCGCGGCCACGATGTCGGAGACGACGAGATGAAGCGCCTGGGCTGAGCCCGGGGCGGCCGCGGTAACGTTCGTGCCGAACATGACTGAGCATGCGGAGCCGGGCGGCGTGTACTGGATCACGCGGTAGTCGTCCCCTGCCTTGAAGTCGAGATCGAGCCGCCAACCCAACTCGCCATAGAAGCGCTTGGCGCGATCGACGTCCGAGACAGGGATCACGACGATCTCGAGCTTCATGTCGAACGCGCCGGCGTCCAGGGTCTCCACTGCGCGTTCGCTCCGCATTGGAATGTTGCTCATGTCTGGCTCCTGAGAGGCGTTGAGTACCGGTTCCCCGTTCACGGCTTCGGGTATGTGGAAACACAATATGTGAAAACGCAACGTGAAAACACGGCACGTGACGACACAATCTTTTGCATTGATGCCAGCGTGAAAACAGCAGCGTCGCGGGCATTGCGCCACGGCGTCGCCCGGTCGAACAGCGAAGCGCTGCGCATACCATTGCATGGTCCAGGCAATACCTTCGTGTGATGGCGCGGCGCGGGAGCCGGACCAGAATACAAGCGTTCCTCGCATGCGTCGGCAATGGGTGGCCGCTATGACAGCGTCCTCTTCATCGCACCCGGCGGCCCCATCTTCCAGGCCCGCGCGGGCCAATTTCCCCGCAAGGCGAGGACCACGTACAC
>NZ_JARESV010000095.1:0-13034 GCF_046026985.1 Paraburkholderia sp. RL18-101-BIB-B
CACGCGGTCTTTACCTGGATCTGCCACCATGGAGCTACCACGTCTTCGAAATGACCGCATCGTGAAGGCGCGCACGACGCCAGGCGTGAGAGCACTGCAACCCGCGCTGTAACCCGTTGGCGAAATCGGGGCAACCTCCGGCTCCACCCGTCGCGACGAGCCCACGGCGCCATTGCGTTATCACGGCCGCGACCGTCCGCTGACGTCATGAGCTTTCGCTGCCGCTGGACAGATAATCATGGCGTCGCCTGATTTCCAGCGCCTGATCGAGGACATCGGAGGCAAGCTCGAGGCGGATCTGCCGCCGGCAAGCCGGGAAGCCACCAGCCGTGGCGCGAAATAGTGGCGAGCACAGGTGTTGCCACGTTAAGTCAGCGATTGAACCAGCGGTATTGGAGCGCGACCGAGACGGTCTGGAAATTTCCACCGATGCGTGTCGTTAACCCACGCGACCATGCGAGTTTGGCTGACCATTGTGCGGCAAGGGGAACCGACAACGTTACCCCGTAGCGAGTACTGCTTTGCAGGTCCGCGTTCTGGACACCATTGACGCTGGTCCGGCCGCCCGTGAGATACGCAACGTCTGCGGCGATCCACAGTCCGGGCCGCCACGTGTAGCCTCCATGCCATTGGAACACGGCCAGCGGAGACTGGCTTCGTCGCTTGCCACCAAAAAAGTTCGTATTGTCGGTGAACACCCAGACCCCAGCGGCGCCGTCTACAAACCAGTTGCCGACTGGCTGGGAGAATCCCAGTTCAGGTTTGAATGCCCACCGGTTCGAACCCACATTGACGATACGGGCGGGCTGATATTGGCCGGTCGGCGCGACCACGCTCAGGCTGGCACCCAGTATGGTGCTCGGGCTACGCCGGGCAAATTCTCCTGGTGTGAGCGCGGAACCACCCAGCAGATTCGCGGCAATCCGGAACCGTACATCGCCTAGCCCTGAACGCCAGGCCTGACCAGGCACGCCTGCTACATTCCCCGTCAGGTTCGCATTGGCATAAGGCAGCAACACGGCAACGCTGGCGACATGTCCCGCGACGCCAAAGCTATGAGAATAGCCCAGTGAATATGTGTTGATCCGGGCTTGAAGATCGGTGATGGGCAACGACGGGTCCAGCGAAACGTCGCCGGTCGATCGGGCATAGCCCGCCACCACGAAGTTCGTTCCAACCGGGACGGCCGAATAGCTGCGCGGCTCCATTTCCTGCGCGGACGCCAGTACGGACCAGAGAAGCGCTATTCCCGTCCACCGAGATTGAAAGCGCCAAATATTTCTTGTTGTCGAACCGCAATCTGCGGTGCGTCTGGCACGGACTGCGCAATGCGAGTCGACCGACTCTCCCGGCATTGTCATGAGTTCCTCGCGCCCGCAAGTTGCAAACTGAGCGACGTACGGAGCATCCATTTTGACCCGGTGTGCGAGCCGATGCGCGCGTTCGACGTCCAAGAAGATCTCGAGCCTGCGGACCGGTGGAAATTCGTCTGTTCGAGCAATACGTCAATGCCCGGTACACGCGTGGACAAGTATGCCTTCGGACCCTGTACAACCGGGGTGTTCTTCACAAAGCCCATGATCATTCAACAAGGCATCATGCGTTACTATGCGTAGATTGCAAGGGTCATCCGGTGGTGTGTCGAGCGGTTTGCATGGCCGCAAAGCGATACGCAGAATTTTCTTCTGGCGAGCGATATGAGCGGGTTCTACGTAGTAGCGCCGGCCATCGCGGCATGCATCGCCATGTATTCCATATCACCCACTAGCGTGCGAGCCCAAAGCGGTGCCGCGGCGACGAAGCAGATGCAGTACACGCGGCGGGCAGCGCAGAAAAAGGCGCGTGAAGCGAAGAACGATACGCGTGATCAGATGCAAAAGGAAAACGAAGCGCCGCCCGCGCCGGCGTCTGGTGAGCACTGAGCACGTTACTATCGAGAGATCTGCTTCTTCTTGCTCGGCAAGCCTGGAATCGAAATCAGGTTCGATGCAATGACCGCGATCGAGACGCCGACAAAAATGGCGAGCGCGCCGTAGCGGAATTCCATGGTGCGATCATAGATCAGTCCGGTAATGGCGAAATACAGACCACCTAGCCAGATAGCGACACCTCTAATGCGATCGCAACCCGCCTTTCCGATTTCTTCATCCAGACCTCCAGTATTTACGACTGTCTCGCAAATCAATATTAGTGCGCTATTGCGGCGGATTCAACCGGTACAACGGTCCACGAGTCGGTCTCGGGTCCGCGGCCAAAGCCGCGGTTCGAGCCGCTATCGTCGTGTTCGAGTGTCCACTCAGGAGGGGAGGGGACCTTCCACCCGCCACTGACCTGGAGGAACCGGCGCGCATTGCCCCGTGCTGACGTTGTTGCAGATTTCGATCTACGTCCCTTACGGCCTACCTGCTACTGTTAACCAGGCGGATCACGAGTGCTGGGGATTTGCGTGGTCCCCGAGCCCCTGCAGGCGTGGATGCATCGACATGACATGCCGAGTCTGCACGATGGCCGACAGGGCCGATCGTGGTGCGCGTACTGTCAGCTATCCTGATGATTCGTCGTGCAATTGCGGAATCCCGTGTAGCCGGCCGGCGCACGTCGCGGGGCTGCTTCTGTTTGGTCGCGTGACCGGCGATTCCGAGCCGCCGCGACCCGGCCCAAGCGATCAAGAGGGATTACTGACCCGCTTCTTTAAGTGTCATGGAATTCTTCACAGAGGTAACGCCGGGCACACCCTTCGTTATCTCGCCCGCCTTGTCGATCTGGCTCGAGTCAGTGACAGATCCAGCAAGCGTCACTGCGCTACCTTTTGCGATGATGTTGATTCTGGAAGTGTTGACACCGCCCTTTGAGAGTGCGTGAAGCACTTTCTTGCTGAGTGCGCGATTCGCCTGTCTGGTGGCTTTCGCGCTTCCCCCGCTTTCCGGCGCCATGCTGGATTGAGTCGACGTCGAAGCGGATTCACTAGTCTGCGACGACGCATTGATGGATACCACAACGATCAATGCGCCACTTATCAGCTTGAATGTCCTGATTGCTTTCATTGCTCGCTCCTGTTGAGCCACGATTAATCCCGCAGAGATCGCCGGGCTGCATCTGACAACGGACCTTACCCCGACCAGCATGCTCGTCGGGGTGTTGATCGTTGCACACGGTCACCACCGGTTCGACTCACGTAAAGTGGTCCCTCAAGAACCCTCCGATTCTTCCAGAAGAGGTTATGGACGCGGGGCTGCAATTTGCCCAACGTTTCCGGATTGAGCGAATGGAAGGTCAGCGCTACCGCGGGCCGCGTTCCATCGCCGGGGACGTGCTTGATCTCATCGTACGGACGGAATCCGTACTTCACCAAAAACTCCTGGATCTCGTCGTCGGAGGTATCAGGTTCAATGTTCCCCAACATCAAATGCAGCATTTTGCGCTCCTGTCATTTACGAATGCGCGCCGTATCTCGGCGTTCAGGTCTGCCTCCTTACCTCGCTCCGTTGAATATGCATTTGTAGCGTCAGCCACCCGCCTCGCCGGCGTGATACCTGGCAACCGCATGGTCCATGTTGAAGAACATCCTGTCCTCCCCGAGCGTCTCTCCCAGAGGCGAGCGCCGGACCATCGCAAGTACGCCGGGATTCAGGCCGACGAGCCAGACCGTGATCCTCTCTTCCTCGCGCAACTTTTTCTCCGCTTCTGTCAGCATCTTCAAGGCGGTGAACTCGAAATCGAATACTCCCGCGAGATCGAGTGCCACCACCTTCGGCTTTGCCACGCTAACCGGCAGTCTCATCTTCTGGCCGATGCGCTGCGCATTGGCAAAGAAGATCCGCCCCTCAGGCCTCAGCATCAGCATGCCGGGGAAGGTTTCATCCTCGGGGTGCTCGCTCGACTGCGGGCGGAACACATTCGTGCCGGGCTTCCTGCCAAGGACATAAACCGGCGGATCTGACACCTGGTGAGCGAGCGCCACCATCGACACAATGATGGCGACGACAATCCCCTCGAGCGTACCGACCAGCACCACGCCGACCAGCGCGACCAGCGCCCAGACGAACTCCATGCGCCGCACTTTGAGGATTTCCCGGAACTCCGCCGGCTGGATCAGCCCGACCGAGTACACGATGACCACTGCGGCCAGTGTGGCTTCCGGCATCAGCCCGATGAGAGGAGCCAGCAACAACATCGTGCCGAGCGCGGCTAACGACGTGACGAGTCCGGACAGTTGGGACCGTGCGCCCGACAGGCGGTTCACGGCGGTTTGCGTAGTCCCTCCGCCAGCGGCCATGGCGCCGAAGAACGCACCACCAAGGTTCGCCAGTCCCGTCGCCAGCAACTCCTGGTTCGGCTGTGGCGTCGGCTCGCCACTTTTCGCGAACGCCCGTCCGGCCGCGATGGTTTCGGTAAAGCTCATCAATGCGATGCCGAGGGCTGGTGGCCAGAGCGCCATCATCATCTGCGGATCCGGCGGCGTGAAGGCAGGCAGCCCCGTTGGCACCTTGCCCACCGTCGCCACCCCATACGCCGACAAGCCGAGCAGGCTCACGCCGGCAATTCCCGCCGCCACCGCAATCAAGGGCGCGGGCGCACGCGGGACGAAGCGTTCCATGGCGATCAGAAGGCCGATCATCGCCACGCCAACAGCCACAGTGACCAATGACGCTTGCGGAACCCCCTGCACGGTAGCGAGCAGGTTGTGAAAAAACGAGCCTTTGTGAAAATGGATGCCAAGCAGCTTCGGCACCTGGTCCACGACAATGACAATCCCAACGCCTGCCTTGAAGCCGATCAGCACCGGTTCGGAGATGAAATTCGCGACAAAGCCCAGCCGCAGCAGTCGCGCCACGATCAGGATCACTCCCACCAGGCATGTCAGCGTCGCCGAAGCCGTCAGCAGATTGGCGGTATCATTCGCGGACGCCACACCGTCGAGTGCCGTCGCGACCAGGATTGCGATCGTTGTCGTCGTACTCGCGCTGAGGACGCGTGACGTTCCCAGCAAAGCGTAGATGAGCATGGGCGCGAACGCTGTGTAAAGTCCGACCTGAACCGGCAGGCCGGCGATAGTCGCATAGGCGAGCGCCTTCGGGATGACGACTGCGGCCACGGTCAGCCCGGCGATGATGTCGGGCCGGGCCCATTCCTTCCTGTAATCGCCAAGCCATTCCGGAAAAGGCATGCGGACACCGCCGGCTGAATGCCGTAATGTCTGGCGGCCAGGCCGGCTATGGAGTTTTCGTTGGCGTGAAGAACGTTCTGGCTTCATGGATCACGGCCGAGAGTGAAGGCACTTGATTTCGCGCTGGTTGCCGGGATGAAGGTTCGCGCGATCTGGCTGCTGAGCGTGAGCGGAACATGAGCGATGACCGCAGCAGTTGTGAATCGCGTCGCCTGCGGGCGATGTCATGAAGGACCATCGGCGGTCGTCAGTCGAAATACATTGGAAGGTCTCCCGCGGCCCGGCGCTGTCGTTCGAGCGAATCTGGCCCAGCATTTCCGGCAACTTATGAAGATTGCGATGATTGGCGGAATCGTCTTCGCTGGCGGGTCGCGTTTTATGGCTGCCATCCTTCGGCGGGCTGCGTGTCGCAATATCGCCGTCATGATGGCCCTGGTCCGTAGTGATCCGCCAGGGTCAGAATTTCTCCGCTATGTTCTGTTCCTCCTCGCTGACCTCCAGCCAGTATTTGAGCAGGATGACTCCGGATCCGACGATTGCATCTTCGACCAGCGGCACCGCCGCCAGGAACTTCACCACGTCCTCTTCGGAACAGAAACCCATCACGCGCTCGACACCCGCACGGTTGTACCAACTGCGGTCGAAGATTCTCACGCGCTCAGTAATCGCCTTGATAGCGCCACCCTTACCTGCGCCGTCGCGTCCTTCAAAGACTATGCAGACCTTGCTACCCGTTTGCACCACCCAGTACGACAAGGAGTTGTCTTCCAGTGACCAGTCTTTGTTTGCCCCTGTCTTCGCCATTCCTCGTCTCCATGCGCGCGGCTGACCTCCGGAATTCTGGAAATCCTTTCAAAATGTAGGGTAGGTGCCAGTACGAATGGTTGCAATGCGACTTTAGTCCGATAGCGTTTCTGCTAAGCCCGCCGTAGGCTGGGTGCATCTGCTCCCTTGCCAGCCGATCCGATGATTGTCGCAACCACGGCCGGGAACCTTCGGCCCGTCGTTGACCGTCACTCCGGGTCCACTGATGCACGTCACCCGTCGAGGCACCTCCCGGGTGCAGTTCCGCTCCTGATTGACACACGGCGGCCACCTGATTCCGCGCAGGGACCTCAAATCAGGTGTTTGCCGTGCCTGCCCGTTCGGCCAGCAATGAACGTGACCATCCGCTATCTGCTCAAGGGGAGTTCATGCGCGCTACCGGTCTGACGCATCAGGAAGACACCGAAACGCGTGAACCGATCCTCGATACCGTGGATCGGGTTTCGGAACTGTGCTTTGGCTTGTTCATGGCGCTTACCTTCGTCGGCGCCGTGTCGGCTGCCACCGCAGGAGAAGATGCCGGCCGGAAAATGCTGTACACGGCGCTTGGCTGCAATCTCGCATGGGGGCTGGCCGATGCTGTAATGTTTCTGGTACGCACCCTGACGAATCGCGGCAAGCAACTCACGCTTGCGCGTACGGTGAAAAACGAACCGGACGCTGCGGCCGGGGCGCGCGCGCTCCGCAAGGCGTTGTCCAAGGCAATGAAGACTCTGGTTGCCGATGGTGAGTTAGAGCTTATCCGGGCACGTATTGTTGCAACGACGACTCTGCCTCACCGCCCGCGGCTGTTGCTCGAAGACTACATCGGTGCGGCAGGGGTTTTCGTCATCGTCGTCCTGTCCACGTTCCCGGTTGCCTTGCCGTTCGTCCTGTTCAAGGAAACCTCAACTGCCTTGACTGTTTCTCGTGTGCTTACGCTGGCAATGTTGTTCTGTTCAGGCATCGCGCTGGGTCACCATGCCGGATTCGGCGGATGGATAGCAGGATTCGCGATGGTGGCCCTCGGTGTCGTGCTGACCATAGCGATCATTGCCTTGGGCGGATGAGCGTGATGGTTACCACCGCCCACACTGCGACGGCGAGCACCCGGGATCACATTAAACCGTACGCCTGCCAAAGACCCTTGATCGCAATCCGCAACCGAGTGCAGTGACCTAGGAGCCATCGGCAGCCACGGGTCCTTGAATGGCCGCACTTAAAAGTGGTTGTCGAGGAGTCTTGTGCTTGACGAGCAGATCTGGTGGCTGAAGCAGCCATTCGAACCATTGTCACGGGTGCGCCTGCTGCATTAACGCGCTGCCGGGAAAAGCCGACAAGCGGTGTGGAAACGGTCGAAGTCACCTAGACCGGCGTTCCACTTCCTTTCTGGCGGAAATAGGGTAAGTCAGCCATAGCGAGGTAAACATGAGACGTATTCTGGCGAGCGCCTTTAGGTCTTTCGTGTGTATGCCTTGCCGCGCAGAACTGCGACGAGATAAAGAACAGCTGCGCGACGGGTTATAACCACGATATTCAGGCATGCGGAAATTCGCCTGACCGGAGGGCGGGCATTTGCCGGGCTCAAGCGCACAATAAATACATCGTTGCACAGGGCGGGTGGTTGCGAAGCGTGATCGCAACAGGCGCGTCCGTCGCGTCGACAAATGACCCGGGCTTCATGCGGTGCGCTGAGGGAATGTACGCGAGGCTCACTCCATCAGCTTTCGCCATAACCGAGCTCCGTATTGGCATCTGATGCCGTGTAGTAGACGCTCCCATAACCGCAGGCATTCGGCGATGAGGAGCAGTCGTGTTAGGACCTCAGACGGCAAATAGTGCGTACTTGGATCAAGCTGTTAAGTTTTGCGGGAAACTGACCTATCCCTTGAGGTTAGGTGAGTCGATCGCGCAGATACACCGCGTAGTCTCGTACACATCGCCTGAGCGCGGTGATCACCGCTCGAGGCGTGGCGGCTATGACCTGCAGCCGCCCGAGCGTCAGGCGGGCCACGAACCGGCCATCCTGAGCCTGGTACAGCCAGAACCACGGACGCCCTGCGGCGAGGCTCGAAAGCGGCCGGCGTCGCACGCGGGCCGCTGGCGGGGCAATCGCGTAGACGGCATGCCGGCCTCCACCGGACATGGGAGGCCGGCGCCGTCTGGCACGTCGACAGCACAACGTCACGACGTACCGTCTGCTCTGCGGCCTATGCCACATGCCGCGCAGTCTTGCCAGGAGGCCGGTTCGTCCAGCAACCGATACTGTCGATCTTCGGCACGTGGCAATTCGTTAAATCGCGCACGGGATTGCGATACTCTGACGCGTAACCGATACCGGCGGAGAGAACAATGATCAAGCTTCGAAAGCTCGTCGCTATTTCTCTGGTCTTCCTGCTGCACGCCTGCGCCGGCTTGCCACCTCAGACCGCCCGGCCGCTGACATACGCGTTGGATGACACGCAGGCCACGCGTCTGGGCGCCGTTTTCGGGCCGACGGAACAAGAGCATCCGGGAAGCAATGCATTTCACCTGCTGTCAGACGGTGTGAGCGCACTCGTGGCGCGCATCGTGCTCACCGAGGCTGCGGACCGCACCCTCGATCTCCAGTATTACATCTGGCACGACGACTTGACCGGTCGCGAACTTGCCGCGTCGTTGCTCAGAGCAGCCGACCGCGGGGTAAGGGTTCGCGTGCTGCTCGACGACCTCGGTACGAACGCAGACGACCAGCGTCTGCTCGCGCTCAACGCACATCCCAATATAAAGATACGACTATTCAATCCGGTTGCGAGTCGCAACTTCAAGATGATAGGAACGGTGTTCGAGTTTTCCCGCGTGAATCGACGCATGCACAATAAGGCTCTGATCGCCGATAACCAGGGAGCCATTCTCGGCGGACGCAATATCGGTGACGAATACTTTGGCGCATCCAGCGTCGTCGCCTTTGGGGATCTTGATGTCCTGGTACACGGACCGATTGTCCGCAAGGCGTCAAACGCCTTCGACGAGTACTGGAATTCGGACGCGTCCTATCCGATCGACCGGCTGACGGGCCATCGCGCGGAACCAGACGCACTTGCCGCCCTCCGCGCCAAGCTGGACGCATACATCGCGTCAGAGCGAGATACGCCGTACGTCGTGGATGCCCGGGAGCGTCTGGTTCGGGCGATTGACTCACGCGATGCCGACTTCACCTGGGGCCAGGCGACCCTGCTTTACGATGATCCATCGAAGATCACGCGTGGGCCGGGAGACACGCAGGGCCACCTCATGTCGCAACTGAAGGCGCTGGATCTTCAGCCCACGCATGAGATGCTGATCGTATCGCCGTACTTCATACCAGGGGAAAGAGGGGTTGCGTGGATACGCGGGCTGGCCGGGCGAGGCGTACGCGTCACCGTACTGACGAACTCGCTTGCCGCGACCGACGTCACCGCCGTGCACGCAGGCTATCAACGCTATCGTAAGGATCTCCTCGCCGCTGGAGTGCACCTCTACGAGATGAAGCCAGTCATCGCCGATAAGACTGCAGAAAAGAAAAAATCGACGTTTGGTTCATCCAAGGCATCGCTGCATGCCAAGACCTACGTGTTCGATCGCTCGAGCATCTTCATCGGTTCGATGAACCTCGATCCGCGTTCGGTCGAACTCAACACGGAAATCGGTATTTACTGTGGGAGCGACGGACTCGCCGTGCAGGTGATCGACGGGATCGGGTCGAACCTGGACCGCATTGCGTGGCGACTCGACGAACGCTTCGACCCAACTGGGAAAAGCCGTATCGTGTGGATCCAAACGGCGGAGAACGGAACCGTGACAGAACTTGACGAGGAGCCCGGCGTGTCTGCGCTGAAGCGCGTCAGCATCTGGTTCCTCGGTCTGCTGCCGATTGAATCGCAGCTATGATAGAAGCCCAGGCGCCTGTCGGCCACGGGGGCCGCCGGCAGCGCTCAACGAACCCAGAAAATGCTGCGCTGAAACCGCTACGCGCGGCAATGGTTCACCAATCTGGTGCTCGGCGGCCTGTTGGCTGGAGGCGGATCCTTCCCGGGCGTCACGGCGCGCCAGGATGCGCACTACCTGCCGGTCCCGCTCGTGCTGCCCGCGTCCGGCCTGGTGCCACCAGATCGGCAACACCGACCGACCCGGTTCTCGTGGGCATGTGTGACCCTCGCGGAGAACTCAGCCGTTATAGCTCCCGTATTGCCTCGTCGAGAAGCAATCTGCCTGGCAGGAGTTCGGCGCGCGCAAACCGGATAAGCGCTATTGCGCGTACCTGGGGCGGACTGGCCGGAATGTGGGCGATGTGAAACTCGAGCTCATCCGCAGTTTGCGAACTGTCCTTGGTCTGTACCACGTTCATCCGATCCAGGCGAATACGCTTCCTGGTAAGGTAGATGTGCTTTTCCGGTTCGGTCAGAACCTGGCATACCCCGTCGAGTTGGCGCTCAAGCGAGTCCATTGGAGCGCTCAGCTCACCAAGGCGTCGCGAGTTATCTTCAATCTGTGCCTGTACGCGGGCAAGTTCTTCCCATCCAGCAGGAACAGCACCTCCGCACACCGAACGCATTCCTGTGCCTTGGCGCTGTAGTAACACCAAACGCATTTTGAGCAATGCTCGGCCATGTTCAAGTACATCACGACGATCTTTCGCGAGTTTCGCCAGTCCTGTGAGTGACAGTTGATCGCTCACGCGTTGCATGATCTCCCGCCGCAGGTCCGATTCAGTTCGGCCGCAAATCCTTATGCGATGGTCGTCAAAGCAGACCGTGGTTTGCGCAACGTCCCGGCGTACCGTGTCACCTGCGAGTGCCACGCCTAGTACATGACGTTCGATCATTGCCATTCCGAGCACGGCATAGACATGCTCGGCCTCAGGATTCTGGTCGAAGTACACACGGAGTTCTTCTGAACGGCTAACTCTCATCGCCAGTTCGTCGGGATTGGCGAAGTAAGCGCGCACGTAGAGATCCGAATACCACGTGCGTGCACTGGCTTCATGGAGCAGCGGTAACGACGCGACCAGGTCGCGCGCATACCGTAGCGATACTTTGACCGCCGGCGTGAGACGCTCAGCGCAGTGCTGCGCCATTCGCAGCCGCGGATTCAACGTCATGACGCGCTCAACGGTTTCCCTGACCTGCTCCATGTCTCGACGCTCCGTACTCGAATTGTCGTCGCGGTGCAGCCATCTGAAAATGCCCATGTTTGAACCCCTGCAACTTCCGTCGTTTGAAGATCTTCGTCCTCTGCTGCGACTATCCGGCACCGACCGCATCATCCGTCGCGCGCAACGCAGCGTTGGCCATGACCAGCAGCCCAGCGTCGTGATCGCGCAGCGCCAAATCGATTGTGTCGAAAGCGGTCTTCAATTCCTTACGCCCCGGCTTCGTTGCCCTGCCGCTTTCAGAAACGAACTCAGCCTCCCTTTTCAGTCGCTTGACCAGCTTCGCCGCGCACCGGCTATCGAGCGTGCCTTCACGGACGAACGCGTTGATCTGCATTGTCAGTGCCACCAGCGTCGCCTCGGTCGTTTCATTTGAGTCGCCGATATCGTCGGACAGGGATTTCTTGCTCATCAGAGTTCTCCCGGCGTCGCCCGCTCGAATCAAACAGGCTGGAAGCGATCACACAAACTTTTAATCGAAAAACAGTTCCAAAAGTCTATCTCGGTGCGGAAGGGCGCGGCCTGCGCGAAGGCGATATTACGTACCTTACACAAGCTTAGCAGCCGGCGGCGCAGAAGGCTCCGCTTTCGGCAAATGGCCATCGCGGGCATAGCGGATGCGAATGGGAAGACGATGGACAGAGAAGCGCCCGTTGTGGATGCTCTAGGTTGCGGATTGCGGTCACAGTGCTTTTGGCACTTGTGTGGTTGGAAGCGTGCGTCAGATGGTCACGCGCGAGGCGGCCAATCTGAGACGTCCTCGCAAGCGTCGCACAGGCAAAAAGCCGCATAGCGTCGACCGCTTGAGATTTCTAATCTGGCGAGATTTAGTCTCAATCTGCCTACGGGCAACTTCGAAGACAATGATCGTCGGTGATACCGCTCAAAATCGGAAGCCGGCTCCGGCTTCGATCAGATCCGTGTCACGATTGTAGCGCGTGATTACACGATTCCCTGTGATGCGCGTGAGCCAGTGCTGGCTGAGCCGATAGCTCGCTGGTATCGCGAAAAGCGCTGAGATGCGGCCGTCGCCGGTGCGGTTCTGGGGAAGGTCACTGTTTTGCGTGATGGCAACGTACGGACCAACGCCGACTGACAGCGCAAGGTTGTCGTCGAAGAAAGCCCGGGTGGCCCAAAGCTGCATTGCGATACCGTCCCGGCGCGACTGGATTTGACCACCTTCATGGATGTATGATGCGGTCACATCGACATAGCGCCATAATCCGCGCCGGTATTCAAGGCTTCCGGCATTGGCCGACTCGGAATTGCCGCTGTTAAGGATCGTCTTGCCGAACATCACGGTAAGTTCGTTATTCGTTACCTTCGATGTTCTTGGCACCGTGCGTTGCCGTGGACCGGGCTCGCCCTTCGCTTCGAGTTGGTAGCCGATGCCAAACAGCAGCGCGGTCGCGTCGGGGTCGACAAACACCTGGACATGATTCAACTGCGCCTGGGCAATCCATTTCCGATCGAAATAATACGCGGCGCGCATGCTCCAGACGACTCCCCACCCGTGCGTATTCGAATAGTCGCCTCCGGATCGTGCTGCGCTCGTGTCGAAGTACCGATACGGCCCCGCACCTGCTGATAACTCCAGTCGATCGTTCCATAGTGGCAGGTGTCCCCAGGCTTGTATGGTCTGGCCATCGCGACGATGGTGCGGGATGTGACCTTCGTTGATCCAGGAAAAGCTCCATGCCGCAAAGCGCCCGAGTCCCTCGCGATAACTGGCGCTCCAGGAATAGGTGTTCGCACTTTCGCTGAAGAGAGGGCCGGCCAGCATCGAGAATTCCTGTGCGCCGGCGGGCGGAGATAATGAGATAATAGGAGGAGGGTGCCGAGCAGTAGCGTCGACAGTGAAAGAGTGCGACCCTTGTCGCTTTCGTTTGCGGG
>NZ_JARESV010000096.1:0-12627 GCF_046026985.1 Paraburkholderia sp. RL18-101-BIB-B
ATTGCAAGCCATCGTGCTGCGCTTACGATACAAGGTTTGGGCGGGAAAACTACAAGATACGCTCTAACCGCAGGGCTCATTGGTCGGCACCGCTACGGACCTCGTCGCTGGAGCTGTTGACCCTTTGGTGGTCGACGAGCTCTTGCCCGGATGGCGACCTAATCACTTCGTCGACAAGAAGCTGACGCCATTCGTTCGCGGTTATTGAGAATTTTCTGCGGACCGAGAGCGACTCAGCGTAACGATCAACTGCCCTGTGGACTCGAACCGAAAGGCGTGGAGCGGCCAATACCGGCGCCGACAGGCTGACAAAATTCGACAACCAAGTGCAGCGATTGCCTCATCGACACGGACCCGATCGATGACCTCTCGTCCGTACTTGGCCACTACGTGGAAGAGGTCGTTCACAACCTCGGCTTGCGAGCAGTGCATTCGCTGTTATGGACGGAATGGACAGTATGAGCTTAAGGCCATGTCTAGAATAGATGGGCGATAGCAAGCGGAAACGGTTTGCAGACGCTCACTTGGTCGCACACGCGTAGATAGCCTCGGTCGAGACCGGTCTCATTAGAATATCTTTCCGACCTTCGTATCGTTTCATAATGGCATTCCCACGGTTCCAAGCTGCTTCCGTTTTTCCGTTGCCGCGGCATGCGCCCTTCATGTACTTTCGGAGCATGCAATCAACGAGAGCGGCTTCGCCCCCTGATTTTCCGGTGCAAGCCGCCTTCCATGCAGCAGGACGGCATTGAGGCCCGTCACGAAGGTTGTTATCGACAGTAATCATCGCGACATTGCCGTACTCAGTTTTCAATCCCAGTGACGCCCATTTCTTTAGCCGCTGTGTGTACTTTTTGAGAGCAATGTCAATCTGTGCTTGCTTGAAAATGGGATCGTGCACCGCTTCTCTCATCACTGCGTAAAATTTAGGGTCGCAGGTCAGGTTGCCTTGTCGGTTTGCGTCACATAACCAGTGTGCGTCAACACAACCCTTCTTCATCGGTATTCCGAGTTTGCCAAAGATTTGGTCGAACCGCTCCTGGCTCCTCTTTCGAAAAGCCTGAACGATGTCAGGGAAGTTGTCCTGCGTGAAGTCAAGAATTCCGAAAGTCATTCCATCGAGGCCGAAATAACCATCAAATTGCTTGGATCGGCACTCTCCGGTAACGGCGGATAGAAAACCGCCGAATGCACCTGATGCCGGGCAATTCGCGATCTGCTGGCATAACGGATCAAGGCGAGAATCGCTTTTGTTAGCTGACATCCCGCAAGGCGACAGCCATACCAGATGCGGATCTTTGCCACTCGTTAGCTGGCGTAGCAACTTCCCGCCAGCCTCGCTGGTTGCGCGACACTTGTCCATCGAAAGGCTAGGACAACTCTGTGCGAGAGCCAAATTGACGTTGAGGGCAAGGGTGGCGACGAATGTGATAGTCATATATCGAAGTATTGCGCACATGACTAATCCCTTCCATCGTCGGTCGGCGGCGTCTACGAGGTCAACATGTCAAATACCTATCACAGGCTTTTCTAAGCATTGACAGTTATAGGCGCGGCATTGGCATGTTGGCAACGATTAAATGCGGATGAAGTGTGGGGCGTCGAACAGACATTCAAGAATTTCGGGAGGCCGGCGTCTTGGTGCGTCTAGGGCGGCGAATTCTAACGACCGCTTCGAAAAACCGCGACCGTCTTTTTTGGGTCGAGGCTGTGCGAAAACGCAAAAGTACTCGGTTTCGGGTGTCCCTTTACCCTTCCCGTCCCGCGTTTTTGCCAAGCCGATACAACGCGATCTGAAGGGTCGATTTATTGCGCGCCGCATTCAGCATGCGTTTTCACACGACCTAAGTCGTTTTCTGTCGACGAAGCAACGCATCGTACATCGTCCTCCAAACGAGCGACCCAGATCCTGCCGGGCGAAGTTCATCCGGAGAGCCCAAAAAAGCGATCGGCAGTACGCCTCTTTGCGGACGTTCGCCGCTTCCCGGTTTGACAGTCGTCATTTTCGGAAGCGGGCGATAAATGTTGCTTGCGAAATGCTTGCATACCGCTTTCTCTTCGTCTATTAATTGAAAGGGTAGGGAGCATTTCGCCTGCAAAATGCAGAAATGGAGATGTCTCGCCTGAAGGAGCGAAGGACATGAAAAAGACTTCCGCCGGGTGGTCAGTGACTCTTATAGCGTTAGTGACCGTTACCGGACTCTCGAACGCTGCTGAGTGTGGCCTGGAAGAGGAGTTTGAGCAGACAAATATCAAGGTGAAGGCAGGAATCACTCCGATTTGGGCTCACCCCCAACGCCTGTCAGTATTTTTCGAGTCGTCGTTAAATACGAATACCGATGGCACGCGGCGATCCTACAGCATCGATGATTTTTGGGGCAAGAAAACTGCGCTGAATAATCTTTGCAACGCAATGACTGATGCTTGTAGTGGACTGAACGACGAACCATCGCTTAGAAAGCGGCGGGAAACGACCCAGAAGCAGGCGGCCAATGGATGGCCGAATGTCAAAATCACACATATCTCGCCCCACATCATCGCCTTCGGAAAAGACGGAAAACCCTGCCCACCCATCGACGGATATCTGATCTCTGCTACGGCACTGCACAAGAGGAAACATGTGGCTTGTTCGCCCGATGCATATATAGACGCTTTGAAAGTGCCTGCGCTTGTTGTACCGGGTCGTCCCGACAAACGAATACCGACATGGTTCGAGTCGAATGGTGTCGTCCCGGGCGACCTCGTGGTCGCGATCGGGCCACGCGGCGACCACGTCTATGGAGTCGTTGGCGACAGCGGCCCGTCGAAGAAACTCGGTGAAGCATCCATCTCGATGAATGGCCAATTACTTGGAAAGACAGAGGAGCCGAAGAATTATCAACAGATTCGAGGACGAGAGGGTGGTTCTGGTTGGGAAGTGTCCCGCGCAAGTGTTCTGATATTCCCAAACACCAGACGCGCCGGTGATCCTTATATGACGGCCCCGGAAATTGAAGCCGCAGCGAAGGACAGATTCTCGGCTTGGGGCGGCCCCGACCGCCTCAAAGCGTGTATCGTCGAATATCGCGCTAAGACTGATCAAGCCGGTCAACGGGCTAGGTAAGCTACGGGGTTTCTACCTGGTCTCATTTCCTGCGAAACACGCCGTAGTTCGAGGGTTGCCATGTGCTTCAGAGCCAATTTTTTCGTCCTCCTTCTGTTCCTCACAATGAACGATGCGTTTGCTGTCGATTGTCTCGGAAAACTCCGAGAGAACATCGGCGGCGCGAGCCAGTTGATGTTACTTGACGATGGCGGGGTTATGGCGTTTTCTGGGATTCGAACAGTACTCCTTGCCGTGCGTTCGGAAGATAGCCAACGTAGTGTGGGTGAGACACATCAAGGTCCTTCGGTGGACAACTCGAACGTGTATGCGGCAGCAGCGCCAGACGGCATTCGAAATCATGCGCCGGTGGGTAGCTATGGTGTCGCTATAGACAGAAAGAAGCAAGTTGCTGTTCCGTTCGTAGTAGCGGACACTACTTCGGAATTTGGCGAGGCTTCAGGCGCGCTTGCCAAGAGGGTACGTGGCGTGCGAAAGGACGCAGACAATTTTTCGAATACGCAGCACCAAGGCAACTCTGTATTGTGGGTCTTCTTCGGGAAGAAGTTCGGCACCGCGACCGACATAAAGTACTCGGAAGCCACCAATAAAACCGCCGCACAAGCATTCAAGCACTGGGGAGGCAAAGCCCGTCTTAGTGCATGCTTGGTCCGTGCGCCGAGGATTTAACTTCCCGTGTGGTGTCAGTTCTGCATAGCTGATGCGTACGGCATGACGTGTATCGTGCTCTTGCACGTCCCCGGCCAGGCGCGAGTCGTGGGAACTGCGACAGCGCTCTAAAACAATGGCCGCCGACGTGTCTATGATGTTTGCCGTTAGGCCTGTTAAGGAGTAGACCCATGCCAGAGAGCACCTTTGTCCATCCGTTGTTTGGCGAAGTTCGCTTTGAAACGAGACACGACTATTGGAAGCGTGGGGATCACATCACGTTTATCAGCGGATTTGACTCTGCCGACGTGACTCCGATTTTTATACCTCAGCTCAAAGACATCCCAGGATCCAACGGCGGAAAACTGCGCTTCCACAAGCGCGGTCAGCAACAGTTGCTAGACGTCTTCCACGAAATTGAAGCTCAAGCGTTGTTGCGCTTTGTCAAAACTTGCGCAGGGACATTGAACCGACGTCTGCGCAAACCGACAAGCGGCGCGCTCAGCAAACTTCCGTCCAACCACGCCTTTGGAATTGCTATCGACATGAACGAAGATGATCCAGGGTTTGGTGATTCGGTCGCTCCCGTCGCACCGATCTTTCAGAAGTATGGATTTATGTGGGGAAAATCATTCAACGATCCAATGCATTTCGAGATAGAGAAGTTTCGAGAAGCGTAACCGTGCAGCCCGTTCAACGGCCAGGCAAACAGCGAGCCTATTGAGGCGAACGCCATTCGCCCCACGGGAAGTCATCGATCATCTTCGCATCGTGCGACGCGGTGGCTGTCTCATATATCGTTTGCGCGTTCGGGTTGATGTACTTGATCGCATCGAACTTCGACGGATCTACTTCAACGTATGCCCAGATCGCGTTAGCGAAGTCCAGATCATGACGCAAAGCTTCGATAGTCGACGGTTCGAACTGGACCTCCGCGCCGCTCCCGAACTCCGTCTCTACCCAAAGCCCGAGGGCTTGCACTATGTTCATCATGGCGTGGTCAATCGTCTCGCCCCACGAATGGCAATTCGAAAAATCCGGAATGGTGACGCCGTGGACGGCCCCTTCATTCTTGCGGATGGCAACTGGAAATCTCGCTGTCATCCCTCACTCAAAGATTTTGACGCCGTGTTTCTCGACGAGCTGTAGCATGCGAGCGGCAATGCCGCTCGGCGCTTTCCCGTTTTCCCGCTTCTGGACCGACGATAGGCTCGTGTTGAGGTACCGTGCGAAGAGAGCCTGACTCACATTGACGCCCTTGCGAATTCGGGCGACAGCGGCAGCGTCGAAATGCGGGACCTCCGCGAGGCAAAGCTCGTCGTACTCGCGCATTGTCTTTGCGTCAATCCCGTTCAATTTGCGTATCGCAGAGGCGAGGCGATGAACCGAGCGCGCGCCGTGATCTTCGAAGTCGAAGACCAATCCGATCTCGGTCTTTTTCCTTGCGACCTTGTGCGTCGCAGGCCGTGCTGCCGGCTTCGCTTCAGGATGTGCCTTTCTCTTTGTCATCACGGACGCCGAGCTATTATCGAAGCAAAACTATAGCATTAGATGCTACATATCCCGAACGGCAGAAGTGTCCGATTTCTATCCTGTCAATTACACTCGCTCAAGCATAGAACATGCGTCCGCAAAATTTCTGACTTATGAGTAATTACTCCGCGAGTGGATGCTGACGAACTTTTCTGGTTGTCGTTCATTTTGATTCTCCTTGAGGATGCGTCCGCCCTTCGCCGAAAATCTGTCTCTCAGAACAACCACCATAGGACATGAAATTATGCAAACCGCCTCGGACATTTACCTATACCGTAATGCATTGGTTGTGTGCGCCACCGAACATACCGGTCTGTATCGCACACATAGTGTCGTATGCATTCGACGGATATTCAGCGGCGTGCGGCCAGACAACACTGCATTTGAAGCCAGAGAAAAAAAGAATTTTGGCGATTCCCTCGAATGGATCGCAAGTGAGAGAGAGGGCCATCATGACGAGCATCTGTTTCGACAATACATCTCCGCCCGGAGCGGACCATATCTATCTGGTAATCACGACCTGGGGTCTCGACGAAATGACCATCGCTGACAACCAGAGAACGACCGATGCTCCTCTCGAACGTTTTGCCAGCGGCCGTGGAAAGACTCCCACCGAGTTTTTTCTGCGTGCCAGCTGACGCCGGTGATCGATTTGCCTGACACAGCACAAGGACACTCTGTGACGCCCGGCACGCACCGATCGAAGGTAACGTGCCCGCTTACCGGTGTGATCCGAACAGTTCCGCTGAGACTTTTGACGTGCCTGCAACGAGATGCACGTCTACTTCGAGTCGGCTAATCAGCGAGTTCGTAACTCTATGCAGTCTCCTCGTCGCGACGGCGTTCTCAGGAGAATAAAAATGCGCAAGGCACTGAGCAGAGGCATCCTTGTAAGTCTCGTAATCACTCTTTCGGCGTGCGGCACTGTTCCGCCAATAGGCTCAGTTAACGGTGAGACTATCAATGCGATTCGCACCGATCTCTCCTCGCGAGCGGACGAATATCAAACCGGCAGCAAGGCGTGGGGAAATAAAGAGTTCTGGAATAACGGCCCTCTCATTCTCTTTGGAGCGGGTAGCGTAGCTGCAGCAAGTTTCGCAAGTGGCGCGGCCAAGGCGAACTGGCTTGTCGGCCTGGCGTTAGCAGCAGGAGTCTGGGCGCTGACATATTCGACGCTCGCCCCGGAGACCAAGCAGGACGCTTATTCAGCCGCCGCCACGCAGTTTAGCTGCCTCGCCTCATCGACCGCCAGCGCTGACGATACGATAAATCCCAGTCTGACTACGCAACAAAATCAGTTGACCGTTTCGACCAAACTGCTGGCCACCCAGTTAGGAAATGCCGCAGACAAACGTGCGAAGCTACCAACTTCCCTCTCGAGTGCTGACCAGGTTCAGGTGCTCAAAGCTGATGCTTTAGTTGACAAAGCCAACGAGGCCCTCACCTCTGCAAATACCGAGCTTTCGGCTCATAGCACGATCCTGCCTACGCTCAAAAATCTCCTTTATACAATCGACCGCAAAACCCAACTGGCCGCGCGTGGGAAGGTGTTGACGCCCGGCGACGTCAACGGCGCTCTCGCAAGCGCTGGTGGTACAGGAAAACCTCCAACTGCGGAAAACACGAAAGGTGGCGCGGGGTTACAAGGGCGACAAGGCGGTGGACCCACGGCAACGGCCGCTCCCTCAAAATCCGCTCCTGTTCAGGACTATGTGCAGTTCGCCGATGCAGTCACTACACTGGCAACAAATCTGACGAACACTCCGATAGTGAGAGACAAAACATATTCGAGCGTGATGACAGCAATCAAGCAATGCGTAACAAATTAATCGCGAAACTCCCTGGCGCTCCGAGGAAATCATGCTACTTCAGATTACGCAGATCGACTTGCCTCATCAGCCACCGGCTTCCGAGCCCTTTCGAACTGTGCCGATCTCGGTCGATCCTCAGCTTCATTCCGAATGGTGTTGGGCGGCAGTGGCCGCCGGTATTAATGCATATCTCCGCCACACGACGGACCTCACCCAATGCGGCATCGCATCGTTAGTGACCGGCGGCCAGTGCTGCAAAAATGGCAACGGAAGCGTATGTAACCAGCCCGAAGACCTAAACGATGTACTAACCCTCATCGGCTTCGCTGTTGAACCCTTGGAGACGGTATCCGTTGAGGAACTCGCTGACCGCATCGACAGAAAATGCGCCATTGCTGTTCGGGTACGGTGGCCTGATGACAGCGGACATTTTCTTCTCTTGACAGGGGTGGAAGATGCGCAAAACCCGTCAAGCATCAAGGATATTCTTGTTGCAGATCCCATCTACGGAAGTGGCGTATGTTCTTATCAGGATCTGCAGACCGACTTCCTGAAACAGGGCGGTGTATGGAGCAACACCTACTTTCCGGAGTAACGGTCATGGCGCTCACGTGCAAACCTTATCCAGGTGATGTCCGCCTTATGGGAACTCAGGTCGCCCGCGCGCTTGCGGGTCTTCGAGAACCAGTCGGAGCGACTGACAAACTCACCATGCACGGCCCGTTTCCGATGTATGTCACAGATCCAAAGCGCTATGCGCGTGGCGCGACGCGGTGCTCCACGCGGCAAATGGGTTGGCGAGCTTTGGTCAGTTCGCGCGGCCGCGCAGTGGCAAGCGTCAGTCTTCCTCGTTCTGACAGCGAGAGCACTTCGATCCATATCCGAGGCAGAGAATCGGCAACCGCGCTCCACAGTGCACTTGAAGCGGGAATCAAGTGGCTGGAGAAGAACAACGTTTCGGCCGAACTCCGCTTTATTTCTTTTCCTTCACTTTTCATCACGGCAGTTTGGCTCCATTGCCACACGCCGCGCTTCATCCCCACTCGCATCGCCACCAAACGTCAGATCAATCCGCCAGTGCTTACACGGACGGAGTTGATGCGATGCGTCGCGCGAGCGCGAAGCGAAAGACACGGGCAAAGTCGAGCGAAGCGCGTGCATCAGATTGATAATTGACAGATATCTCCGTCCCGGTCCGGACATGCGCCGATCTTCGTGGCATCAGTCCTACGCGACGTCTGCATTACTTCGCTCTGTCAGGCCTTGTCGGACGGGGCATTCAAGGGTTTGTGCCGCGCAATCGACTCGCCGCGAAGCCGGTCACCTTACTAGCTTGCGTTGTCACTACGTTAAGCAACCGTCGCATTATCTTCCCATCAGTTTCCAGGCGCCTTGCCGGACCGGATTTAGGTGCGATCAACCCAAGCGGAAATACCAGCCCACGGCACAGCTGATGGCGATCGCGCGCATTCGCGTTCAAGCCATGCAGGGTGACGAACTGCGCGTCCGTCGGCTGTTCGAGCGCGACGATTGATTACATGCCCGCAGCGAGACTGAAGGAAAACGTCCGGGCGTGTCTTGCGGCGAACTCAGGCTTGTGCGACAGCGTTCCAGACGCTCGACTTGACGGAATCCGCATAGGCATAAAAGTGCAGTGATTCGATTGCTTTCGCGTTGGCGGCGGCGGCATAAGCGGCTATCTCCGCGGCGGTGGCATGTGTGAGTTCGCCTGCCATCGGAACGATGCGCTCGACGGGCGCACCAGCGGCTTTCCATGCCTCGATCGATTTGTCGTAATTGTCCTGGGGCTCACCGTGCCCGATGATTCCGCCATCCGAGCGCCAATAAGCCTGCGGCAGGAATACCGTCGAATGTTTGAAGAAGGCCGCCCACGGAAGTTTTGGAAAGACCTTGTTCGCGCGATAGTGCGACGTGACACCGAAGACCTGATCCCCTTGCATCGATGACACGATCGCCTTGCAGAACGTATCCGCAAGCGAGTCCAGGCCGGGCTGGTCCCAGTCGTACGGCTTGCCTGGCTTTCGCTCGGGGTCCACGTAATATCCATCGAGGCCTTTCCCGAACAGCGCGACCACCTTCTTTGCCTCATTCATTGCGGGGTCTGCCTTGGCTGAAGGCCAGCGCCAGCCGAAGACCTTGATGCCCTTCGCGTGAAAGGCGTTGATCGCCTTGACCATGTCGTTGTCGGTTCGTATGGCCACGGCCGTTGCTCCTATCTTTACCGCCTTATCTAGGAACTGATTGACGTCGTCATAGTTCACGACCCAGATCGTCTTTGATTTCATCCCTCTCTCTCCTCTCGAGAAGATCGTGCTGTTCCCTGAATGACGTCATGTGAATGGCGCGACCCGATCAGGCATTCGGCTAATTCCCGAAGACAGCGCCTTGCGACGCGGCTAACGCAATCAGTGTCCATCGGACGACCAATGGGGCGGGTCTCCCGCGAAAAGCGCCTTGATTACGCCGAAAGTCCGTCCCACCTTCCTTAGATCCGAATTCATGCCATTGCGAGGCGCGGAATTGATGGTGACTTTCTTGCCGTCGCCATCTGTGAGCGTGAGCGTGCCCTTCCACAAGATCGTCATGTCGATCGCCTTGCGTTCGGTGTGCCGGCTGTGCAGCGTCGGCTCCTTCACGATGCCGTATGCATCGACCATCTCCTGGGCGCCCCGTTTCGACGCCGCATCGTTACCGTGATCCCACTGGATATCGACGCCCGGCTGCGCTGGCACGTCCTGCGGCCGAACGTCGTCGTGTGCGATCGAGAAAGCGTAGTGCATCAGGTAAGCACGCTCTATGGAACGGTAAGTCGAACTGATGGCCACTGTTGCGCCCGCTGTCTTCAACGACGCAATGAACGCATCCACGCCGGTCTTAAAGGTGCGTTCGAGCTCTGCGGTGGATCGAGTGTCGGGAAAGCGCGCGAACCACGCCGGGCCGCTCAGCTCCGTGCGCGTCAGCACTTCGTCGCTGAGCCCATGGACGACCGCCAGTTGCTCTAGGATCGATTCCTTGTAAGCGACCAATGCAGCGCGCTGGCCGGACAAGCCCTTGCGCTGCATGAGGTCGTCGAGCACGCCGAGGCTCTCGAGGAGCGACTTCGATTCGACGCCTGAAATGATCGGTTGAATCCCGCTGCGCGTCGTCCTCCGAATTCCAGCGGTGGCGCTCGGCTCCGTGGGCAGCTTGCCTGTCGGGACCGTCCTAGATTGCTTGAACGATCGATTCACCGCCTGCCTGTTCGTCGCCATGATAGGGCTCCGCTTTGATTGACTTTCCAGATGGGGCTGTCCTGATCCTCGCCGCCGTCACATCGATGTGTTCACCGCCACATGCAACAGACTCAACGAACGGAGCGTCATGAACCGGAAGAAAAGCGATCTCCCGCCGCCAAGCCGGGCCGGGCAACTGGTTAATACGTGCTTTCTTGTCGCGAGAGATAGCTCCTATCAATCCAACGATGATCAAATGAGCTATTCGACCTCTCAAATTCAAGCTAGCAAACGCATTACAGTTTGTCCAGACCCTTGGTCCGTCCAAAGCAGCCATGGCGTTCGATGACGGCAAGAATTACCTGTTCGACGCTTGGGCGATTCATCCAAAGGTTGAGTAGTTCGATGAAACCGGACCATGTGGAAGCGCGTACGAAATGAGTTGACGTTTTGCTTTCCTGACATACGCTTGCATTTAGCATCGCGCGGGGTCCGGTGTGCCTCGCGAAGGAATGATCGAGCGTTGGATCACTCGGGAATCATCCGGTGGTGGTCGCAGGATGCGAATCAATAGGAAATCCGCTGGGCGACATGAACGTTGCCAAGACATCATCCATGTGTGCGAGTCACACGTTTGAGCTGCACGCGTGGCGCCCCGCGTTGGCGTGGCTTGCGGCTCTCTGCGCTGCATGGGCCATCGATGCGTTCGGTTCGCCCGCGCACGCGGAGCCGGTCACGACCTACCGGGGACTCTGCAACGCATCTGCGGGTATCGATCTCGGGGCGGGTCACTTCGTCGTGGGCGATGACGATATCGACTCGCTCGTCGTCTATCGATATGGGATGCCCAACGCCGTCGACGAAGTCAGGGTGGGCGATTACCTCAACGCCTCCGCCAGCGAGGACGACGAAGTGGATCTCGAAGGTGCCGCGAGGATCGGCGACCGGATATATTGGATAGCGTCGCACTCGGGCAAAAACGGCAAGCCACGCCCAACACGGCAGCACTTGTTCGCGACGCGTATCGTCACGAAGGGCGCCGTGCCCACCGTGGTGCCGCTCAATACGAAGCCATACGACAACCTGCTGAGCGCGCTCGCCTCGGACAGCCGCTTCGACGAACTGAAGCAAGCGATGAGCAAGGGTGCCGAAGAAGACCACGGCTTCAACATCGAAGGGCTGGCCGCCACGCGGGATGGCGGGTTGCTGATCGGCTTCAGGAACCCGCTCGTCGCGAAGAACGGCAGTCGGGACGGGCGCGAGGCGCTCGTGCTCGAACTCAAGAATCCAGCCGAGGTCGTGGAACACGGCGCCAATCCCAAATTCGGCGATCTCGTCCATCTCGATCTCGGCAATCGGGGCGTGCGAAGCATCGAACTCATCGACGGCAAATTTTTCATCGTCGCGGGGCCGCTCGACGGAGGCACGCCCGGCGATCCCGCGTCGCGATTCGCGATCTTCAGATGGGACGGTTCGTCGGACGCGACGCCCACGCACTGGAAGGACATCCAGCCGTCCACCCTTCACGCGGAGGGACTGTTCGAGATCGCCGGCACTCGGAAGATATATTTGTTGAGCGACGATGGCGACGATCAGCGCATCTGCAAGAAAGGTCGTGACAAGAGAAAAATGACTAACGATAAAACCTTCCGGGGCATGGCAATGGATCGATGAGCGTTTCCATGTCGATCGACGTCGATGACATGCAGCGCGGGTGATCGGATTTAGCGCAGGCACCAATTCTGCGAAGCATCGCGCGTCTGACCAGGACCGAATCTCGAGGTGCAGCTTTCCCGTGATGCCGGGCTCCCGCGTGGTCTTGAAGTCGATCGCGACGCTCTCCGTTTTCCCGTTCGACACGTCGATATCGTCGGTTTTCGTCTCGCCGTCCATTCATCCGAATGTGGCCTTCCACGATCCCCTCGTGCCGGGTTCCGGCGGCGAGACGCGCACGATATAGCCGTGCGACTGAACAGGTCCGTGCCTTCGAGGTGCTCGTCCGGCCAGAACCGGCAGGATCGGCACGGCGTCCTCGTGCGCGGTTAGTCGTGCGGTCACGACTCGACGCTTGAGCCTTGGGCTCGCAGCATGAACATAAACGAGTCCAAGATTTCTGCCGCACCCCCACCGGAGCAGCATTCCGTGCATTAACACTGCGCGCGTTCGAACAGCGGCGCAGGGTCGAAACGATGCATCGACAGATGGTTAGGACAAGTTGGCTGCGGTGGGAAGGCGTGAACGTCCAGAATGCACACCATAGTAGCCTCACCAACGTCGGCATCTGAACGTCGGCTTTGGC
>NZ_JARESV010000097.1:0-12072 GCF_046026985.1 Paraburkholderia sp. RL18-101-BIB-B
CTCGATGACGAAAGCGGCGTGTTTGTAGTGCCGCCCGTCAACCGGTTATCGATGATTTCGGATTAAGTTTAGGCATCTAAGTTAATCGTGTCAATCGACGTCGTGAGCCATGTTCCCCCGTTACTACATACATCGGGAAAGCCCTAAGGCCGCATTTTTCATACTTCGACTCGCTTGACACACATCCGGTGCTGGTCGATTATTAGACGGCTAACTAGAAAGCTAACCATGCAGCCGGGCAGACGGCTGCCCCCTCCAGCTTGATGACATTTCCACTCCCTCCGAGGAGATAACGACCATGAGCGGCGACACGATCACCTTGAGCATTGCGCTATCCGACAACGAACGCACCCGCCCGCTCGCGCAAGGCCGCGTGCATGCGCAAGGCGTGAAGTTGATACCCACCGTCGTGCATCCGTCCGAGATGTTCTGGCGTCAGTTGAAGTACGGCGACTTCGACGTTTCGGAGATGTCGCTCTCGTCGCTATTCATTGCGGCATCGCGTGGCGATCGTGACTGGGTTGCACTGCCCGTCTACACGTCCCGGCAGTTCTTCCACACAAATATTCTGGTGCGTACCGATCGCGGCATCGAACGTCCGGAAGATCTGCGCGGCAAACGTATCGGCGTGCCCGAATACCAGCAGACTGCGGCGTTATGGTCGCGCGGCATACTGGAGCACGAATTCGGCGTGGCGGCTCGAGACATCGAATGGTTCATGGAGCGCGGCCCGGAAAAAAGCCATGGCGGCGCCACCGGCTTCAGGCCGCCCGAGGGCGTTCGTCTCAATCAGATTCCACCCTCGACGAATATCGGCGAAATGCTCGTCAGCGGCGAACTGGACGGCACGCTGCTTTATCTGACCTCGCGCAATCTGGTCGATCGCAGCACGATCGACATCAGCAAGGTCGAGAAGGTCAAACCGCTCTTTGCGGACAAGCTGGCTGAAACGCGGCGCTTTTACGCCAAGACCGGCATCTACCCGATCAATCACACGGTGGTGATCCGCCGCGCGCTGTATGAACAGCACCCATGGCTCGCACTCAATCTTTATCATGCATTTGTCGACGCAAAAAACGAAGCGGAGCGCGACACGCTCGAAGGCATGCGTGCTTTCCTCGACACCGGCCTCGTGGATGCGTCCGTACAACAGACGCTTGTTCAGGATCCGAAGGCGTATGGCATGAAGGCCTCGCGTCCAGTCGTGGAGCGTGTAGCCCAATATCTGCACGAACAGGGGCTGACCGCGCACCGCGTCAACGTGGACGAGGTATTTGCAAAGTCGACAGTGGATCTATAGGGCGTGAGCGCCTCGCGCGCAGCGGCATTCGCCGGGCGCGCGTATTATCGCTGCTCGTCCACTCGCAATACAGGGAGCGCGCCATGTCAGCCATCCGCAAGATTCCGTTGCAAACGAACGCCGGCGACACCGCCGATCTGTCGTCCTACGACGGCAAGGTGTTATTGATCGTGAACGTCGCGTCAAAATGCGGGCTTACGGTGCAATACGAAGGGCTGCAAACGCTATATGAAAGAAAGCGCGCTGAAGGCTTCGAGATTCTCGCCTTCCCGGCCAACAACTTCAAAGGTCAGGAACCCGGCACGAACGAGGAAATTCGCGCGTTCTGCGACACGCAATACGGCGTGAGCTTTCCGCTCTTTGCGAAAATTTCGGTGGTGGGCGAAGACCAGCATCCTCTATATCACGAATTGACCCAAGCCGTGCCCGACGCGACCGGCGAAGGCCCGATGCGGCAGCGTCTGACCGAGCGTGGCGTGCCGGCCAATCCCGCTCCAGGCGTGCTGTGGAATTTCGAAAAATTCCTGATTAGCCGGGACGGAGCGGTTCTCGCGCGCTTCTCGCCCGACGTCACTGCGGACGACCCGCGCCTGCTGTCCGCAATCGACACCGCGCTCGCCGCGCGCGTCTGAGCGCCCAGCGCCGGGCAGCCGCCATGCAGGAACTCTCGCCCGCCCGGCGCACCGTGATTCTCGCGACGTGCTGCCTGAGCCTGCTGATGGTCTCGATGGATGTCACCATCGTCAACGTCGCGCTGCAGGCCATCCGGCTCGACCTGCACGCCTCGCTCTCCGCGCTGCAATGGATCATCGACGCCTATACGCTCGTGGTCGCCTCGTTCCTGATGTTGGGCGGTTCGCTCGCGGACCGCTTCGGCAGACGGCGAATCTTTCAGATCGGCATGGGCGTGTTTTCGATCGGCTCGCTGCTGTGCAGCGTGGCGCCTACTGTGAGTTGGCTGATCGCGTTTCGCGCCGTGCAGGCGCTCGGCGGCTGCATGCTGAATCCCGTGGCGATGTCGATCATCACGCACGTTTTCACGGACCCGAAAGAACGCGCGCGCGCGACCGGATTATGGGGCGCTGTGGTCGGCATTTCGATGGCGATCGGACCGCTCGTGGGTGGCCTGCTGACGCAAAGCATCGGCTGGCGCGCGATTTTCTGGGTCAATCTGCCTTTCGGCGCGGCGGCCATCGTGCTGACCGCCTGCCTCGTTCCCGAATCGCGCGCACAGCAGGCGCGACCACTCGACCCGCTGGCGCAACTACTCGTCTTGATCGCGCTGGCCGCACTGACGTTCGCCGTGATCGAAGGTCATGAAATCGGCTGGGGATCGGCCATCATCGTCGGCATCTTCGCGCTGTCCGCGCTTGCGACCGTCGCATTGCTGATGCACGAAGCGCGCCAACGCCAGCCGATGCTTGACGTGCGCTTTTTCCGCAACGTGCCGTTCAGTTGCGCGACGCTGCTCGCGATCGGATCGATCGGCGCCTTTTCCGGCTTCCTCTTTCTGAACTCGTTATATCTGCAGGAAACGCGCGGTCTCTCGGCCATGCTGGCCGGCCTGTGCACGCTGCCGATGGCGCTCGGCATGATCGTCTGCTCGCCGCTCTCTGGATGGCTGCTGCATCGCTATGGCGCGCGGCCGAACATCGTACTGTGCGGCATCAGCTTGACGGCGAGTGCGCTCTGGCAAACCCAGCTCGCGCCGGACACGCCGTTTGCGGCGCTGTTCGCCTGCTATCTGCTGTTCGGCTGCGGCGTCGGCATGGTCAACGCCACCGTTACTTACACGGCCGTGTCGGGCATGCCGCTCGCGCAGGCGGGACTCGCCGCGGCGATCGCGTCGACGAGCCGGCAGATCGGCGCTGCGCTCGGCGTCGCGCTCGCGGGCGTCATTACGCATGCACGAACCGCTACCGGCATGAACTTCGCCGAGGCGACGCATCCGGTCTGGTGGGGTGTCGTCGTGATCGGCGCGGCGATCATCGCGCTCGGCTTTCTGTCGACGAGCCGCTGGGCCGAGCGTTCGTCCGCGAGCGTCGCGCATCTGTTGCGCGAACCTGCGAGCGGTGGCGCCGCGCAACAATAAGCAAGCGTCTCTGCTTACCTGAAGCGTGTTGGGCGCGCGTGCTGTCGCAACGTTTTAACGCGCCACCGGCGATGGCACCGCGACCTGACGAGTGAGCGTGACCTCTTTTCCACTGCGCGCCGATTCCGTCGCGGCGACGCACACTTCCAGATTCGCGAGTCCCCATCGACCATCGTGCACGGGCGCCCTCAACCCCGCGAGCGCATCATGAAACTCATTGACGACCATGTCCTGCGGCCCCGGCGGAATCGGCAACGCCATGTCCTCGCGGCCTTGTGCGGTATAAATGGAAATACCGTGACGCGACTGACGCATGTCGCCGTGTTCGCAACTCACGAGCGTGAGGCCGAACGACGGATGGTAAGGCGGCTGCCCGCGATGCATCTTCGCGGAGCGTTCCCGCTTCGCGGCGATTTCGTCCTGATGTACGCCCACATGCGCGCGCCGCCGGGCGCCGATTGCAGCAGGGTCGGCGGCAAAGCCGCCTTCATCGACATCGTCTGATAATTCTGCCGACATGAACGCGCCATAGCCGTTGTAGATCGCGTTGCCGATGGCTCCGTCGGCGAAGCGAACGACGACCGTGTGTGCGCCAACGGCCGGTCGCGCAGCATCGAAATCGAAAGTGGTCGCGCTAACCTGCGTGGCAAGGCCACCGGCTAGCAGCCGGATCACATCGAACTGATGCGCGCCCTGCCGATAAGTGACGCCACCGCCATGCGCAGGGTCGAGTTCGTCGGGACGGCGCGGGCGATAGATCCAGTCAGTGTACGACAATTGCGTGACCATTCGCACACGCCCCAACGCGCCGCTTTCGATGATTTCGCGCATCTTGTGAATCGGCGCATCGTAGCTGCGCGAATGCCCGATCATCAACACACGTTGCGCGCGGGCCGCCGCATCCACCATTGCTTGCGCGTCGTCGAGATGCGCTGCCATCGGCTTTTCGCACAGCACGTGCAATCCGGCTTCTACAGCGATGCGGGTGTGCCGTGCGTGCAACTCGGTGGGCGTCGCGATGTATACCGCATCCAGATGCTGCGCCGCAACGAGTGATTCGATGCCATCGAACGCCGGCACGCCCCACTGCGCGCCGACGGACTCGCGCACTTCCGTGACGGGATCAGCGACTGCAGCCAGCACCATGCCGCGATGAGCGGCAATGGCCGGCAGCATCATGCGCGCAGCCGTGCCGAGTCCGACTACACCAATCCGAAACTGTCTTCCCTTCATCTGACTGTCTCCGCTAACGTCGCCTTCGATCGCACTGCACATGACATGAGGGCTTTAATATTAGATACCAAAGTATAGAGGAAGACGATGAAGTTGTGGGCGACCCACAACCCCCGCGGAGCTCGCATTTCGATGAGGGTATTTCTCTACGTTCCAACGTACGCATCCCGATTGACAAGCTGGACAAGGAGAGGAAAATGCTCAGCACACAACGCTTAGATAACTAAGTGATAGCCGCGCCAGCGGCAACGTGCCCCGCTCCACTCGCTCCATCCCGGCGCGGCCTGCACGACGAGACAATCGGCATGTCTGTTCACAACCGAACGGTGAAACGCGATGAACGGAAATTCGCTGCACGAAGCGTCGACGGGTGCCCTCAAGCGAACTCGCGGCCGCTGGTTGGTCATCGCGCCGCTCCTGATCCTGTTCTCGTTCACCGTGCAGTTGGACAAGACGAACATGTCCGTCGTGATCGCGGATCGCACCTTTCTGCACGCACTCGATCTGGTCGGCAAGCCGGCCCATATCGGTCTGCTCAATACGCTGTTCGTGGCGGGCTACGGAATCGGCATGCTGTTGTGGGGTTTCGTGATCGACTGGCTCGGACCGCGGCGCTCGGCAATGGTCAGCATATGCGGCTGGGCGTTTTTTACCTTCATGTGCGGCCGCACCACCAACGTGGTCGAATTGTACGCAGCGCGTGCACTGCTGGGCGCAGCCGAAGGTTGCATCTGGCCGCTCGCGAACAGCTACACGGGGCGGTGGTTCCCGTCGCGCGAACGTTCACGGATCACCGGCATGTGGGTGAGCGGCGCATTCGCCGCAATCGCCGTAGGCATTCCGATCATCACGGCGATTCTGCTCGAACTGGGCTGGCGTGGTGTATTCATTTCGCTCGGGATTTTTTCGTTCGTGCTGGTGCCGTTGTTCTTCTTCTTCGGCGCCGACCTTCCGGCGAAAGCGCGCTTCGTCAACGAGGCCGAAGTCGCCTACATCCGCAGCGGCGCGGCGCCATTGGTCAGCACCGCGAGCGGCGAACAGCCCACGCTCGCGCAATCGTTGCTGAACATTCGCATCGTCTTGCTGATTCTCGTTCACGCCAGTTCATCGGCTATTCTGTGGGGGCTCACGACGTGGCTGCCGACTTACCTCGTGCGGGAACGCGGACTGTCGATGAAAAGCATGAGCGGCGTGATCTCGATCAGCTATATCGCGCCGATCCTCACCGTGGTCCTCGTCGGCTATCTCGCCGATAAAGCGCGTCACCGTGCATGGGTCGGCGCCATCGTTGCGCTTGCCACCATGGCCGGCCTCTCGATCGCCATGAGCGTGCCGTGGCTGCTCGTCACGGCGTTCCTGCTTGTACTCGGCATTGCCGCGCCGATGATTTTCGGCGGCCTGCATAGCGCGATGCTGCACGATTATGTCCCGCATACGCAGATCGCGCGCTCGACCGGCATCGTCGTGGGCCTGGGCAATTTGCTTGGTTCGTTTTCGCCCGCGGCGATGGGTTACCTGGTCGGCGTATTCGGCGGCAAATTCCTCGCGGCGTTCGTGATGATCATCGGCCTGAATGGCCTGTCACTGATCATGTACACGGTGATCGCGCTGATGAAGCGCCCGGCCTTTGTCGACGTGCGCGCCGAGGAGCCGGCGCTGGTGAGCGCGCGGCCCCGCCCTTGATGTGTGTTCGATGTCTCGATTCGCTAGCGTTTAAGCATCGTTCAGCGAACGAGCGAGTTGGTCGAGCGTGATATAAGCGGGCAGCACGTTCGCGAAGCTCGACGGTGCCTCTCTCCCGGTGCGGATTGCCTCGATAAAAGCTCGATCCTGCAACTCGATTCCATTCATGGACACGTCGACGCTCGACACGTCTACCGGGTTTCCGTGGTGATCGACGAGGTCGTCGTAGCTCGCCACATAAGTGCCGTTATCGCAGATGTAGCGAAACGTGGTGCCGAGCGGCCCATTGTTGTTGAACGAGAGCGCAAGCGTACACAGCGCGCCGGAGCGCGACTTCATCTGGATCGACATGTCCATCGCGATGCCTAGAACCGGATGGGCCGGGCCCTCGATTGCTCGCGCCAGCGTGATGGGCTCACCCGTCTGATACGCGAACAGATCAACGGTATGACACGCGTGATGCCAGAGCAAATGATCGACCCAGCTACGCGGCTCGCCGAGAGCGTTGGTATTGGTGCGCCGGAAAAAGAACGTTTGCGCGACCAGATGCTGGACACGCAACTCATCTGCTGCGATTTTCTGATGTAACCATTGATGGCTCGGATTGAAGCGCCGCGTGTGACCCGCCATGCCGACAAGGCCACTGGCACGCTGTGCGTCGAGTAACGCCTGCGCGTCAGCAAGGTTATCGGCGATGGGAATCTCGATCTGCACGTGTTTGCCCGCGGCAAGGCAGGCGAGTCCCTGCTCCGCGTGCACGCCGGTCGGCGTGCACAGGATCACCGCGTCGATATCGTTGCGGGCAATCGTCGCCGCAAAGTCCGTCGCGGTATCGGCGATGCCGAAGCGCGCGCCGATCTCGGCGGTCCGCGCGGCGTCGCGTCCGACCAGCGTCGTGACGACTGCGCCGTCGATCGCGGACAAAGCCTCGATATGCTTGACGCCGAACGCGCCAGCACCAGCAATGCAGATTCTGAGCGGCTCGCTCATGTTGCCTCCCGCAACGCTTGCGGCGCGGGCAGCACGCGAAGTTCGCGCGATCCGTTACGCCGGGTTTCCAGACAACGAAGGCCGCGCCCACCCCGGTTCCGGCGGGGGTGCGGTAGATCGGAACGTACTCTTTCCACACGACCGGCAGCGATTGCAGCGCGCCGGCCGCCAGCACCCAGTTCAGTATCTCCGATGACCCGGAATTCAACGCACCACGCGGCAGCCCTCGCAAGGCGCGTGCGTCGTTGCATTCGAGCGCTTCGAGTACGCCGAGATCGAGCGCTTCATCCACAACGAAATGACTCAGCCCTCCTGAGGCGATGATCGCAACACGTGCGTTGCCGTCGATCGCGGCAAGGACATCACGCAGCTTCGCGCCGATATCGTAGCAACGCGATGCACTCGCAACGTTCGGCTGGAAATACGTGTTCAGCAGAATAGGCACCACGGGAATGGGCCGACTGCGAAACAGCCGTTTGACCACGAAACCGAATGCATGACCCAGCCCGCAGCGCTCACGATCGCCAATGCGCGCCACCGCGGCAACATCCACTTCGCGCTCGATCAGGCCATTGACAACTTTCAGGCCGAACTCCGCCTCGCCGCGGATGGCGTGGTTATCGTCCATCATATAGCCGCGGCCCATGGTGCGAACCCAGTCCGGGCTGCCTTCGTGACCGTAGGCGTCGCTAGTGACGAGATTGTCCGCGTAGTACACCGCGAATGCCGGCTGATTGTCAGCGCCGAACAGTTCGCCCTGATCGTCGCCGACGATCAACGCGATGTCGGGTGCGGCCAGTTCCAGCATGTCGCCAAGATAATCGAGCGCGGCGTCGCACCTGATCGCCTTGCGATGCAGTTCTTCGGGCTGCGCGGCTTCTTCGTAGCGTGGACCCACTTCGGCAAGCAACTGCGCATAGTTCAGACGGCGGCCGTCCGAAAGATTGAGCGCCGGGTTATTGAAATCGGCTTGCGCCCGATGCCACCAGTCGCTGCTGTCGAGCGTAAAAAGCGGCGTATGCGACGTGCCGATACCGAGCACGATTTGAGCCATCTCTCACTCCCTTATTGTGCGTTCTCCGGCAAGCCGTAAATATCTAGCGAGCGTTCGCCGCGTTTGAGTCGCGCGACGATGTCCCTCTCCTTCTCTTCGCGCTCGACGCCCTTGGACACGATGTTTGCCGCGCTCGCGGCGGGCAGCACGACCACGCCGTCGGCATCGGCCACCACGAGGTCACCCGTGCTGACGAGCACATCTCCGATCAGCACCGGGCCACCCTGCGCGCCCGCGCCGTCCGCGCGCTTGCCCGTGCCGCGGATGCAGATGTTGGCGGCAAACACAGCGAGGCCCAACGCGCGCAGTTCTTCGACATCGCGCACGCCGCCTTCGCTGATGAAACCGGCCAGTTCGCGGGCGAGCGCCGCGTTCGTCATCACGCCGCCCCAGTAGCCGGCTTCGACGTAGCCGCCGCATTCGTGGATCAGTACTGCACCTTTAGGCGCGGCATAAATCGCGCGATGCAACCACAGGTTGTCCAGCGCGGGGCCGGCAACGGTGAAGGCCGGCGCGGCAAGGCGCCAATGCATGTCGAGCGGCTTGATCGCCGAGGGTAGCGCGCCGACCTTGCCGCCGGCCTCGTGCAAGGTAGCGGACCCGAGCCGTCGCGCGTGGTGGAGCAATTCGGTGGAATATGACGCGCTCATGACCGGTCCCGCGTTTGCAGCGAATGGTATTGCTGCGTCTTGCGCACCTCGTCGAGGCGTTCGCCGCGCTCGATGGCCTCGCGAATCCGGTTCTCTGCTTCATCGATGCGCTGCGCCACTTCCGCAACCTGCTCGAACCGCTCCTTTGGCACGGCGACCACGCCGTCCCGGTCGCCGACCAGCAGATCGCCGGGATTGACGCGCACGCCGCCGATCGACACAGTGCATTGCACCGCGTCGACCGCGACGCGATCCTTGCCGGTACGCATGTAGGTGCCGCGCGAAAAGATGGGATAGCGCATCTCGATTGCGCGCGGCGCGTCACGGCATACGCCGTCGATCACCGTGCCGCCCAGATGCTTGCGCGTGGCGACGATCGTCAGAATATCGCCCCATACGGTCGCGTTGACACGCTGCTGGTTATCGAGCGTCACGACGGTTCCTTCCGGCAGATCGTCGATGTAATCGCCGACCGTGCCGCCATGCACGCCGCACGGCACGTAGCGAACCGTGAATGCGGGACCGGCCATGCGGAA
Source organism: Paraburkholderia sp. RL18-101-BIB-B (assembly GCF_046026985.1). Classification (NCBI taxonomy): domain Bacteria; kingdom Pseudomonadati; phylum Pseudomonadota; class Betaproteobacteria; order Burkholderiales; family Burkholderiaceae; genus Paraburkholderia; species Paraburkholderia sp. RL18-101-BIB-B. The sequence goes on from NZ_JARESV010000097.1 coordinate 9,539, forward strand.
AGTGGGATCGAGCGGTGCGATTCCCAGGCACTGTCCCGCGATCCCCAGCTTGTCGAGCGCATCGGAGATGGTGGTCGTATCCATGCGGCTCAGTAACGAAACAGCGCTGTCTGTCATGCCTGTCCCCTCGAAGCGTTTTTGTCCAGCATGCTTTCGTATTGATGTCCCATCACCGCGCTAACCGGTTCGCCCGCGCGCAGGCGTTCGACCATCTGCCTTTCGCGCTCGGCCAGCGACTCCGCCAGTTCGAGCACCTCTAACGCTCGCGCTGCTTTCACGAACACGACGCCGCTGCCGTCCGCGAGCACGAAATCGTGCGGATACACGCGAATGCCGCGCACGACGATGGGATCCTGGCAGGCCGTCTCCATCACGCGCGACCGCGCGGTGGCCGGCACCGCGCCCAGGCCCACCACCGGAAAATCCAGTCCAGCGGCTTCGTCGATATCGCGACACATGCCGTCGACGATCACGCCTTCAATACCGTTGCGCTTCGCTGCATAGGACAGAATGCCGCCCCACCCTGCGGCCTCCTGATGCGCGTGATGCTCGACCACGATCACGTCACCTGCGCCGCCCATATCGATCGCCGTGGTGCACAGATGGCGGGGCGCGGTCGCGCCATCCGCCGGACCGAGTGTCACCGTGATCACGCGGCCCGCGAACGAATGCGTTCCGGCGAGACGTCGCAGGCCGAACGCGACGCCGCGCAGGCCGAGCCGGTCGAGCGCGTCGGATACCGCGCACGTGTCGAGCCTGGCGAGGCGCTTCACCAACGCGAGCTGCTGCTCGTCGTCTGGATGACGCTGGGCTTGCACCGGCAAGGCTGAATTGCCGTTCATGACGTTTCCCTTTATTTGTAGTTCTTGAAGCGCGTGTAGAGGCGCGCGCAATTGCACTCGAAGATTTTGTCGCGGTCTTCGTCGCTCAGGAAATCGATGCCTTCGATCACCGGCTTCAGATCGTCGAACGCCCGTCCGGTCGTTGGATCGGTCGCGCTGCCGGTGCCGGGATTTTCAGTGGCGAACAGTACGCAATCGGTGCCGATCGTCTTGAAGAGCAGTTCGAGCGCGTTCTTGTCGTATGTGCAGGTGTCGAACCACAAACGCTTGAGCTTGTCGTCGAACGACTCGCCGCCCTTACGCACGGCCCAAGCGCGAAACCGGCCCATGTGATAGGGAATGGCGCCGCCACCGTGCGGCAAGATCAGCTTCAGATTCGGAAAGCGCTCGAACACGTCCGAATTGGTCAACGAAACGATCGCATTGCTCTCCTCGTTGATGAACTTCATTGTGTAGCTTTCGCGCGACTGGCAACTGCCGGCCGAATGAACGAGTGCGGGAATGTCGAGTTCGCAGAGCTTTTCGTACAGCGGATACCAGAACGGATCGCCGAGTCCGGGAGGCTGCGGACCTTCGCCTTCGGTCGGATCAGGATTGAGCAGACAACCGATGAACCCCTGCTCCTTCACGCGAAAGTCGAGTTCCTCAAAGCAGTTGACCGGCGACGTGTCGCGGAATTGCGGTAGTGCGGCCACTGCGCGAAACCGCGTCGGGAACATCTGCACGGTCTGATACACGAGGTCGTTCATGTGACGCGCCCAGAGCGCCGGCACTTTGGCCGGCTTGATCGAGTGCATCTGCATGTAAGGGCGTGGCGAAAGAAACTGGATGTCGGTGCCGACCTTATCCATGATGTCGATAATGGTCTGTGCGGCGTCGCGCACCGCTTTCTCGGTCAGCGTCGGCGCGCTGCTCGGATTGCCCCGGTTGCCGACCAGTTCGGCCATGTAGCGATAGCTTTCGAGCGGCACGACAACGTGTGCATGAGAATCGATGATCATAGGCATGTCGGAAAACCTCCTCACGAGACTACGGCGATGACTTCCAGTTGGACCAGCATGCCGCCCGGCAGGTCATAGACGAGCGTGTGGCGCGCGGGCCGGTCGTGCGGATCCGGAAAGCAGCGCAACCATTCCTGATTGACTGCGGCGCGCGCGCTGTCGTCCTTGATGTAGACGGTCATGCGAACGAGGTGCCTGAGACCCGCGCCGCCCGCTGCCAGCAGCGCCCGCATGGTCTGAAACGCAAAGCGGGCCTGGGCCTCGGCGGTATCGGGAAGCGTATCCGTGGCGGGATCCTTGCCTGGGATACCCGACGAATACAACATGTTGCCGACGCGCGCGCCCATCGGGATCGGCGCATTACCGTGGCTGACACCCGGCACTTCGAGTGAGCGCCCTTCGTGCTGATTCATCTGTCTCCTCCTGGCTTCGCATGACGTGTCATGCCATGCGTGGGATGAATGCATAGATGGCTACTTAGGTCTCTAATATCATGCACTGTCCCGGCACTGTCAAGGCAATTTTTGACGTGTTCGTTGCGTCCGCTTCCGCATGGCGTCACTCCCGCAGCGCAACACCGGCGCGTGCGAGCGCGTTGCGGTTCGTAGGCGGGAACTCAGGATTGACAGCCTGTTATTAGATTCCTAAACTTCGTTCACCATCCGCGCGGCGGCGGAAAGCGCCGCAATGC
>NZ_JARESV010000098.1:0-11916 GCF_046026985.1 Paraburkholderia sp. RL18-101-BIB-B
CGTGAACACGAATCTGACGGGTGCCTTCCTCTGCACGCGCGCTGCCGTCGCGCTGATGAAAACGCAACTGCCGCGCGGCGGACGTATCATCAACAACGGCTCGATCTCCGCGCACGCACCACGTCCGAACAGTATCGCCTATACGGCCACCAAGCACGCGATCACCGGCCTGACCAAATCGACATCACTCGACGGACGCAAGTACGTCATCGCCTGCGGACAGATCGACATCGGCAACGCTCTCACCGACCTCGCGGCACGCATGGCAAAGGGAGTGCCACAGGCCAACGGCGAAATTGCCGTCGAACCGCTGATGGATGTCGAGCACGTCGCTGGCGCGGTCCTTTATATGGCCGATTTGCCACTCGAAGCGAACGTGCAGTTCATGACCGTTATGGCTAGCAAGATGCCGTTCGTCGGCCGTGGGTAGCATAGAGACAACGGCCGCGGGCGCGTGGCGCGGCCTGTGTCTGCGGTGTGAGCTTGCGCATGGGACACGATTCTTGTGGGCTAAAGAGTCAGCGTTTCGTGCGCCTTGACGATCTCGCTTGCTACCACCTCGATCTGCTCGCGCTTGAGCATCGCCTTTGAGCGTAGCAACTGATACGCGTGTTCTTCCGATACGCCGCGCCTTTCCATCATGAGCTGCGTGGCATGCTGGATCACCCGAACGCTCGCTTGCTTCTTCTCGAGCCGTTCAATGTATCGATCGCGCATTCGCAATGCCTGACATTGCGTCAACGCCACCGCAATCGCGGTCATCAATCCGAATGAGCGCACCGGCGACGGTATCACCGCCAGCGCGTTCAGGCGCAGCACCGCTTCGACGGTGATCGGATTTTCGTAGGTCACCACCGGAATCACAGGCGGCGACATGCTGGTTCCGAGCCACGGGAAATTGACCGAGCGGGTTTCGGGGCGTAGCGCCATCAGCACTAGCCCGGTTCCGAAGGGCAAGCTGTCGAGTGTCGGCCAGCAGACCTCCACGTCGCACCCAATGCGGTGGAGTTGCGCGAGAAGCTCGTCGCCATCCTGATCCTGTGGATGAATCACAACAACTTTCAGTGAGCGCAAATCGCGCAGGATCGCTAAGGTATCCGCGGTCCACTTCATCGTTCCGCCCTTGCATGTAAGCACGCGCGACCCGTGTCTGCGGGCCGCTCCGGCGCGCTGCACAACATGACGCTGGGATCGGTATTCAGCAGTACGCGTCGCAGAGCCAGTAAAGCAAGACTCACAGCCTCGTCTGCGGGCCCGACCTCGACTGGGTTGAATGCATCGTCGGGGCCCGGAGAAAGCATGTGCAAATTCGCATTGTGTTCAGCGTTCAAGATCGCGCCCCTCTTCAGGAGAGAGTGAAACAGTCGTTGAACAAAGGTAGCGGTCAAACAGGTTCTGAATGTGCAGCCATTGCATACGTACTGAGGAGAAGCCGACCGTACGGCGATAAACGGTCCTGCCAGGCCACGGCACGATCGCGTACCCGTCGTATGAGTTGCTTTGGATATGGATCCAGCTATGAAGAACATGTGACACGATGATTCCTTGAAGGCGCAAACGAGGAAATCGGCCGGGCGGGCATCCGGAAGCGCCATGTCGGGGGGAGCCGAACCGCGAGCTTTCCGCTGATGTAACAGCGAGGGTGTAGCGATGAGAGAAGATTAGGTCGAGCCCGAGGGCGAATCTACTCTACGGTTGGATATGCCGATGCCGCGTTAGGGTACCCCGCTTATACGGACGTATAAGCGCCGCGAGGGGTGAACGCTGAGGATTGACCGCCCGTCTCAGTAGATATCAGGACAGCGGCCCCGCGATACGTGATTGAACGCGTTCAATTGCCGATGCCGAACGCGCGCCGCATATCGCCAGCAGATTTGCGATCGAGAGATGCCGGCAGCGGGGTCGCCGTGCCGGTTGAGTGGCCGGCAGTCAGAAGTGAATAGATTCTTTCATTATCGCCAAGGCTCCTTGGTTTTTTGTCGAATCGACCTGCGTGACGCAGCTTCTCTGCACTTAGAGTTGCACCCCACGCGTGAGCGCGCCATCCACTACCAGATTCGCCCCGCTCACGAAGCTCGCCGCCGGGCTCGCGACGAACGCGACCGCGTTCGCGATCTCTTGCGGGCGCGCCATGCGTCCGCTGGGATTCAACGCGAGTGCTTCCGCGAACAGCTTCGGATCGTTATGTTCGATGTGATCCCACACACCGCCTTCGAAATAGACGTTGCCCGGCGACACGGCGTTCGCGCGGATGCCCTTCGGCGCGAGGTGGTACGCGAGGCCTTGCATGTAGTGGATCAGCGCCGCCTTGAAGGTCCCGTAAGGGCCGGCGGCAAAGTCAATTTCCCGGCCGGACACGCTCGATATCGCGACGATCGAGGCAGCCTTGCTCGCTTCGAGAAAAGGCATCGCGGCGTCGACCAGGTTGACCGTGCCCATCAGGTCGGTTTCGAACTCCTTGCGCCACGATTCCAGATCGTTGCCGATCGACAGCGCGCTCACATTGGCGACCACAATGTCGATGCCGCCGAGTTGCGCGGCGGCGTCACGTGTCCAGGCCTGTAACGCCGGACCGTTAGAAACGTCGACCGAGGCGCCGCACACCTTGACCGCACCACCGCTGACCTGCACGATGCCGGCCACCGTCTGTTCGACGGCGGCGCCATCACGCGCGCAGAGCGCGACGTCCGCGCCTTCTGCGGCTAGCGTTTGCGCAATGGCACGGCCGATACCTTTGGTGCCGCCGGTGACCAGTGCCTTCAAACCGTTGAGTTTCAGATCCATGGTGGCGTCTCCTCAAGCAGCCGGTGCGAGATACTTCTTGCTGATCGCCGCGCCGACCGAATACTTCGGGTCGACGAAGTTACCTAGCCGCACCTTGCCGCACTGGCTGAGCATCATGTAGGCATCCCAGCGGTCGAAGCCGTATTCCTTTTCCATCCACAACACCAGTTCGTGGTACGCGATGCGCGTCGCGTCTTCAAGCGGGCGCGCACTGCCGATCGCCATCAGTAGCTCATCGGTTTCGAGGCGCGGCCATTCAATGTGCCAGCCCTTGATCAGATCGACGTGGATCGTGGTCGTGCTGGAGTATTCGACGGCGGTGCCGCACACTTCGCCGTCACCCTGGCAGGCGTGCGCGTCGCCGATAAAGAGCCGCGCACCGGCGGAGCGCACCGGGAGATAAGTGATGCTGCCCGGGCCCATGTCGGGCACGTCCATATTGCCGCCGTGGTTGTCCGGCGTGAGCGAATTGATCGAGTCGATTTCCGGCGACAGGCTCAGCGTACCGATATGTGGCTTGTACGGCAGCGTGACGCGCTTGCTCCAGTAGACCCCTTCTTCGTCCACGTCGATCTTGCGGGTGATCTCGGGCAACGGCTCATTAAGCGTTGCGGTGTATTCCGTACCGGTCAGCGCGCCGAAGCGCGGAATCAGGCAGCAGGTGCCGCGCGGATTGTCGCCGCGCGGCAGCATCGATTCGATGTATACCGCCACCACGTCGCCCTTCTCCGCGCCTTCGATCATGATCGGGCCGCTTTGCGGATTCAGGAACGGCACCCGGAGCTTCTGACTCGGCAGATCCTTTTCCGTGAGGATCTTGCCGTCAAATGCGTCGCGTGTCTGAACCACAACCCGGTCGCCCGGGGCAATCTTCATCACCGGCGTCGAGTATGGTCCGATGGTGTAGTGAAATGTGCCCTGACGGGATTCGCTGAGTTCGTGCGTTTCGCGGACCTGGCCGCGAGCGACGCCGCGCGTGTACATGATCGATTGTTCAAGCCAGTTCATCATGGTGTTTCCTGTTCAAATGTGGGTTGTCGATGTGAATGGGCGCAACGCTGACGCCGCATTACACTGAAATTAACGCTCTGACGTTATTGGCTTCCATCTGGTCCCCGGCCCCAGCCGACACGACCTGGCCGCGTACCAGCACGACATAGTCGTCGGCTACCGCCTGCGCGAAATCGAAAAATTGCTCTACCAATAGGATCGACAGCGATCCTTTCAGCGAACGGATCACCGCCTCGATCTCCATCACGATCGACGGCTGAATGCCCTCAGTCGGCTCGTCGAGAATGAGCAGCTTTGGATTGGTCAGTAGCGCTCTGCCAATCGCAAGCTGCTGCTGCTGTCCGCCGGACAGATTCCCCGCAATGCGCCCGCGCATCGTCTTCAGCACAGGAAAGGTATGAAAGACGTCGTCGAAGGAAAATTGCTTGCCCTTGGCGGTCTGATTGCTCTCGCCCGCGTAGGCGCCGATGCGCAGGTTTTCTTCGACGCTGAGTTGCGGAAAAATCTCGCGTCCTTGCGGCACGTAGCCCAGACCCGCCAGTACGCGCCGGTGCGACGGCGTGCGGGTCAGCGGCTGGCCCGCCAGTTCGATTTCGCCGGCTTTGACCGGCAACAGCCCGACGAGGCACTTCAACAAGGTCGTCTTGCCCACGCCGTTGCGGCCGAGCACGACGGTGCAGGCGCCGTCGGCTACGTTCAGCGACACGTCGCGCAACGTGTGGCTGCTGCCGTAAAACTGATTGAGTGCGGAAATCTTCAGCATGCTCACCGTCCGAGATAAACCTGAATCACGCGTGGATCATTGCGCACGCTCTCCATCGATCCCTCGCCCAGCAACTGCCCTTCATGCAGCACGCTTACGAGGTCCGCGATCCTGCCGACAAAATCCATGTCGTGCTCGATCACCACCACCGCCCGCTCGGGCGACTTGAGCCGCGTGATCAGTTCGGCGGTGCGTGCGGTTTCGTGGTCGGTCATGCCGGCAACCGGTTCATCGAGCAGGATCACTTGCGGATCGGCGACAAGCAGCATGCCGATTTCGAGCCACTGCTTCTGGCCATGTGACAACGTGCCAGCCATCCGGGGTCCTTCATTCTCGAGACCGATCGTCTCGAGCACGTCGTCGATACGCCGGTTCTGCTGTGCGCCGAGGCGCGAGCGAACCATCTCCGCATATCCGCGACCGTTGCGAATCGCCAGTTCGAGGTTTTCGCGAACCCGCAACGCTTCGAACACGCTCGGCTTCTGGAACTTGCGGCCGATGCCGAGGCGCGCGATAGACGTTTCGTCGAGCGTCGCGAGATTCGTGACCTTGTTCAGAAAGACCTCGCCGCCTGCCGGCCGGGTCTTTCCCGTGATGACGTCCATCAAGGTCGTCTTGCCCGCACCGTTCGGACCGATGATGGCGCGAATCTCGCCGTATCGAAACTCCATCGACAGGTTCGTGATCGCCGCGAAGCCGGAAAACGTGACAGACAGGCCGCTGATGTAGATGGCGGTGGCCGGTTGTGGATGGTTCATTGGCCGCCCCCCCTGCTTTCGCCGCCGGCGGCCTTGAGCGTACCCCACAGGCCATTGCCGAAATAGACGACGATCACGAGAGTCACGCCAGCAAGAATGAACGGCCACAGCGCCGGCAGTTGCGCGGTCAGCCAGAACTTGAGTCCGTTGATCACGATAGCTCCGACGATCGCGCCGATCAGGGTGCCGCGCCCACCGATGGCAACCCACACGGCAATCTCGACAGACAGTTGTGGCGAAACGATGGTCGGGTTGACGATGCCGACCTGCGGCACATATAGCATTCCGGCAAACGCCGCGAGTACCGCCGAGAGACACCACGCGAAGAGCTTCAGCGTATGCGTGCGGTAGCCGAGAAAACGCATCCGCGCTTCGTCGTCGCGCACCGCGATCAGCGCCCGGCCAAAAGTGGAGCGCGCGAGAAAACGCACGCCGACATAGGCCACCACCAGTAGCAGGCACGAACATACGGCGAGGCCTATCTGCGTGGACGTATCGGCAATCTTGCGACCGGCGATGCTCGTAAAACCGGTCATGCCATTGTTGCCACCGAGGCCCACGTCGTTGATGAACAACAGCAGCATCAGCGCGTACGTGAGCGCCTGAGTGATGATCGACAGATACACGCCATTGATGCGCGAGCGGAACGTGACGAAGCCAAACGCGCCCGAGACCAGCACGGTGACGATGATCGTGCCGACGATCGTCACATCGAGCCGCGACAGCATCTTCCATACCGCGGGAAAGTCGCTCGCGCCCATGTATTGCATGAAGTCCGGCAATACGTGCGTTTCGGCATAGGCGCCGTTCAGCAGATAGATGGCCATCATATAGCCACCTATGCCGAAGAAGATGCCGTGCCCGAGGCTCAGGATGCCCGCATAACCCCAGACCAGATCGAGCGCCAGCGCGAGCAGCGCGAAACACATGATCTGTCCGATCAGGTTGACGCCGAACAGCGACAGATGCAACGCATTCGACTCCGGAATCACAAAATAGGCAAAGGGCAAATAGAGCGCCAGCAGGACCAGCAGCGGGACGATACCGACCTCCACGGACTGGCCCAGCCATTTCGTTGCGAACGCCGACAAGGTGACTCTCCCGCCGTGACGCGGATCAGGAAACGTATTCATACGCGGGTCTTCAATGCGAAGAGTCCTTGCGGGCGCTTCTGGATAATCAGCACGATGAGCAGAAGCACAGCCACCTTGGCGGCAACTGCCCCGTAGAACGGTTCGATAAACTGGTTGATTTCGCCGAGCGCGAGCGACGACACGACTGTCCCCGCGAGACTGCCCGCACCGCCGAGCACCACCACCATGAACGAGTCGACGACGAAGCCCGTGCCCATCGACGGATTGACGCTGGCAATCTGCGTCAGCACCACGCCGGCCAGTCCCGCGAGGCCGGCGCCCAGGCCGAACGCGATGCGATCGACGCGCTCGGCGGGTACGCCAAGGCAGCGCGCCATGTCGCGCAGCTGCGTGGTGGCGCGCATCAGCAGCCCAAGCTTCGTGAAGCGCACCACGGCGAAGGTCGCCACGAAGATCAGCACGGCGAGCACGATTGCAAATACGCGGTTGTAGGTCACGAAAAAGCCGGGCGCGACCTGCATGCCGCCGTTGAGAAAGCCGGGCGTGATGAACTCGACGTTCTGCGAGCCGAACAGCACCTGAATCAGCTTGATCAGCGCAATGCTGACCGCCCATGTGGCAAGCAGCGTCTCCAGCGGCCGGCGATACAGAAACCGAATGACGAAGAATTCGAGCAGCATGCCGCACGCTGCGCAGATCACGAACGCCACGGGAATCGCTACGAAAATGTAGGCGTCGAACAGGCCCGGCAGATGCGCCTGCATGAAACGTTCGACGAGATACGTCGCGTACGCACCGATCATGATGAATTCGCCATGCGCGAGATTGATCACGCCCATCAGGCCGAACACGATCGACAAACCGAGCGCCGTCAGCAACAACACGCCGGCATAGCTCAAGCCGCTAAACAGAATCGATAAGCCCTTGCCGAGCGACAGCCACGTATCCATGTTGCGGATCGCGCCTTGCACTGCAGCCAGCACGTCGGGATCCGAGCTCACGGAACTTTGCGCCGCAAAGTTCGCCAGCGCGGTACGCGCGGTTTCGCTCGGCACCTCGGCCACAGCCTTGATCGCCGCCAGGCGGTCCGCCTTGACGTTGCTGTTCAGTCCGCGCTTGGCCAGCGCCAGCCTGAGAACGGTCGCGATATCCGGGTCGTGCTGCGCGCTGACCGCACGGGCGACGATAGTGGGATCGAGCAATGCAAAGAACTTGTCGACTTGCCGCGCGGCCGTCGCGCGGGTGTCTTCCTGTGGCGAGAACAGGTCCATTTCCGCCGACACGACTGCGAGCTTGCGCATCATCACGATGCTCGGCACATAGGGCGAATCCGCCGGCCCATTGGCACGCGGCTGGAGGGTCGCGGCGTCGAGAGCAGGGTTTCCTTGCAGCGTCGCCTGACCGTCGGCGCCGCACAGGAGCGCGCCGTTACGGATCGCACCGACTATCTGACGCGCCCACGCACGCTCGTGTGTATCGTCCGACACGCCGGTTTCGACGAGTTGCTCTAGCACAGCGGCCTTATCGCCGTTCGTCGAGCAGAACGACGTGAGCATCGCAGCGCGGCCCGGTGCGGCGCTCGCGGTAGTGGCCCAAGCAAGCGCCAGACAAGCGATCGCGAAAAAGATCTGCCTGAAATTGATCATGGGTATTTCCATTCGATCCTGCTAGGGGACCGGCATCCTTGCGTATGCCGGTCCCACAACTGCTGACTGTGCGACAGGGACTGTCAAGCCTTGCCGATGAACGGGCTAAATGCCACGGGCCTCTCGATGTCTTTCGACTTCCACAAAATGTCAAAGCCCTGAGTCGCGTTGATCGAGCCGATCATGTCGCCCCGCCACAAGTACTGCGTGGAAGCATCCATCTTCACCGTGTAACCTGCCGGATCGACCATCGACTGACCCGCGAGCGCCTTGCGCACCGCGTCTGTGCCGGTGGAATGCGCTTTCGCGGCAGCCTGCGCCCACAGATTGATGCCGAGGTAGGTCGACACCATTGGGTCGATCACCATGTCCGGCCGATGCTTTAGGTTATGCGCGCTGACGTAGGTCTTCCAGTCGCTCTTGAACTGGCGATTCTGCGGCGTATCGACGTTCTGGAAATAGCACCAGCAGCTGAGGTGGCCGACCAGCGGCTTCGTATCGAGACCTTCTAGATCGCTGTCGACCACGTCCAGGCCAAGAATCGGAATATCGGTGGCGCGCACGCCCTGATTGATCGTTTCCTTGAACATCGCCGGAATCGAATCGCCCACCACGGTCATCACGACGATGGCCTGGCCGCCCGGTTGCGCGGCGAAGTCCTTGATATCGCGCACGATGGTCTGGAAGTTCGACTGTCCGAATGGAACGTAATGTTCGCGCCATGCCGAGTCCGGAATGTTCTTGGTCTTCAGATAGCCCTTGAGCATCTTGTTGATCGTGCGTGGCCAGACGTAGTCGCTGCCGATCATATAGAAGCGCCTGGCACCGCCGCCCTGGTCACTCATCAGGTAATTGATCGCCGGGAGCACCGAGCTGCTCGGCGGCGAATTCAGATAGACGACGTTCTTCGACTGCTCTTCGCCTTCGAAGTGAAGCGGATAAAACAAGAGACTGTCCTGCGACTCGACCACCGGCAACACCGACTTGCGCGACACCGATGTCCAACAGCCGAACAGCGCCGCGCATTGGTCGCGCAGAATCAATTGCTTCGAGAGCTGCGCATACATGGGCCAATCCGACGCCGGATCGACGACAACGCCCTGAAGCTTGCGCCCGAGCACGCCACCCTTGGCGTTGATCTGATCGATCGTCATCAGCGCCGTATCTTTTAGCAGCGACTCGCCATTGGCCATCGTGCCCGATTGCGAAAACAGCAGGCCGAGCTTGATCGGATCGCTGGTTCCCGCGGCAAACGCAGCCTTAGGTAGCGCAGTGCCCGCAGCGGTCACCAATCCGGAGCCGACTGCCGACAGGAAAGTACGTCTTTTCATTTGCTTCACTCCGACATGGATTAGAAATCGCAAACGCAAAAAGCCCGAAACCAGACAAGCTGGATTCGGGCTTTTTTGGCCGGTGCCGCTCAAGACGCCTTTGTCTCGAACAGCGAAATAAATGCTGTGGGTCACCGCTATGCACGGCGGGTCAGCGTCACCGTAGAAGCAATGGCCATGCCAGCGGTTTGCGTTTGGCGGGGGTGCGTGCCGCAAAACCCTTTTGCGCAGCGGGTGCAAATTGATTAGTTGCGTCCCGGTCAACTCGGGAGGCATTATAAATAAAGCACTTTGCGCGACTGACTGCTTGAGCACCGCACAAAGTCAGTGCGAGTGCGCACCAGTCACGTGCTACACGCACAAACAGTGCACTTCCCTGGCGACCATTGGTTTTGACGAATGACTCGTATTGATGCCAGCCGTACCTCGGACCCAATCAGAATTGGCGTCCTGTATTCACGCTCAGGCGTAACCTCGGCCGCGGAACTCACTCAACTGCAAGCCACAATGCTTGCAGTGGAGGAGATCAATCGCGCAGGCGGCGTGTCCGGACGCGAGATTGAACTCGTCTGTTTAGATCCGCAATGCCAGCCGCGGCGTTATGCCGACCTCGCAGAACAATTGATTCTCGAACACCGGGTTCGGATCATCGTTGGCTGTTACATGTCCAGCACGCGCAAGGCGGTCATTCCGATTGTCGAACGGCACAATGCGCTGCTCTTCTATGCGACTCCGTATGAAGGCTTCGAATACAGCCGTAATGTGATCTACACTGGCGCGGCGCCAAATCAGAACACCTTGCCGCTCGCCAGTTTCATGCTCACGCAGTTCGGCTCACGCGTGAGCATGATCGGTTCAGACTATGTGTGCCCATACGAGTCGAATCGCGTGATGAGCGATCTGATTCTCGAACGCGGCGGAGAAAAGGTGGACGAAACCTATCTGTCGCTCGATGCGCCGTGGGAGAGTTATCTGGATGCCGCAAAGCGGATCAAGCAACTCGCACCCGACTTCATTTTCTCCACGGTAGTGGGAGAAGGCATTCCGCATCTGTACCGTGCGTTTGCGCAGGTCGGGCTCGATCCGTACCGCACACCTATCGCTAGCCACATGACCAGTGAAGCCGAAATCGCAGTAATGGGAAACGACCTCGCACAAGGACACATCACCTCAGCCGCGTACTTCCAGAGTGTGGATACAGCCGCGAACCTCGGCGCCGTCGCCCGCTATCAGGCTCGCTTCGGCGACGATCAGCCGACCAATATGTGCTGGGAAGCCTCCTATTTCCAGGTGCATCTGCTCGCGGATGCGATCCGCCGCGTCGGCTCCGACGACCCGACGCTGTTGCTGCGCGTGTTGCCCGGACTCGAATTCGACGCGCCGCAAGGCCGCGTGCGTATCGACGAGCACAATAACCACACATACCTGCACCCGTTGATCGGCCGGGTCGACGCGCATGGCCGTTTCGATATCATCGGGCGCGCGCCCGAACGCGTGAAGGCGGATCCCTACGTCGTCTCTCACAGCACGCCAGCGTGGACCGCGCACGCGCATCCTCAACTCGCGCGCGCGGGAGCGGATCGATGAAGGGGACCGCGCAGACGCCGGTGATCCTGCGCGACCTGCGTTCGCTAAAAGTCGTTGTGATTCATCCGCAGGATCAGGACGGTGAAGAGTTGCTCGCGCAGCTTCAGCGCATCGGTTGTGAGGTGCAGGTATGTTGGCCGCGCCTCGATAGCCTGCCTTGCGACACCGGCCTCGTCGTCATGGCGATGCGTCCTGAGACGCTGTCAGTCGATTATCCGTGGCTCGGAACCAGCACGTCGCCGCCTGTAATTCCGGTCGTGACTTACGAAAATCCGATCACCATCGAAGCGGTGCTGCGGTTGAATGCGTTCGCTACGATCCCGTCGCCGGTCCGCTCGTTTGGGTTATTGACCGCCATCGCCGTCGCGCTCACACAATTCAAGGCATCCCGCGCACGTGAGCGATACATCGAGCGGCTTGAGCAGAAGCAGGCGAAAGTTCGGGCGATCCAGCAGGCCACCCGGATCGTAATGGACTCGCGCGGCATGTCTGAAGAAGATGCGTATCAGCTGCTGCGCTCACAGGCGATGCTCAAACGCGAACAGATCGAGACCGTGGCCGGCGACATCGTCAAGGCACACGAAACCCTGAGTTTCTAGCCTCGGCGCGCTGGCGTCGCGCAGGCGCAATTGAGTTCGGCGTTTGGGCGCGACGGATGGGCGATGCTTTGGCGGCAATTTATTTCGAAAATTTGTCTATTAGGCAACCGAAATTCCGGCGTTTCGGACCGAAAGTGACAGCATGGGGAGGTTAAGGTCGGTCGGATCCGCCATCGTTTTCTTCCGGCACGATGACGGTTCGTGGAACGCGTTTTCGGCAAAGGCGAGCAGGCTGGCGATGCGCGCTTATCCGCTTGCGCGTGAGCGAGGGGTCGGGCGTCAATAGCAGGCGTCGGTGTCGTCGCCTGCCGGTTTTGGAGTCCCCACCCGCGAGCAGTGCACC
>NZ_JARESV010000099.1:0-11033 GCF_046026985.1 Paraburkholderia sp. RL18-101-BIB-B
GGGGGGGGGGGGGCCCGCGCCCCCCCCACCAGATAACATGCGTTTAGCCTGACGCCCCCCGAGCAGTCGCGAGCACGCCGCAAGGCGATGTTCGTCTCCTGCTCTCGTCAGTCGCGTCGATCACACTCCTGACGACAGCGGATTCACCGCGGAGCTTGCGCGGGCGGATCCGTAATATACCGTCACGCGGATTTCAGGATCGTCACGTTGTCGGCGTCCACGCGCGTGAGCAGATCGAGCCGATCGCCAAGCTTGCGCCATGCCTCCATCTGCTCCTCTTTCTTGACGGCGCGCTGGTACACCCGCCTCATGCGGTTCTCATCCAGGTGGTTTAGGCACTTCTCGATGACATCGGGACGCACGCCCAGTTCTCCCATGAGCGTGGCACCGGTACGGCGCAGGTCGTGTGGCGTCCAGTTACCGCCCGGCAGGCATCAGGGTGTTGGTCAGCTTGGTCCCATTGGTCTTTTCCTTGCCACGTTGACGATCATGCAATTGCTTGGTGATCGATTTGGGTGTCACGGTGCCTTCAATCCGATGAGACGGAAAGAGGCGCACCGGATCGGCCGACGACGCCAGTAATGCCTGCAGGTGGCGCTTCGCACAGTCGCTGAGATAGATCGTGTGGGGCTTTCTGTTCTTCGTCTCAGGCAGAACCCAGACGCCGGCCCGGAGGTCGATATCGGCCTTCGCCGCTCCGGTAAGTTCACCGATGCGGCAGCGGGTCGAGAGCATGACCCACACCGCGTGAGTTGTGGAATCCAGCAGATTGGCGGCGGCAAGCCGGCCTGGCAGCAGGCGGATGACCCGGTCGCGCTCAGTCTCCTTGCCGCCCACGTCGCTTTTCTTGATGCCGAAGGTCGGGTCCACCAGCACGATCTCGCGCACCAGCGCAAAGCCGAACATCTGGCGCAGCTCAGACAGCAGTCGGTTAGCAAGGCGATTGGCACCACGCGCTTTCACCGTGTCGAGGATATCCATGACGTCGCGGCGCCTGATGTCATCCGCGTACCGGTTGCCGATTGATGGCAGCACGTCCTTTTCCAGTCCGCGCCGCGTTTCCGCGCCGCGGTCCTTGCGGCCCACGAGTTCGAGCTCGGCCCAGCGCTCGAAGAGAGCCCGGACGGTTAGGCGCCGCTCGCGTGCCGCCAGCGCTTCACGCTCGCGCTGCAGCGCGTCTGCCGCAGCCACGCGGGCGTCCTCGATCTGTTTCTGGATGTCGATACCGCTGCGTGCGAGCGCGCGGATTTCGGCAGCCCGCTCGCGCGCCGTCGCCAACGAGCAGTGCCCTTTGCCAGTCCCGTAGGGCTCGGGCAGGCGGTATTCGCGCTCACGTCCTTCGATCATGTAGAGGACGCACCAGACCGCAGTGCCGGTGGGGGCGATGCGCAGCCGCAATCCAGTGTCGGCGGTCAGCTTGCGTGGCTTGCCGTCGCTCACACGCTGCGCCGCAATCGCGGCCTCGATATCCCGCACGGTCAGTTTTGTCATGTTGGTATCCCTGGTCCGGATGCGGACGTGCGCCGCCCGTACCTGAAATCTACCCGAAAATGCGCCGGATCACACCATGATTTTGCGAACTTTGGCGAACGACGAAAATGCATTTAAGTTAGGTAAATCAATGGGTTGCATGATATATCGAACGCTCGCGGACACTGGCGAACGTGCATATACCGTTATGGGGTGCAGGTGGTCGGAGGTTCAAATCCTCTCGCCCCGACCAAGATCAAAGCCGCACGCCGTAAGGCGGTGCGGCTTTTTCTTTGGTGCCTGAAATTTGGTCAAAGCAGAAAGAATATTAGAAATTTCTAATATTCAGGCCGCGTCACCCTGCGGAAGGTGCAGTACAACGGTCGACACCGGCACCTCCCGCGATTTGATATACCCCTGAGTCGTCGAGCGGTCGGTGTGCGCGCCGGCCACCTGCAGCGCGTCCAGATCATAGCCCGCCCGTTTGGCATCCGTCATTGCCTTTGCCCGGATATCCTTGATCGTATAGGGCTTGTCTGCGAGGCCGGCCCGTGCCATTGCCCCTTCCCAGGCGTCACGGCATGCCTGATCTGTCTTCGGGTTGCCACGCCTGTCCCGGATCACATACTTCTGGCCAAATGCAGGTGCGAGAAGCTTCGCACGACCAAGCACGGCATTGATGTCGGGCATCAATGGCCAGTCGACCGCCTCACCGCTCGAGTCTTCCGTCTTCGACGGAAGAAGGTGGATCACGCCGGCCTCGCTGTCGATCTGCTCCCAGGTCAGCGTGCGAATGTCCGTGGAACGCTGGCAGGTCAGAAAGCACAGGTCGATCATGCATTGCATCATCGGGCCGGTGGGCACGCTCCCGGTTACCTCGCGCGCTTGGGGCGTACCTTCGTACAGAGTGAAGGAATACTTAAGGAGCCATTCGCGGATGGCCATGAAGTGGTCGTCACGAATATAGACGTTGCGCTTTTTCGGTTTTTTGATCTTGACCTCACGCGTCGTGTTGACGATGGCATGTTTTTTTCGCACCGCCCAACTGAAAAACGTCGAGAGCCACGCCTTCATTGCTCTTTGGGTTGGCAATTTGTCCGGCCAGTTGTTGAGCAGGAAATCCTCAACGGCTGCAGCGTCGATACGTTCAACGTTCCAGTCACGGAAATAACTGCGTACACCTTCGCCGCGGCGTTTCCACTCGTCACGGTACGATGCGGCGTAGGTGGACGCCTTCTGGTCCATGTACGTGGAAATGATTGCCGGAAGATTGCCGCGCCC
This sequence comes from Paraburkholderia sp. RL18-101-BIB-B, assembly GCF_046026985.1. Classification (NCBI taxonomy): domain Bacteria; kingdom Pseudomonadati; phylum Pseudomonadota; class Betaproteobacteria; order Burkholderiales; family Burkholderiaceae; genus Paraburkholderia; species Paraburkholderia sp. RL18-101-BIB-B. The sequence continues at coordinate 2,752 of NZ_JARESV010000099.1, forward strand.
CTCAAACACCGGCTAGAACCGACGCTTTTCTTCTGCCAGGCGTTCGAGCATTTTCAGGTCACCCTCGAGGACCTTCGACAGACGAATCCATCGGTTGTCGGGTCGGACCCAATAGTACGACGCGCCTTTCTCGTAGACCCGGCCCGGCAATCCATCGGGCCGGGTCCTTCGCCTCGCGTTCATGATTCACCCCTTGCGCAAAAGATAAACAGGCGGAGTCGGGTCTCTCGGCAGTGACACGGTCCTGAGCCCGGCCCGACGCTCCTGCAAGGCCTAGAATGTATCCCAGGTAAGCACGACAGCGTTTTTTTGCCGGAACCATTCGGCCTGCTTTGAATATCGCTGTTTGCCGGTCACGCGTTTCAGCTCTTCATTCGTCATCAGTCGGTCGGCCATGTTGTTGCCTCCAGCGAATCTTTTTGTGCGAGGACGGGCATCGGCTCGTATTCCTGGTCTCGTGGTCCTTGAGCCAAGTACGCACTCACGTCATCTGCATCGTGAGAACATTTGGTCTTCGTCTTGATCGAGGCCAGTATTTCGGCGCGTTGATGTTGCAGAAGAATGGAGCCCGGAGGACGAATCAGTGCGAGGCAAGTTGATCTCCGCAGCGCGAGCAAATCGTTGATTTCGAGTTGATACACCGGTGCCACAAGATCAGGGCGACCGGACTTACGCAGCATCATCACCGCACGGGATGCAGCATGCGAGAGTTCAACTCGCAGGCGTTCTGCGGAGTCCGAGTCCACAGCGCCCGGAAACTCGACAGTGGTCACCGCAGTCCTTCCCATAAGGTCTTCGAGAAGTTCCGACAGTGGGGCCGATGCGAAGTGACGGACGACGTCCGCCGCTTCCATCTTCAGTTGAGCTTTGCGCAAATCGAAGGTATTCCACGGGCAACTAGTGCTAACGATCCCGAGTTTCGACGCGGATTTCCACACCAACCTGAACATCCGGATGGCAGAGTCGGGTTGGCCTGGACGAACGGCGCCTCCGTACCACCGCAGAAACACACCCTCGCCCGTGATCTCCTCAAGCTTGGGGTCCCCGTGTTCAGTGAAAAAAACCCGGAGTGTTTCCATTTCGCTGCGCCGGCGAGCGGTGGCCTGTCTGCTTGCCAAGGGCAATGAGCACTGTTCAAAGCCGTGAAGAAGTTCGATTGCAGTCGCGGGACGAGCGAGCGCGACGCGCGATTGCTGTTCGTGAACCCATTGCGCACAGGCAAGCTCAAAGTTCTGGCCCAGTACAAGTTTTGAGCCGTCCTTGCGCAGCAGATAATAGGTGACTGCCCCGTTTCGATCGCGGCGCGCGCGCATCCCTTTCGGACGATCAGTTCTCCGTGGCATCTGACTTTCTCCGGGTTGTATAGACAAGTGAAATATCAGGGCGGAGGTGGCCCAGTTCTTGGGACAAAATCTCCAGGCAGTCCAATGGATCCAGGCCCATGCTCAAGAGCGTCTCGAGACGAGCTTGTGCGTAGCGGTGCCGCAGGCCGTGGAACCCGTAAGAAAAACCCAGTGTCCGATTGCTGGCTGATGAAAAGGATTGCGAAGTAGCTTGTCCACCACCAACCTGGAAACGTACTTTTCGATGCACCTGGCGATCGATGACGAGGGTGGGCGTGTCGAGCCGCAGAGACTGTAGTCGCACATGCAATTCAAGAGGAATCAGAATGCTGCGCGCCAGCCCACCTTTGCCGATGACCCGGTAGATGACGCCCTCAGGCATCCCGGTGAACAGATCATTGCGCCACGGACGGTTCGGCTCTCGCGCAAGTTCGTGGGCCTCCCGCAGTTCGTACAGCTCTGCGGCCCGGACACCTGCGTGAAACGCAATCCGGGTTGCGAGCGCATTGTGCGGTGCCTGACGACCTGCGATCCGCTCCATCTCATCAAGCGTATATGCCCGTCCCTCGGTGATAGTCGGAACCTCGGCGTCGAAGTGAGTCAGGGCTACGCTGAACACCAGACTCAACGCCTGGCGATGCTGATCCAAGGTTTTCTGGCGCCAACGCGAGCTCTCATGAAGCAGGTAAGCTTCCATTTCTGCGCGCGTGACTGGCCAGTCAATACTGACATTTTGTGCAATCCGCCACCGCAGGAAATCCCGCAGGCACTGCTCGAAGTTGCGCGCAGTGCCAACGGACGTGATCACGTTATCGACCAGACTGCCAAGCGCAGGCTTCGATTGCCCCAGGGCCAGGACAGCCGAGATACGTGAGCGTGCAAACTGTTCGGCGGAGATCGGTTTTCTGGTCATTTCGATTTCTCCCACGCGAAATGCAGTCCAAGCGTCTTGAGGAAGCGCTGGACTGTCGATTTGTGAACCTTGATCTGAAACCGCGCTTCGATGTTGTCGGCGAGTTTCTGAAGCGAATAGGCGCGCCTGTCCGACGCCTTCAGGCGGGCCGTTGTGAACCGGCGGATCTGATCAACAATCGGTGACCGGTTCAGCCTGGAGTGTTTGTTGCGTGTGCGCATGCATCGACCTCTGTAAAGGAAGTGTCGCATCCCCGAGGGGGGATGCAACCCGCGCGGCTAATGCCGCCGCCGCCACGAGTGGACGACGGGTCAGGAACTTTTGCGGGTTGATGCGGAGCCCTGACCAGGGGCAGCGACTGCGGCGCGAGAGCCATTTCTAGTGACGAGCAGGATGCTCTGGCACATGCTTGATGAGTTGCGGTCTCTTGAGGGGGCGGCGGATCACATCGGAAGTGCGATCCCAATTGCTCTGCGCTCCAGGCCCGAACGACGCTACGCCACGTCCGTCGAACATGTCTCTGCATGGGACGTCGAAGCACGCCAGCAATTGGCCTGGATGATTTTCTGGTCGGGAGGAAACGCCAACCCACCTCTCAGGCGAGAAGCAGGTATCGTCTTCGAAAAAAGACGGATTTTACTTGTATGAGCTGCCCGTCCTGGGCGGATGAGCAGTCTTTGATAGGTTAATTCTGAAGCGGTGTCCCGGAGGACTCATGCTGGACTAGCAGCTGGTGACAAGTATATAAGTAAAAAAAGATTTTGTGGCATACCTGCTTCGCTGTTGTCTGGATGCAACATGTCGTACTGCGAGGGATCGCGCGGTAGTTCATAGAAGCTTCGAGGAGAGCACAACCGGTTCCATGGCAGCTCCGGTGTACCTGTCTTGGTGAGGCAGTTTCTCTTCGGGGCCGTTCACACTATCTGAATCCTTTGACAACGAGCGCGAAATTGATGAAAGCGAGGAGCATGAGGTCCAGCGTGTCGAATCGGGAGAAGACACGATGGAAGTTTTTGGGGCAACGAACCCGGCGTTCGACTTCGAGTCTGCGCTTGTGCATTTCGCGGTCGAATTCCCATGGTTCAGGAAGGTTGGTTGTTGGGTGGAACAACAGGGATGAAGCCGGGGGCGAGGCGCGAGTTGTCGCGTCTTGTCGCCTTCATATACCTTCTCCATGAGTGGGGGCAGCCACCGATCGGACCGCACAAGGCTTTGCAACAGGGCTCGCCTTCGTGGTCCATTACCCGCCTGACCCGGAGAGAGTGCGAACATTATTGTTGTTCGAGCATCCGCGGTAACCATGTGAATCCTGGTGGTCCATCCACGTCGTGATTTTCCGATTGCTTGAGGTCCGTTTTCTTCCCTCGCTGTCATCCATCGAAACCGCCTTGCTCCAGATACGAACGATCTGGTCGCGCTGCAATTCCGTGAAGATGCGAATCTGTGGGAACAGTCCCTAGGACGGTTCTTCTTCAGAGGTCCGCGATGAGCCCGGCATGTAGTCGGCCAGAGCGTTGGTGAAGAAGTCGTCTCCCAGTTCTCCTTTGATGGGTTTGCTTTTGGGAGACGGCACTATTCTCATCTTGGTGCCGTCTGACCGGGAGGTTGTGCTGCCCAGGATGTTAGTGAGCCCGATACTCTCGAGCATGGCCCCGAGCTCGGCGAGATGTTTGATGAGATCTGCGCGCCGCCGTGGGGAAGGCTCACGGTCAAGACGGTCGGTCAGGTTGGGCTGGCCGGCCGAATTTGTCGTGACCTGAATTTTGTGCGATTTCATGAGCGCGCCTTGCACGCCGATTGCCCTGCCAGTAGAAAACCGATGGCATTTGTAAAACGGGGTTGATCCAGAAGCTTGACCTTACACCCAAGTACGTCGCGCAGAGTAGAGAGGTAGTAGTGCCCCGCGCCTCCCGCAGCGAATACGGTGAGATCCTCGGTTGTCCGGAGCGTGGTAAGAACCGACCGGCAAACCGGGATCGTGACGTGAACGGCGTCCTGCAAATACGGCTTGAGGTCGATCTGCTCGCCGTTGTGATAGAGGGGGGTGCCTTGAGCTATCGCACGGTCGATCCGGTCAATATTGGTGAAGCGCCCTTTAAAGTTAGCTTGCAGTCGCGATGCAATTTCGCGAAGGACAAGGGCTGCGCCTCCTGGCAAACCGCCGCAGCGCTGACGATCGATTTTAAAGCTGGCCGAAGATACGAACGTGTCCGTCGTACCCCAGCCCGAGTCGATGACCGCGCACGATGTCCCGCTCACAAATGCATCCGGAGCTGTCGCGCGCAAATACGCGTACGAGCCGAGCGGCTGAGGGAGAACCGCGACATCGTTGATCGTGAATGTGCCATGCCCAAAGCTGTGAACACCGCGAAATTTCTTGATCAGCAGCGACGCGTAGGCGTGGAACGTGTGAAATGGGAGACCCAACGTCAGCAGGTCGATATTCCTGAAGCCACACTTGACGAGTGCGGCCAGGACCAGGGTGCGGTACTCTTCGGTCGTCGCGAAGTCGTCGTTTTCGCTGCGGGTCGTGCTGGTCGAGACAACTTCGCTATCCAACGTATCGACCAGAAAGCTCTCGCCTCCCTCTAGGTCGATTCTGACATCAGCCTCGCGCACTCCGATTCCCTCCATGCCAGCCGTCAACGCGGTCTGCGGCGCGCGAACGCTAACAGACGGAAAGCTCCCGGTTGAGACCTCTCCATCGTGCATGAATGCGTACTTGGTCGAGGAGTAGCCGACATCGACCCCGATAGCTACCGGTTTTTGAATCCCAAAGGTGGGTTCGTTAAACATGAGTTGCGCTCCTGTCGTCGTTGAAAATCAGGTTAGTTGTGGAGAGTTCCTGGTGGACGTGCACTCCCCGCGGGTTTGTCTTGCACCAATGCAAGTGGCGTCCGGAATATTCGCCAAGGGGTGCTTAGGTCCGTCGTGCGTGTCTTGCATGTTGCCGCTCAACCGGCGAATCGCAAGCGATGCTGCCGATTGAGCGTAATACTGGTAAAGCTCCATCGCCTGAGCGAACAGGATCAGTCGATGCACTGAGTGAAAGATGGCCGGCGTAGTGCCGTGCGTGTCCCCTCGAGAACACGACTTGCCGCGGTCATGCAATTACGGAGAGCGTCGCGCGCGCGGCCAACGTGCGACGCCTTAGAGTCGATTGAATTGCGAAGGCGAATTTTGATTCGCTGTTTTTAGGCAGCGGAGCGACGAGCGCAATGCGCAGAGAGGATGCATCGCGTCGAAGTTTGCTGATGCGCGGTTAGGCCAAAGGCCCGGCCCGGTTTGTCTGTCGGTCTCGTGGGTGAAAAGGTCACGCCAGCGAGACGTATACGTTACGTTGGGATTTGGATTTCGGGGAAAGTCGCCCGAAACGTATGAATCATTCATACGCGGACACGATGCGCGTCGGTGGCCCGTACGCGCATTGCAATGATTCCCACCCGGTGACGGAGTGCTATTGCATGGTCAACGGCTAGGTCGAACCACTTGACCTAAACAATTCGGCTTCATATGAGCACTCAGTCGTGCTCCTACATCGGGGTGGTCGATCGGTTGATCAACCTCATGCCGGTGTGCGGCGGTATTTGAGCGAAAAGATTAACCGATGTGATCTGAGCGTGCAAGAGAAATTTTCCGCGCCAAGGAGTACGTTCGACTACGAAAAATTTCCGGCATGAACAGGACGAATCGCGTTTGTGGTCGGCGTGATGACGGCGTGAAGAAGGGAGGACCTCTGTTGAGATGGCAGTCACACGCACGGCGTTGCGTATAAGGATGACGGTCGCGCTGGGCGGCATCTCGCTCAGGCTCTTTGGTATTGAGGTTCCGACGATTTACGTGCGGTCGTGTATCCCTGACACAGCCGTTTTCTCTGGTTGGAAATATATCTATATCAGCGATGTTGAATGACGTTTTGTATGTGCTGTTGAGACCCGCTTAACTACGGCCGCGCATCCTGGCGAGTGCATTGAACATAAGTGGCACATAGGTTGTACTTGTTTGTCTCGGCGAAGGGATTTTTTGCTCTTTACTGATCTAGGTACCACCTTAGTGGCACTTTGCTCGATAGATCCCGGCATCACGTCGGCACCGGCGGGCGTTACACGACCGCTGGAGCATGGCTTGTCCGACAGACGACAGATGGCGGATGGCAGACGGAGGGAAGGGCTGGGGTGATGACCGCGTAGTTGGGCCATATGAGGCGTGTCAAATCAACGCGGTGTCGACCGGCTCGCTTCTTTAACTCCTGCCGCTTGGCCACTGGCATGAACTCCTGTGCTCCGCGATTCACTCGTCGGTGATAGTCAGGCAAGCGGCAAACGACCGCTGAAGGTGTCCATCTCGCTCGTTGCGTTTAGTGCAGTCGATTGCGCAGATCAAGGAGCGGAGGAAATCCTTGAAACCCTTGTCTGGCATAGACTAGGGCGAATCAAAACGGATTGGAACGGACCCTGACACAGCCGTATTCATTGTGATTTTCGACACTCGTTCATTCTTCGCCTCCCTTCGCCGGTCGACCGCTGGTGGACAGCAAAATGGTCTGCGTTGACTCGGATGTGGCAGATGCTGCACTCGGTCATGGTGAGCCAGGAGTCCGGGCACGTGTACGCGAATGTCATCGCTGTGTTAACACCTGCTATCACGGCATTCGCGTGGGGGGCCGTGCCACGGCGACACGGGTGGGGCGCAGGGCGCAGTTTTGTGCGTAGGTCCAACTCAACCGGTGGATTCCGGATGCGCCTGCGCCAAGTGTGCTCGAGCGGCTTACCGGCACGTACCAGGCTGCTTTCGGCGCCAAGTGCTCGGTCAAGCTGCGGCGCGACAACCAGCTCATGCTGCACTTTCCAGAGGCTCCCGCAGAAGTTTTAACTCCGTTCAAAGGTCTTCAGTTTCGCAACCCGAAATGGCCACAAAGGACATTCGAGTTCGTGATGGAAGACGGGCGAGTGACCGCATTGAGGCACTGGAACTCGGTCGCCGAGTTTGTTTTGACTCGGGTTGAGAATGCTGAATCCGCCGATACGATGGAGGACGAAGAGCCGATCGCTGATTGAACGATGCGGCCCATCATCCTCGACAGGAGCTGTATCGAGGAATGCGCTGGCGGTTGAGATCGGGCGAGCTTGTTCGGGCCCACTCTGCTTAAGGGATCCAGCTCATGTCGAACCACATAGGAAGGCCGCATTGGTTGGGTCCAGACATCCACCCAAATGCATCACGCAGAACTCTGCCGCCTGTCACGCTGTCATCAATGCACGATGGTCAAGGATTCTTAAAGCTTGCCGCCTGAGAGATGGAGCCAACGACGATGACGATAGCTGCAAGTCCGATTGATCCGATCACTGGTATTCTCGAAGCTTTCAAATCCAACAATGTCGTCGCTATTTGCGACGGGGGCCACGGATGTAAACAGGCTTATGCGTTCCGAATTTCGCTGATCCGGGACCCCAGATTTGCTTACATCGTGAACGATATCGTAGTTGAAAGCGGCAATTCCCTTTATCAGGGGATGATGGACCGGTTCGTTGCGGGAGAAGACGTACCCGAAAATCAACTCCGCCAAGCTTGGCAAAACACTACGCAACCCCACGATGTGTGGGATCGCCCAGTCTTTGAGGGGCTTTTTCGTCAAGTACGCGAAGTGAATGCCTTGCTCCCTAAAGACCGTCAGATTCGTGTCTTGCTGGGCGATTCGCCAATCGACTGGTCGAAAATCAAAAACGCTGAGGAGTTCGATGAAGCTTGGAGAACTGTAGGCGACCGCAACAGCTGTGCGAAATATCGCCGCTGTCGTGTGGAAATAAATATGCAGCGAGCTTGCTTAAGTGCTTCATCAGGACTCCACTAGATTGATGTTGTAGATGCCACCTTGAGTCGGTGGATGCGCCGCATAACTGGCGCAACTCCAGTGTTATGCCCAGATTGCTGAACGCAAATTCATGCGCGTGCATCGCTAACGGTCAAATGTCTCGTCAATATCCGGTCAATGGCCACGAAAGTGCAATAGCAACGCATGTGGGTTT